>NZ_MJGR01000025.1:0-68672 GCF_001865105.1 Curtobacterium sp. MCBA15_016
GAGACGGGAGGCGCCCCACCGGCTGGTGGGGCGCCTCCCGTCTCGCATCGTGGTCCGTCGGACCGTGAGCGCACTACTTCACCGTGATCGTCCGGCACAGCGTGGTGTTCGCTCCCGCGCCGGTGTTCATCGCGTAGACGCAGACCTGCGTGCTGCCCGCCCTGTAGCCGGACACGGTCGTCGAGAACGAGTGGTTCGCGCCGTACCCGCCGTAGGTGGTGGCGAGCGACGCCTTCGCCTCGTTCGCGGTGAGCGACTTCGCGCCGGCGCCGTTCACGTACACGTGCACCTGGATCGGGGACGCGGTGTCCGGGTCGATCGTCCAGCCGCGCACCTTGACCTGGCCGGCCGCGGGCGAGGAGACCTCGTCGAGCAGCAGGACCGGGTTGCCGGAGGTCATCGCGACCGTGCTGCAGGCGCTGGCGTCCTTCCCGCCCCCGACGTTCGTCCCGACGACGCACACGGTGTGCTTGCCCGGGCCGATGCCGGTGAGCGTGGCCTGGAAGCCGTGCTTCGAGTAGTACCCGGGGTACGCCTTCGCCGCCGTGGCGCTGGCCTGGTCGGCCGTGCCGGTGGTGATCTTCTTGCCGTCGACCGTGTACGTCACACCGATCGGCTGCACCGTGTCGGGGTCGACCGCGTAGCCGCTGACCTGCAGCGAGCCGAGCGTCGGCGACGAACCGGACTCGATCTTCACCTTCGGCGGGCCGGTCGGCGTCTGGAACGTCGTGCAGACGTTGCTGTTGCCGCCGGGGCCCACGTTGATCGCGATGATGCAGAGCTGGTGCTTCCCGGCCGGGACGCTGCTGCGGGTGAACAGGATCGCGTGGTCGTCACCGTAGCCGGGCAGTGCCTTGTCGAGGCCCGCCTTGGTCTGGTCGGCCGTGAACGAGGTCAGGGCCTTGCCGTCCAGGTACAGGTGGACGCGCAGCGGCGCGATCGTGTCCGGGTCGGCCGTCCAGCCGCGGATCTTGAGCTTGCCCGGAGCGGTCGACGATGCCTCGTCGATGACGATCCACGGCGAACCGCTCGCCTTCGTCACGGTCTTCGCCCCGAGCTGCGTCCACTTGCCCGTGGAGGTGTCCTTCGCCCACGTGCTGATCGTGTGCTTCCCGGCACCGATGCCGCTGATCGTCGCCGAGTAGCCGTGCGCGTCGCCCCAGCCCGAGTAGATCTTCCCGACGTCGGTGCGCGAGGCGCTGGCGGTCCAGGCCTTCTTCGCCACGCCGTCCACGCGGAGCTGCACGGGGATCGAGGACTTCGTGTCCGGGTCGATCGCCCAGCCGCGGACGCTGAGCTTGTCCGCCGCGAGGGTGGCCTGGTCGAGCTTGCCGAACGGCGCCCCGGTCCGGACGGTCACCTGCTGGCAGCCGAGCAGTGCGTTGGCACCGGCGCCCTGGTTGATGCCGAACACGCAGACGTTGTGGCTGCCGCCGGAGATCCCGGTCAGGGTCGTCGAGAACCCGTGGCTGGTGTTGCCGGCGCCGAGCTGGCTGCCCAGGTCGGAACGCGCCCCGTCGGCCGTGATGGTCTTCTTGCCGACGCCGTCCACGTAGAACGCCACCCGGATCGGGCTCGTCGCGACGTCGGGGTCGTACGCCCAGCCGCCCACCGTGACCTGGCGGAACCCGGCGGTCGCGGAGTCGACGTGCCCGGCGGGCGAGCTGCCACCGGTGGGCGAGCCGAACCAGTCGGTGTACATGCGCCAGAAGTTCCGGTTGCCGTACGCCGAGCAGCCGTCACCCGTGCCGTAGAGGTTCGACATCGCGGCGGCGTTCGGGGTGTACGGCGTGTAGATGTACAGCCCGGCGGTCGCCTGGTTCTTGATGTAGACCGTCTTCCGACCGCACGCGGCGTTCGGGTTGTAGAGGATCGAGTTGTTGCGGCCGGCCTGGTACGCCCAGGACGTCGGCGAGGCCTGGTAGCGCTTGAACTGCAGCGCGGCGGCGTACACCTGCTGGCCGAAGCCGTAGTACTTCGGGTCGCACGGCGCGGTGTCCGGGCACGCGAAGCCGGTGGCGTGCAGGTACATGTAGCTCGTCGGGCTGTTCGTCGTGACGATGCCCTGCTCCTTCTGCAGCAGGACGAGCAGGACCTTCTGGCTGATGCCGCACGCGGCGCCGACCTGCGCGATGACCGTGGCCGCCGACTTCACGCCGCCGTTGATCGCGGAGCACCGACCGGACACGGCGGCGATGCCGCTCATGTTCTGCGAGAAGTTCTTGAGGCACGCCGGGCCGCCCGATGCCTGCTTGCAGTTCGGCGCGACGCTGTTGAGGAACGACTGCACGGACGACGAGCTCATCGCCGACCCGTTGTAGAAGTTCACGTCGCTGATGATGTTGCCCGGGTCGAACGACGCGGCGGTCGCGGCCGAGGCGGACTCCGTCGTCGTCTGCTCGGACAGCACCGTGCCGAAGGTCAGGCCGCTCACGGCGACCGCGAGGGCGGCCACGAGGGCGAGGGACGACCGCAGCGGGCGTCGTCGCCCGTCGGTTCGGATGGATCGCATCACGGCACCTCCGCCGTCATCGGGTCGGACGTGGTCGACTGCGCGCCGACCCGGTAGTCGAGGGTGATGGACCAGGTGCCGCTGGACACCTGGGCCGCCGGGAAGGACACCTGCGCGCAGTTCACGGAGGACGCGCTCGCCTCCGCCGTGCTGGTCAGGGTCCGGGTGACACCGCTCTTCGTCGCGGTGAACGTGCAGGTGCCCGACGTGTTCGTCGTGCCGGAGACGAGTCCACCGGCCTGGAGCGTCCGGCTGCCCGTGTCCCACCCGGCGTAGGTGACGACGGCGGTGGCCGGGAAGTCCGACGGGTCGTCGTCGGGCTCGGTCGTCTGGCCGGAGCCCGGGAACGCCGAGGGGCTGTCGTCCGCGTCGTCGGAGCTGCTCGGCGACGGGGTCGACGAGGGGCCGGACGTCGCGGTCGCCGATGCGGTCGGAGTCGGTGAGGCGGACCGCGTGGGCGACGCGGTGGGGTCGTCGTCACTCGTGGCGGAACAACCCGCCGCGAGGAGACTGAGAACACCGACCACCGCGAACGCAGCGATCGGCCGTGACGCGAAGTGCATGCTGACGGGCCGTCCTGTGGATGTTGACAAGGGTCCGGGTTGCGTCAACGGTAACCCCAAAGTGAAGGTTGAGGGTTCAATCCGCGCACATTCACCCCCGCACGGGGGCGGACGACAGGTGTCGCCCGGTCCGCAGCGCGCACCGGCGTCCTGGGTGATGCGATGAGTATGCTGTTCCGGTCCTGCCCCCACGAACGAAGAGACACATGGTCGATCAAGCCCGCATGGCCGCGCTCGCGAAGGAGCCCCTGGTCGTGGTCGGCGCTCCGACGAGTGCCATCCGAGGAACCTGGCGAGAACTGCGCGACGTCTTCCGGCAGCGCGAGATGCTCGGCATGCTCGTGCGCCGCGACCTCAAGGCGCGGTACAAGGACTCGGCGCTCGGGTTCGTGTGGACGCTGGTGCGCCCGCTGACCCAGCTCCTCATCTACTACTTCGTCATCGGCAAGGTGCTCGGCGCCGCGCACGGCATCGACAACTTCGCGATCTACGTCTTCACCGGACTCGGCGCGTACACGCTCTTCAGCGAGATCGTCGCGGGGTCGACCGGCTCGATCGTCGGCAACAGCGGCCTCATCAAGAAGGTCTACGTCCCGCGCGAGGTCTTCCCGCTCGCGAGCGTCGGGGCCGCCCTGGTCAACTACGCCATCCAGTTCGTCATCCTGATCGTGGCGACGCTGGTGCTCGGTGCGTTCCCGTTGCACGAGGGCCTGGTGTACCTGGTGCCGTCCCTCGCCGTGATCGTCGTCTACGGCGCGGCCATCGGGCTCGTCCTCTCCGCGCTCAACGTGTACCTGCGGGACGTGCAGTTCGTCATCGACGTCGGCCTGATGGTGCTGCTGTGGGGATCGCCGATCGTGTACTCGTACTCGATGGTCCTCAAGGAGCTGCACGTCCAGTGGATCCTGACCGTCTACACGAACAACCCCCTCACGCTGTCCGTCCTCGGCATGCAGAACGCCATCTGGCTGCACGACCCGGCGAAGGTCGTCTACCCCGACCACCTCATGCTCCGACTCGGCATCGCGTTCGTCATCGGCCTGTTCTGCCTCATCGGCGCGCAGCGCGTGTTCTCGCGCCTGCAGGGCAACTTCGCGCAGGAGCTCTAGACCCATGGCCATCAGCACCCCCGTCGCACCCACCGCCCAGCAGCGCGGCGACGAGCGCCCCGACGTCATCGTCATCGACCACGTCCGCAAGCGCTTCACCGTCCGCAAGGACAACACCATCCGCGAGCGGATCGTCACGCTCGGCCGCGCCGGTCGCAAGCACCGCCAGGACTTCTGGGCGCTCGACGACGTCACCGTGTCGATCCAGGCCGGGACCACCGTCGGCCTCATCGGCCAGAACGGCTCCGGCAAGTCGACGCT
This sequence comes from Curtobacterium sp. MCBA15_016, assembly GCF_001865105.1. NCBI lineage: Bacteria > Bacillati > Actinomycetota > Actinomycetes > Micrococcales > Microbacteriaceae > Curtobacterium > Curtobacterium sp. MCBA15_016. The sequence goes on from NZ_MJGR01000025.1 coordinate 4,446, forward strand.
GCTCAAGGCCATCGGCGGCATCATCCAGCCGACGTCCGGCACCGTCTCGCGCCGGGGGCGGCTGGCCGCGCTGCTCGAGCTCGGCGCCGGCTTCCACCCGGACCTGTCCGGCCGCGAGAACGTCTACCTCAACGCGGCGCTGCTCGGTCTGAGCCGCAAGGAGACCGAGGCGCGGTTCGATGACATCCTCGCGTTCTCCGGCATCGGCGACTTCATCGACACCCAGGTGAAGTTCTACAGCTCCGGCATGTACGTGCGACTCGCGTTCGCCGTGGCCGTGCACACCGACCCCGACGTGCTGCTCGTCGACGAGGTCCTCGCCGTCGGCGACGAGGCGTTCCAGCGCAAGTGCCTCGACCGCATCCGCTCGTTCCAGGAGCAGGGCAAGACGATCATCATCGTCACGCACTCGCTCAGCCAGGTGCAGGAGATGTGCGACCGGGTCGTGCTGCTCAACAAGGGCAAGGTCCTGCACGACGGGGACGCCGTCCAGGCGGTCAGCAAGTTCCGTGACGTGCTCGAGGAGCGCCGGTCCGGCGAGCTCAGCGCCGACGTCGCCGTGGGCCGCGGCACGGTCCTCGGGGCGACCGTGCACGCCGACGGCAAGGAGCACCGCGCACCCGTCACGCCCGGTGACGACCTCGTCGTGGACATGGAGTTCGAGCACCTCGACGGCGTCGCCGACTGGGAGGCCGCCGTCCAGATCAACAACACCGCCGGTCAGGTCGTCTACGGCACCACCACCGGCATCATGGGCGTCACGCTCCAGCCGCTGCACGGGCGCCGGAAGCTCCGCCTCCGGATCACGGACACGAACTTCGGCACCGGCAAGTACTTCATCAACGTGTCGATGATGGACTCCGCCGGGCGGCACCTGCACGACCTGCCGGAGTGTGACTCGTTCGAGGTCCCGTCGTTCGGCGACGCCGTCGGCAGCGTCTACGCGAAGCCCTCCATCGAGGAGCTCGGCTGACGCCCACCGACGGCGCCTCCCGCACCGCGGTCGTCGTCGTCAACTGGAACCGTGCGGACCTCACGACCCGGGCCGCCCGCGCCGTGCTCGACGACGGCGCGGCCGACCAGGTCATCGTGGTCGACAACGGGTCGTCGGACGACTCCGTCGCCGTGCTCCGCCGCGAGCTGCCCGAGGCGACGGTGCTGGTCCGCGACACCAACGGCGGGTTCGCCGCGGGCGCGAACACGGGCATCCGGCACGCGGACGCCGACGTCGTCGTCCTCCTCAACAACGACGCCGAGCCGGCTCCGGGCTTCGTCGCGGCCCTCCGCGACCACCTCGACGCCGCCCCTGCGGCCGTGGCGGCCGTGACGGGCCGCATCGTGCTCGCCGGGCGCTGGTCGCGCCTCCAGGCCGGTGCCCCGGCCCCCGCCGGACGGGCGTTGCGCGACCACACCGGCCACCTGTGGGTGCCCGACGCCGACGGCGAGGTCCGGCTCAACTCGACCGGCGTGCGGGTCGACCGCGACGGCAACGGCATGGACCGCGACTGGTTCGGCGCGGCCGACCAGGCGGCGGACCGCGACGTGTTCGGGTTCTCGGGCGGCGCCTCCGCGCTCCGGAAGGCCGCGCTCGACGACGTCGGACTCCTCGACGAGTCGCTGTTCATGTACTACGAGGACACCGAGCTCGCCTGGCGGCTCCGCCGCCGCGGATGGCGCGTCGAGTACGCGGCCGAGGCGGTCGTCGAGCACGACCACTCGGCGTCGTCCGGCGTGCAGAGCGACCTGTTCGTCTTCCGCAACGCCCGCAACCGGCTGGTCGTCGCCCTGTGGCACGCGCCGTGGCCGACGGTCGTGCGGGCTGCGGTCCGGACGACCGCGCGCGGCCTGGTCGGGCTGCGTTCCGGTCGCACCCGACGGGAGGCGCGGCTCGTCCTGGCAGCACTGGCCGACGTGACGGGGCACCTCCCCGCGCACCTCGCGCGGCGGCTCCGTGAGACGCGGGTCGCGTCCGTCCCGCGGAGCGCCGTGGACCCGGACGCATGAGCGGAGCGGGCTATCCTGGGGACTCCCCCGTCGACGGTCCCGGCCGCGGCGTCCCCGGCCGGAAGGAACCTCGCGTGCCGCAGCTCACCGTCCTCATCGACGGGACCGCGGTACCGCGCAACCTCGGCGGTGTCGGACGCTACATCGAGGGGGTCGCGTCGCACCTCACCGACCCGTCGCTCGACGTGCACCTCGTCGTCCGGCCCGTGCACGCCGCGCACTTCCGCGACGTGGCACCGCACGTGACGCTGCACACGGCACCGGCGTGGACCGACTCCGTGCCGCTGCGCTTCCTCTGGGAGCAGACCGGGCTGCCGGCACTCGGTCGGCGGATCGGCGCGGCGGTGCTGCACTCCCCGCACTACACGTTCCCGTTCTCGTGGCGCCGCGGCTCCGTGGTGACGCTGCACGACGCCACGTTCTTCTCGAACCCCGAGTGGCACTCCCGCCTGAAGCGCACGTTCTTCACCTGGTGGAGCCGCCGATCGCTCCGGACCCGTCCGGTCGTCATCGTGCCGAGCGCCGCCACCGCGACCGAGGCTGCCCGCGTGGTGTCCGGCATCCGTGCGGACGTCCGGGTCGCGCCGCTCGGGGTCGACCGGAGCGTCTTCCACGAGCCGTCCACCGCCGAGGTCGAGGACGCCCGCATCGCCGCGACGCTCCCCGACGACGCGTCCTGGATCGCGTTCCTCGGCACGATCGAACCGCGCAAGAACGTCACCGCACTGCTCGACGCCTATGCCGCGGTCCGCGACGCCCATGCGGTCACGGGGTCGGACACGCCCTGGCTGGTGCTCTCCGGTGCCCGCGGCTGGGACGAGGCCGCGATCGCACGGCTCGACGCGCTGCAGGACGCCGACCACGTCATCGAGGCCGGGTACCTCCCGCTCGAGGACCTCTCCGGCTTCCTCGGCGGCGCGGAGTTCGTCGTGTACCCGTCCCTCGGCGAGGGCTTCGGCCTGCCGGTGGTCGAGGCGATGGCGACCGGCGCGTGCGTGCTCACCACCAGGCGCCTGTCGCTGCCCGAGGTGGGGGGCGACGCCGCCGTCTACACCGAGCCCGACACGTCGGCGCTGGGGGCGGCGATGGCCTCGCTGCTCGACGACCCCGCGCTCGTCGCGTCACACCGGGCGGCCGCACTCCGCCGGGCCTCCTCGTTCACGTGGGAGGCCACGGCCGCCGTGCACGTCGATGCGTACGCGGCCGTCGCTCGTGGCGCCTCCGGGGGTGTCCGATGACCCGGGTCGCGGTGCTCACCGTCACGTACAACACCGGTGAGACGATCCGACCGTTCCTCGCGAGCATCGAGGCGGCGTCCAGTGACCCCGTGGCCGTGGTGATCGCGGACAACGGCTCGGCCGACCTCGACGCACTGCGGGCGATCGGCGAGTCGTACGGCGCCGTCGTGGTGTCCTCCGGGGGCAACCGTGGCTACGGCGGCGGGATCGACGCGGCCCTCAGCGCGCTCGACGACGTGCTCCCCGACGTCCGGCCGGAGTTCCTGCTCGTCACGAACCCCGACGTGGTCCTCGCGCCGGGCTCGATCGACGAGCTCGTCGCGGCTGCGGACCGTCTGCCGTCCGGCGGGTCGTTCGGTCCGCGGATCCTCGACGAGCAGGGCGACACCTACCCCTCGGCGCGCCAACTCCCGTCGCTCCGGACCGGCCTCGGCCACGCGGCGTTCTCGCGCTTCTGGCCGGCGAACCCGTGGAGCCAGCGGTACTGGTCCACCACCCAGGTCGTCGAGCGCGAGGCCGGCTGGCTGTCCGGGGCGTGCTTCCTCATCCGGACGTCGCTGTTCCGCGAGCTCGGGGGCTTCGACGAGTCGTACTTCATGTACTTCGAGGACGTCGACCTCGGGCAGCGCGTGGGGCTCGCCGGGCGGGCGAACGTGTACGTGCCGACCGCCGTGGTCACGCACACCGGGGCGCACTCGACCTCGTCGAACCGGCGCCGCATGGAGATCGAGCACCACCGGAGCGCCTACCGGTTCCTGTCGCGGAAGTACCGGGCGTGGTGGCTGTGGCCGCTGCGGGCGATGCTGCGTGTGGGGCTCGCCGTCCGGGCGCGCTGGGTGACGCGCAAGTAGCGCGCGGCGCCGCTGCGCAGCGCAAAACCAAAACCACTGCGCGCCGCGCCTTCCCGCGGTTCGGAGCGGCTTTGGTTGTGCGGCGGCGCAGCCGCGCCCGCGTCGAACCACGAATCCGACGTCGAACCAGGAGCGCGGCCTGGTTCGACGTCGCGAACGTGGTTCGACGCCGCGGCGGCGGCAGCCGCGGCGCGGCGCCGCAGGCGGCCGCGGCCCGCGGCGCGCTCAGCGCCGCAGGCGCGCGCGCTCGGCGCGCGCGGCGTCGAGCAGCACGCGGGCACGGGCATCGAAGGAGTGCTCGGCGGCGATGCGCGCGGCCACCTCGGCCCGCGAGGCCTCGGCGGGCCACGGGTACGCCGGGTCGAGCAGCGCCGCGAGGTCCTCCCGCGACCCCGCCACCGCCAGCGTCGGCACGTCGAGCACCTCGCCGAGCCCGACGACGGGGTCGGTCACGACGACTCCCCCGGCGGCCAGGACGTCGAGCACCCGGTTCGACACGAACCCCCCGGCGGCCATGTCCGGCCAGTGGTCGTTCAGCACGACACGGGCCGACGCGTAGGCACGGGCCACCTCGGCGCGGGACAACGACGGCGCCCCGAGGGACGACTCCGGCACGACGTCCTCCCACCCGGGCCCGTGCACGCGCAGGTCGGCACCGAGTGCGACCGCGTCCGCGACGACGGGGCGAGCGGCGCCGCGGGTGGAGCCGACGAAGACGACGCGGCCGGCGTCCGGCCCCGACGACACGCCCGGGTGGAACACCGCCGGGTCGGTCGCCTGCAGCAGCATCCCGACCGGCACGCCCGACCGCGCACTCGCCGCTGCGGCCCACGCCGGACCCGCGGCGAACGCCCGGTCGAACGACCGCAGTTCGGTGTCCGCGACGTCGTCCGGGTGGCTGATCACCCAGAGCAGGTTCACGGACGCCGGGTTCGGCGGCACCCGGTCGAGCCCCCGCACGACGAGCGTCACGTCGTCCGCGCCGTCGTCGTCCCGCACGTGGGCGTCCCGGCGGTCGACGCGGACCCGCTGTCCGAGCCGCTCGAGCGCGGCGGCCAGCTCGGCGGCGAAGTGCACGTCGCCCCACCCGTCACCCTCGGGTCCGGCGGGCGCGGCGATCTTCAGCGACCACGCGAGCTGCTCGGTGGCCGGCACCGTCGAGGCCACGGGCGTCACGGGCCGAGCACCCCACGGCGGCACCGGTGGCCCGGCCACGACCGAGCCGTTCCCGTCGACGGCGCGGTCACGCCACCCCGAGACGGCGTCGACGGTCGCCGCGTCGACGGTGCGCCCCGCCTCGTCCGAGCGCTCGAGCGCCCAGACGAGCGCGACGTCACGATCGGTGCGGTCCGCGACCGCGCGGCTCCAGGCCGACAGCGTGGTGCGTTCGTCCGGGAGGCACGGTGCCGGTACCAGCGCACGTCCGGGCATCGCCAGTGCGGGTTGGTCCGCGGCGAAGACGGTCGCAGCGGCTGCGGTGTCGCGTGCGGTGAGGATCGTCGACCGGAGTCCGTCGGCGCCGGGCACGACCGACGCGGTGTCGTCGCTCCAGGGCAGCGCCCCGGGCCGGAGGAGCCTGGCCCCGTGGCGTGCGGAACCGTCGGCGAGCCAGACCCGGGCCTGCGCCACACCGCGCGCACCGGCCTCGGCGAGCACCTGGAGGTCCTGGTCGGTGACGCCCACCGTCGAGTCCACCACGACGAGCACGCCGCGCACCCCACCGGCGACCCCGGCGTTCACGGCCGATCCGATGCCGTCGACGGGGTCCGGCCGCACCCACGGCACACCCCGGGGTGACGGCAGGACCGGGGAGGCGTCCGCGACGTAGGCCACGGCGCGGACGTCCACCTCGGGACCGAAGGCGGTCCGGGCAGCGGTGACCATCGCGGGCAACCGCTCGTGCCGGTCGGACCGGCTGACGAGGAGCACGGTGACGCCGGTCTGCCGGACCTGCGCCGGGCCGTCGAACCCGGCCACCCGCTCGGGCGGCGCCGCCGTCGCGGACGGGTGTCGCGCCTCCTGGACCGCATCGGGGCCGGAGGGCGTCGCGTCACGACGGCGGCGTCGACCGAACCAACCAGAGCCGGGCGCCACGGGGATGACTAGGCGGAGAGGAGGCGCTGGAGGTAGACGCCGTAGCCGCCCTTGACGAGCGGGGCGGCGAGGTCGGCGAGCTGTGCGTCGTCGATCCAGCCGTTGCGCCAGGCGATCTCCTCGATGCAGCCGATCTTGAAGCCCTGACGGTCCTCGATCACCTTGACGTACTCGGACGCCTGCATCATCGACTCGAACGTGCCGGTGTCGAGCCAGGCCGTGCCGCGGTCGAGGACCTGCACGCCGAGCTCGCCGGCGTCGAGGTAGCGCTCGTTCACGGTCGAGATCTCGAGCTCCCCGCGGGCGCTCGGCTCGATCGTCTTCGCGATCTCGATGACCTTGTTGTCGTAGAAGTACAGGCCGGGGACGGCGTAGTTCGACTTCGGCTCGGTCGGCTTCTCCTCGATGGAGACCGCGGTGAAGCTGTCGTCGAACTCGACGACGCCGTACGCCTTCGGGTCGGCCACGTGGTACGCGAAGATCGTCGCGCCCTCGACCTCGGTGTTCTTGCGGAGGTTCGTGCCGAGGCCCGTGCCGTGGAAGATGTTGTCGCCGAGGACCAGCGCGACGCTGTCGTCGCCGATGAAGTCCTCGCCGATGACGAAGGCCTGCGCGAGGCCGTCCGGGCTCGGCTGCACGGCGTACTGGATGTCCATGCCGAGGGCCGAGCCGTCGCCGAGGAGCGCGCGGAACTGGTCGTTGTACTCCGGCGTCGTGATGACCAGCACCTCGCGGATGCCGGCCATCATCAGCGTCGACAGCGGGTAGTAGACCATCGGCTTGTCGTAGATCGGCATGAGCTGCTTGCTGATGCCCTTGGTGATCGGCCAGAGACGGGTGCCGGAACCCCCGGCGAGGATGATGCCCTTCACGGGTGCGTCCTTTGCTTCGTTACTTCGTCGTACGGAGGGACTCGGTGTAGGCCAAGCACTCCTCGTAGGTGGGGAGCAGCCCTGCGGCGGCAGCCTGCTCGAGGGTCGGTGCGCTGGTGTCCTTCTCGGAGAGGACCGGCTCGCCGAGCCCGTCCGGCAGGGTGAGCCCCACGGTCGGGTCGAGGATCGTGATCCCCTTCTCGCGCTCCGGGTTGTAGTGCGCGCTGACCAGGTAGTTCACCGTCGACTGGTCCTCGAGCGCGACGATCGCGTGGCCGAGCCCCTCGGACAGGTACACCGCCTTGCGGTCGACGTCGTCGATGCGGACCGAGTCCCACTGCCCGAACGTCGGGGAGCCGACGCGGATGTCGACGATGTAGTCGATGAACGCCCCGCGGACGGCGGTGACGTACTTCGCCTGGCTCGGTGCGACGAGGGCGTAGTGGATGCCCCGTGCGACGCCGGCCGCCGAGATCGACATGTTCACCTGCCGCAGGTCGAGCGGGTGGCCGACCGTCTCCTCGAGGACGTCGGCCCGGTACGCCTCGAGGAATGCTCCTCGTGCGTCGCCGTGCTGGACGGGCGTGAACTCCCACGCGCCGGGGATCTTCAGTTCGCGGATCTGCACCGGGGAAGCCTAGCAAGGCGCGAGTTCGCATAGGCTGTCATGGTTCTGCGCACTGCCGACTCCCGAAACGAGACCAAGCGAGCCCGTGAAGCTATTCGTCCAGATCCCCTGCCTCAACGAGGAGAACACCCTCGCCAGCGTCATCGACTCGATCCCGAAGCAGATCGACGGCATCGACGAGATCGAGATCCTGGTCATCAACGACGGCAGCACCGACCGCACGGTCGAGGTCGCCAAGGAGCACGGTGTCCGGCACTTCGTGCACCACACCACGAACATGGGCCTCGCCCGGTCGTTCCGGGACGGCGTCGACTACGCGCTGCTCCACGGTGCCGACATCGTCGTGAACACCGACGGTGACAACCAGTACCCGCAGGCGCACATCGCCGAGCTGGTCCAGCCGATCCTCCGCAAGGAAGCCGAGATCGTGATCGGCGACCGCCAGACCCGGACGATCGAGCACTTCTCCGGGTTCAAGAAGCTCATGCAGCGCTTCGGCTCGTGGGTCGCCTCGCGCGCGGCGGGTCTCGACCTGCCGGACGCCGCGAGCGGGTTCCGCGCGTACTCGAAGTACTCGCTCATCCGCCTGAACATCGTGACGCGCTTCAGCTACTGCATGGAGACGATCGTGCAGGCCGGGTACAAGCGCCTGGCGATCGCGTCGATCCCGATCACGACGAACCCGAAGACGCGCGAGTCCCGCCTGTTCAAGAACATCTGGCAGCACATGTTCCAGTCCGGGTCGGCGATCGCCCGCGTGTACCTGATGTACCGCCCGATGGCGCTCTTCCTCTGGGTCGCGGCGATCCTCGGCGCGCTCGGGGCGTGGCCGCTCGTCCGGTACCTGGTGCTCCTCGCGATGCACACCGGCGGCAACCACCTGCAGTCGATCATCCTCGGGGTGGTCCTGCTCATCACCGCGGTGCTCAGCATCGTGATCGGCGTCGTCGCCGACCTCACCCGGCTCAACCGCACGCTGGCCGAGGAACAGCTCGACCTGCAGAAACTCCAGCGCTATGGCGACTGAGGTCACCGCCGCACTGCCGGTGACCCGGGGGGAACGACGCGCCGTCATCGCACTGACGGCTGCGTTCGCGCTGCTGCTCACGCTGTGGGCCTTCCTGACGCCGATGTTCGCGGCCCCGGACGAGGCAGCGCACTTCGACGCCGCCGAACAGCTCGCGCTCGACAAGGGGTGGCCGGCGCCGGGCGACATGGACCTCCTCAAGACGACGTACGTCGAGCAGGGGCAGTCCACGAACGTCGCCGCGGCGGACCGTGCGACCGTCGCGCAGCTCACGGCGGAGAACCCGGGCAACCACGACTTCGTCAACCAGATGTCGCAGCACCCGCCGACCTACTACGGCGTGGGTGCGGTCGTGCTCAAGGCGATCGGGTTCTTCCACCTGCGCTGGGACCTCGGCGTCATGGCCCTGCGCCTGATGGACGTCGTGATGCTGCTCCCGCTGCCGTTCCTGACGTGGGCGACCGTCCGGCGGGTCACCCGCTCCCCGCGCACCGCGATCGTGGGCGTCCTCGCCCTGTTCGCCGTGCCGCAGCTGGCGCAGATCGGCTCGTCCGTCACGAACGACGCGCCCGTCATCGTGCTCGGTGCCGTGATCTCGTGGCTCGCCGCCCGGGCCCTCACCGGCGACCACCGGTGGCGCATCGCCGTGTGGCTCGGGGTGGCCGTCGCCGCGGTCTGCTCGGTGAAGGGCACCGGGCTGCCGACGGTGCCGTTCGTCGCGATCGCCCTGCTCGTCGCCGGCCACGGGACCCTGTCGTGGGGCGCCCGCATCGGCCGGACCGCCGTCGCCGGCGCGATCGTCGCCGCGGCCGGCTCGTGGTGGTGGATCCGCAACCTGGTCCTCTTCGGCACGCTCCAGCCCGACGGCGTGAGCGCCGTCCGCCAGGACAAGCCGTGGGGCCGCGAGACGAGCGCCAACTTCGGCGAGTTCATGAACGTCGAGTGGGACCGCCTCACCTCGTCGTTCTGGGGGCAGTTCGGTGCGCTCCGCTACCCGATGACGCAGATCCTCACGGACTCCCTGACCGTCATCGCCCTTGCCGTGATCGTCGGGTGGGCGTTCCGTCGCACGGCGCAGCGCAGCACGGCGATCGTGCTGCTCGTCCTGCCGGCGCTGACGCTCGTGATCCAGCTGCAGAACAACTTCTCCTCGTACGACGACACGCAGCTCATCGCCGGCGCACAGGGCCGATACCTGTTCATCGGGCTCGTCCCGCTCATCGCCGTCAGCGCGATCGCGTGGCGGAACCTCGTGACGAGCGCACCGGAGCGCGGCCGTGTCGGTTCCTTCGCGCTCTGGGGTTTCCCCGTGATCGGGCTCTACGGCCTGACGGTCGCCTACCGCGGCTTCTACGAGAACACCCACCTGCAGGTCACGGTCGCCGGTCTCGGTCGACTCGTGAACCTGACGCCCGCCGGCCGGTACGGCTTCGTCGTGGTGCTGCTCCTCGCCGCCGTCGCGGTGGTCTGGGCGCTCGTCGAGGCCCGCCGGAACCTGCTGCTCCGGGACGCCCCGCTACACTCGTCCATCGATCCAACGTCACCGACTCCGAAAAGGAACCTGACCTCGTGAAGATCCTCGTCACCGGCGGAGCCGGCTTCATCGGCTCGAACTTCGTCCGTCGCACCCTGCAGGACGCGTACCCCGGACTCGAGGGCGCCGAGGTCGTCGTCTACGACGCCCTGACCTACTCGGGCAACCTCGAGAACCTCGCCCCCGTCGCGGACTCGCCGCGCTACACCTTCGTGCAGGGCGACATCCGCGACGCGGCGAAGCTCGACGAGGTCATCCCCGGCATCGACGCCATCGTGCACTTCGCCGCCGAGTCCCACGTCGACCGCTCGGTCCGCGACTCCGGCATCTTCGTCGAGACGAACGTCGTCGGCACCCAGCGGCTGCTCGACGCCGCGCTCCGGCACGGCACCGAGCGCTTCGTGCACGTCTCCACCGACGAGGTCTACGGCTCCATCAGCGAGGGCTCGTGGGACGAGGAGCGTCCGCTCGAGCCGAACTCGCCGTACTCGGCGTCGAAGGCCGGCAGCGACCTGCTCGCCCGCAGCTACCACCGCACGCACGGGCTGAACCTCTCGATCACGCGCTGCTCGAACAACTACGGGCCGTACCACTTCCCCGAGAAGGTCATCCCGCTGTTCGTCACGAACCTCATCGACGACAAGCACGTCCCGCTCTACGGCGAGGGCAACAACATCCGCGACTGGCTGCACGTCGACGACCACACCCGTGGCATCGCGCTGGTGCTCACCAAGGGCCGCGCGGGCGAGATCTACAACATCGGCGGCGGCACCGAGCTCACCAACAAGGAGCTCACCCAGCTGCTGCTCGACGCGACCGGCAAGGACTGGTCGTACGTCGACCGCGTCGCCGACCGCCTCGGCCACGACCTCCGCTACTCGGTCGACATCTCGAAGATCCAGGCGGAGCTCGGCTACGAGCCGCAGGTGCCGTTCGAGCAGGGTCTCGCCGACGTCGTCCAGTGGTACCGCGACAACCGCGCGTGGTGGGAGCCCCTCAAGGAGCGCGCGGCGCTCGCCTGAGCCCGGACGCCACGATGACCCGCACCCTGATCACCGGCGCCGCCGGCATGCTCGGTCGCGACCTGCAGCTCGCGCTGCACGGTCGTGACGTCACCGCGCTCGGTCGCGCCGACCTCGACATCACGGACCCCGACGCGGTCGACGCCGCCGTCGCCGGCCACGACGTCGTGATCAACTCGGCCGCGTACACCAAGGTCGACGACGCCGAGAGGCACGAGTCCGACGCCGCAGCGGTCAACGCGACGGGCCCGAGGCTCCTCGCCGAGGCGGCCGTCCGGCACGGCGCGAAGCTCGTGACGATCTCGACGGACTACGTGTTCGACGGCAACGGCACCGCGCCCTACGCCGAGGACGCCCCGACGGACCCGCTGAACGCCTACGGCCGGACCAAGGCCGAGGGCGAGGCACACGTCCGCCGGATCGCTCCGGACTCGTCGTACATCGTGCGGACCGCGTGGATCTACGGCGCGCACGGGCCGAACTTCGCGGCGACGATGCTCCGGCTCGCGCAGACGCACGACACGGTGTCCGTCGTGACCGACCAGGTCGGGCAGCCGACGTGGACGGGTGACCTCGCGGCGCGCATCGTCGAGCTCGTCGACGCGGACGCCCCGGCTGGCATCTACCACGGCACGAACTCCGGCCAGGGGTCCTGGTACGACTTCACCAAGGCGATCTTCGCCGAGAACGGGCTCGACCCGGACCGCGTCCTCCCGACCGACAGCGCCGCCTTCGTGCGTCCCGCTCCGCGTCCGGCGTACAGCGTGCTCGGGCACGACGGCTGGTCCCGCGCGGGCCTGGCGCCGATGCGCGACTGGCGCGAGGCGCTGCACGCGGCGACGGCCGCCGGGGTCTTCGCAGCGTGACGGCCTCGTCGACCTCGGCGACGCTCGTCGTCGGCTCCGGAGGCTTCCTCGGGCGCGCGGTCCGTCGTGCGGCGGCCGAGGCGGCACCGGGGACCGACGTCCGCGCGGCCTCGGTGCCCTGGGACGACCAGGACGCCGCGGTCGAGGCGCTCGTGACGGCGATCCGGGGCGTCCGCACGCCGGACTCCCCCTGGCGGGTCGTCTGGTGCGCCGGGACGGGGGTCGTCGCGACCGGTGCGGAGGTGTTCGAGGCCGAGCAGCAGCTCATCGGGCGGGTGCTCGAGACCCTCGCGGGCGACGAGGCCGCTCCGGGCACGCTCTTCTTCGCCTCCTCGGCGGGTGCCGTCTACGCGGGTTCCTCGCCGGCCCCCTTCGACGAGGACTCCGAGCCGGCTCCGCTCGCGCCGTACGGCCGGTCGAAGCTCGCGTCCGAAGCGCGGTTCCGCACCTGGGCCGAGTCGACCGGTGCGCGCCTGCTCGTCGGACGGTTCTCGAACCTGTACGGGCCCGGGGCGAACCTCGGCAAGGCGCAGGGGCTCGTGTCGCAGCTGGCGCTCGCGCACCTCGAGGGTCGTCCGTCGTCGATCTACGTCCCGACGGAGACCACGCGGGACTACCTCTACATCGACGACGCGGCGGCGATGGTGCTGGACGCGGTGGACACGACCGAACGGTCGACCGACGCCGGCACGGCCGTCACCAAGATCTTCGCCTCCGGCCGCAGCGCCACCATCACCGAGGTCGTCGCCGCGGTCGAGGACGCCTTCGGGGAACCCCTCGACGTCCGCCACGGTGCCGACCCCTCGGCGACCTACCAGGGCCTCGACCTCCGGTTCGGCTCCCGGGTGCTGCCGACCGTGGACGCCCGCGACTTCACCGACTTCGGCCAGGGCGTCCGCAACACCGTCGACGCCCTGCGTGCCGCCCGGATCTGAACGTCCCCGAAGCCGCGTCCGTTTCCGAGGATCGCACGACAACTCGTAGGATTCCGTCAGTGAGCACTGCAACCGAGGACCCCCGCGGACCCGCACACCGCGCCCGGGACACCACCCGCTGGGACATCCAGGGGCTCCGGGCGTTCGCAGTCCTCGCCGTCGTCGTCTACCACCTGTGGCCGAACCGGCTGCACGGCGGGTTCGTCGGCGTCGACGTCTTCTTCGTCATCTCGGGCTACCTCATCACCGGCCACCTGCTGCGCGAGCAGCTCTCCACCGGGCGGATCCGACTCGGGCAGTTCTGGTCCCGGCGGGCGAAGCGGCTGCTGCCCGGCGCGTTCCTGACGATCCTCGCGACGGGCGCCGCGGTGCTCCTCGTCGTCCCGAGCGCCCTCTGGTCGCAGTACGGCCGCGAGCTGATCGCCTCGACGGTCTACGCGCAGAACTGGGAGCTGGCGGCCAGTTCGGTCGACTACCTCGACGCCGACAACCAGGCCTCGCCGTTCCAGCACTTCTGGTCGCTCTCCGTCGAGGAGCAGTTCTACATCGCGCTGCCCCTCCTGCTGCTCCTGCTCACGCTCGTCGTGCGGAAGCGGGTCTCCCCCGTCACCACGGCTCGGATCCTGCTCGGCACGGTCGTCGTGGTCTCGCTCGTCTGGTGCATCGTGCAGACGAACACGAACCCCGGCGTCGCCTACTTCTCGACGGCCACCCGCGCGTGGGAGTTCGCGCTCGGCGGGCTCGCCGCGACCGTCGCGCTCCCCGCACCGCGCACGGTCGTGGCCCGGTCCGTCCGCTCGGGTGCCGCGATCGTCGGCGCGCTCGCGCTCCTCGCCTCGCTCGTCGTGATCACCCCGGCGACGCCGTTCCCCGGCATCGCCGCCGCGCTCCCGGTCGTCGGCGCGACCCTGATGGTGACGTTCGGTGCCGGCACGCTGTTCGAGCTCCTCGGCGCGGTCCGCCCCATCGCGTTCGTCGGGCGCATCTCGTACTCGCTGTACCTGTGGCACTGGCCGCTCGTCGTCATCGTGCCGATCTGGCTCGACCACCCGCTCGGCTGGAAGAGCAAGCTCGCGGTCCTGGTGGTCTCGCTCGTCCTCGCGGCGGTCACGACGGTGTGGTTCGAGGAGCCGCTCCGGTTCTCGGGTTGGGTGCGCACCCTGCGCCCGCGTCGCGTCGCCGTCCTCGGCGTCGTCTGCACCGTGGTCGTCGCGGCACTCGGCGTCTCGACGCTGACCGCCGTGCACGTCCAGGAGGTCCAGGCCGCGACCTTCACGAAGCGCCTGCAGGACGGCGAGGTCTCGTGCTTCGGGGCTGCGGCGCAGATCAGCGCAGCGAAGCCGTGCGTGGACCCGAAACTCGCCGACGTCCGTGTCCCGGCGCCGTCCGCCGCCAAGGAGGACGACCCGAACCCGTCACCCGACGAGCCGGACCCGAACATCAAGAAGTGCTGGAGCGGCCGCTTCGAGACCTGCGTGCTCGGCAAGACCACCGGCTACTCGAAGCACCTGCTCGTCATCGGCGACTCGCACAGCAACACCCTGCTCGGCGTCTACCGCGACCTGGCCGCGAAGAACGGCTGGCGGATCGACCTCGCCGGCATCGGTGGGTGCTACCTGACGACCGCGCACCAGCAGTCCCTGAGCCCGGCCTCGGGTCGCGGCTGCGACCGCTGGAAGCAGCAGGCGATCGCGTTCGTCGAGCAGCACCGGGACGCCGACGCCCTGATCGTCGCGCACTCGACGACCCAGATGCCGGTGGACGCCCCCGAGGGCCAGCAGCGCGACGACGCCACCCGCGCGGGTCTCCTCGACGCCTGGCAGCAGGCTGCGGGCGACGACCTCCCCGTGATCGCGGTCCGCGACAACCCGGTCCCCCGACGCGACGTCGTCGCGTGCGTGAGCCGGATGACCGGCCCGACCGACTCCTCCTGCGACAACCCGCGGTCCGTGGCCCTCGCCCAGACCGACTCGTCGGCCGAGGCGATGGCGGCGTTCACCGCCGCCGGAGGCACGGGCAGCGTGCTCGACCTGACGAAGTACTACTGCACGGACACCACCTGCCCGGCCGTGATCGGTGGCGTGCTCGTCTACCGCGACACGAGCCACATCACGGGTACCTGGGCGAAGTCGCTGGAGCCGTACATCGACCAGCAGCTCAAGCAGAAGCTCGCGTCGTTCTCACGGTGACCTGATGCGGTCCAGGAGGCGCGGTGCGGGCCCGGACCGTCCCTCCAGACACGGCCGTCACCCCGCTGGCGCGGTGCGCCGGTACCGGCTGGTGGGGCCCCCTCCTGACCCGCAGGGACGCGCGTCAGCGGCGCGCGGCCGCCAGCAGTCCGCGGTACCGGTCGCCGACGGCGTCCACGGTGTGCGCGGCCGCGGTCTCGGCCGCGGCACGGCCGAGCCGCTCGGCGAGCTCGGGGTCGGCGAGCAGGCGGTCCACGGCAGCAGCGAGCGCCACGGCGTCGCCGGGCTCGACGAGCAGGCCGTTCACGCCGCCCTCGATGACGTCGACGATGCCGGGCACGGCCGACGCGACGATCGCGCACCCGGCGGACATCGCCTCGAGCAGGGCGACGGGCAGGCCGTCGCGGTCGCCGTTCGCGGCGGGGACGGACGGGTAGAGCGCGATGCGGGCCTTGGCGTACTCCGACGCGAGGTCCTCCTTGCCGCGGGCGCCGAGGAACGTGACGGCGGACCCGGCCCGGGCCTCGAGCTGCGCGCGGAGCGGACCGTCGCCCACGACGGCGACCTCGGCCGGCTGCTCGGCCATCCGGTCGAGGGCGTCGAGCAGGACGATCGCGCCCTTCTTCTCGACGAGGCGGCCGACGAAGAGCACCCGGCCCGGGACGCGGGTCTCGCGCGCGACCGCGCGGGTGATCGGCTCGAGGTCGACGCCCATCGGCACGACGTGCACCTGGTCGTCGCGGGCGCCGAGCTTGCCGAGTTCGCGCGCCATGTCCGTGCTCATGCAGGTGACCGACGCGGCGCTGCGGATCACGGAGCGCTTGACCCGCTGGAGGACCGGGTTGCGCAGGGCGTACAGGTCGCCGCCCAGCGTGGTCACCACGCGCGGCAGGTCACCGAGCACGAGCTGGCCGACGGCACCCTGCGGGATGATCCAGTGCAGCAGGGCGACGTCGGGCTGCGAGCGCCGGCGTTCCCGGCGGAGCGCGGCGGCCATCGAGCCGAAGAAGAACGGGACCTGGAGCCAGCGGGACTTCTTCGCCTTGAGGTTGTCGACGATCGCGCCGTCCGCCAGGTCGCGCCACCGGGCCGGGAAGTACCCGTACCGACGGACCTCGACGTCACCGATCCGCTGGTGCGCGCGGGCGCCCTTCGTCATCGGGGCCACGACGACGACGCGGTACTCGTCCGAGAGGGCGGTCGCGAGGTCGAGGACGAAGCCGGGCGTGCCGTCGCCGGCCTCGGCCGGGAAGGTCGACGCGGCGACGAGGAGGGTCGGACGGGGATCCGGATCGGGTCGCATCCAGCGCGCTCCCTTAGAGTTGTCGGTCGATGGACGCACAACAGCCTACGGGGTCGGCCGCAGGGTCACCGGACCCGCTCGACACCTCCTCCGACGTCGCCACGGGCGCGGTGCCGACGACCGGTCGGCGCGCTCGCGTGCTGACCGTCGTGAAGTGGGCTGCAGCGGTCGTGGCCGTCGTGTTCCTGGTGTGGAGCATCGCGAAGCAGTGGGACGACATCGCCCGTGACTTCGTGCGGCTCGACGCCCTCACGGTGGTCGTCGGCATCGTCTTCACCATCGTCGCCCTCGTCGCGAACATGCTGTCCTGGCGCGCGATGATGGCCGCCAGCGGGTACCGGGTGCGCCTGGCCGCGGCGTCCTCGATCTTCTTCGTCGGGCAGCTCGGCAAGTACATCCCCGGCGGTGTGTGGTCGATCGCCGCCCAGGCCGAGCTCGGGCGTGCGCACGGCCTGCAGCGCACCGGCAGCGCGGTCGCGGCCCTCGCCTCGATGCTCGTCAGCATGGTCACGGCCGCGGTCGTCGGGATCGTCGCCGTCCTGCTCGCCTCGTCGACCGGGTTCGCGACCTTCTGGTGGCTCATCCCGGTGATCGTCGTCGGCCTGGTGTGCCTCACCCCGCCCGTGCTCGGTCGGCTCATCGCGATCGCCTTCCGGGTGCTCCGCCGCCCGCCGCAGGACACCACCCTGACCTGGTCCGGCACGGTCATGTCGCTCGTCTGGTCGCTCGTCATGTGGATCGCGTACGGCGTGCAGGCCACGGTCGTGCTCCGGGTCTTCGGCGCCGACTCCCCGACCCTGTTCCCGGTGGCCGTGGGCGCGTACGCCGTCGCCTGGCTCGTCGGCTTCATCGTGGTCATCGCCCCCGCCGGCATCGGCCCCCGCGAGGGCATCCTCGTGCTCCTGCTCGGCAGCGTCGCCGGGGGTTCCGCCCCGCTCGCGCTGGCCGTCATCAGCCGGGTGTTCATGACGATCGGCGACGTCGTGCTCGCCGGTGTCGGGGCCGCCCTCGCCGCCCGGCACCGCCGCGTGACCGCCGCCGCCACGCCCCGATCCGGCGCCCCGGTCCCTCCCCGCGCGGACTGATATGGTCGGCTTCCGGCCGCGCAGTGCGCACCACAGCACCACGAGGAGGCGCACCGCATGACAACACTCCACGTCGTCGTGGACCAGATCGTCGCCCCCGTCCCCGGCGGCATCGGTCGGTACGCCGAAGAACTGACACGGCACCTCATCGCGGGTGCCCCGGAGGGTACCGACGTCGCCGGGATCGTCTCGGCGGTCGGCAAGGACGAACTCGCGCACATCCGCACGCTGCTCCCCGGTCTCGGCGACCTCGACCGCCTGGCGCTCCCCCGCCGTGAGCTCTCGCTCGCGTGGCAGGGCGGCTTCGTCGGCGGCGTCGGACGCGGCATGGTGCACTCGCCGAGCGTGCTCGCGCCCCTCGTCAAGCACGACCGGTTCAGCGACCCGGGCCGGCAGACGGTGGTCACCGTGCACGACACCGTGCCGTGGACCCACCCCGAGACCCTCACGCCCCGCGGCGTCCACTTCCACCGGGCGATGGTGAAGCGTGCGTGGAAGCACGCCGACGCCGTCGTCGTGCCGACCCACGCGGTCGCGGCGACGCTGAACGGCATCCACCGCTTCGACGAACGGCTCCGGGTCATCGGCGGCGCGCCGAGCGGGCGGCTGCGGACCCCCGTCGACGCCGACCTCCGTGCCGAGCGCCTCGGCCTGCCGGGGCGCTACGTGCTCGCGGTCGGCACGCTCGAGCCCCGGAAGGGCCTGCAGTACCTGATCGAGGCGATGGCACACCCGGACGCCCCCGCCGACGTCCCGCTCGTGATCGCCGGCCCGGACGGCTGGGGCGACGTCGACGTGTACGGCACCGCGGAGCGCGCTGGACTGTCCCGCGACCGCGTGAAGGTGCTCGGCCGGATCGACGACCAGGACCTCGCCGTGGCGTACGACCGAGCGACGGTGTTCGTGTTCCCGAGCCTCGCCGAGGGGTTCGGGCTCCCCGTGATCGAGGCGATGAGCTTCGGCACGCCCGTCGTGCACTCGGACGACGACGCCGTGCGCGAGGTCGCCTCGGACGCCGGTGTGACGGTCGCCCGCGATCCCCGCGACTCCTACCCCGAACGACTGGCGCAGGCGGTCTACCAGGTCGTCAACGACCCGCTGCTCGCCGGGCAGCTGGCCGTCGCGGGTCCGGACCGGGCGCGCATGTACGACTGGAAGGACTCGGCCGCCGAGACCTGGCAGCTGCACGCCGACCTCTAGCGGTCGGTCCCCGCGCCCGGGGTACCGCCGGCTAGAGCGAGTCGCGCAGGCGCTGCGCCTTCTCCTCGACGAGCTGCTCGAGCCCCTCGGCGTACTCGCCGAGGCGCGCCGCGATCGCGGGGTCGGCCGAGCCGATGATGCGCGCGGCGAGGAGCCCGGCGTTCGCCGCTCCGTTGATCGCCATCGTCGCCACCGGGATGCCGGCGGGCATCTGCACGATCGACAGCAGCGAGTCGAGTCCGTCGAGGCGCGCGAGCTGCACGGGCACGCCGATCACCGGGAGCGTCGTCATCGAGGCCACCATGCCCGGCAGGTGCGCCGCCCCACCGGCGCCGGCGATGACCACGCGGATCCCCCGGGCAGCGGCGCCGCGGGCGAACCGCGTCATCTTGTCGGGGGTGCGGTGGGCGGACACGACGTCGGCCTCGAACGGGATGCCGAGCTCGGTCAGCATGTCCGCCGCGGCGCGCATCGTCGGCCAGTCGGAGTCCGACCCCATGATGATCGAGACGAGCGGCTGGACGGGGGCTGCGGTGTCGGTCACGCGACGAGCCTAGTCGAGCAGGGCGGACCGCCAGGCGTCCCCGTCGTCGCCGATCGTCCGTTCGTCGCGGACCCAGCGGGCGGCCACGGCGTCGGCGGACCCGGAGGCGACGGCGCTCCGGACCGCGTCGCGCCAGGCACCGACGTCGTCCGGCACGGCCACGACGCCGTGCCCGCGCGCGTCCCGGTAGGACGGCCGGTCGGAGACGACCGCGGGGAGCCCGAGCGCGGTGTACTCGAGCGCCTTGAGGTCGCTCTTCGCCCGGTTGAACTCCTCGTCCCGCAGCGGAGCGACGCCCGCGCGCCAGCGCTGCCGGTGGTCGACGAGCCAGCGGGCGAACGCCGGGTAGTGGCCGTCCGGCACCTCGACGCGGCGGTACCAGCCGGGATCGTCGGCGTCCTCGGTCACGCCGATCACCTCGAGGCGGATCGGCCCGCCGTCCGGTGCGGTCAGGTCGGTGAAGACGTCCCGGAGCAGCTCGAGGTCGGCGCCGTGGGTGAGCGTCCCCATGTAGAGCACTCGGTGCTCGTCGGCGGGGCGATCGTCGTCGGCCGCCGGCTCGCCCGGGGTCCAGATCGTCGGGTCCAAGGCGTTCCGGACCACCACGACCCGGTGCGCGAGCGGCCGCACGAGCGCTGCGAGCTCCTCGGTGCTGACGACCACGAGGTCGGCGCCGCGCACGAGGGCGTCGATCGAGGCCAGCCGGTCCGGGTCGTACTCGGCCCGGGCCAGACGGTCGCGGCCGGAGTCCGTGAAGAAGTCGTCGTCGACCTCGGCGGCGGTCCGGGTCCCCCGCTCGGCGGCTGCGGCCAGGAAGGGTGCCACGAGGTCCCGCGGCAGGGCGTCCCGCTGCACGAGGACGGCCCGGTAGTCGGTCGTGTCGGTCCCGTCGACGAACGCGGCGGGGTCGACCTGCCGGACCTCGGCCGCACCGGTGCGCGCGAGGTGCTCGGTGCGGCGGACGACCCGCACGTGCGCCGAGGCGGGATGCGCCCCACCGCCTCCGGCCACGACGTAGCCGAGGACCGGCAGGCGCACGGGTTCCGCGGCCGGGGCCGACCGCGCCCCGGTCAGGGAGCGACGGAGTCGACGGGCGGCACGGCGGACGAGATCACGCGGCATGCGCCCATCCTCCCGCGATCCGGTGGCGTCAGCGGACCGTGACGGTCGTGCACCCCATCGAGGTGTCCCCGCCCCGGCCGATCCCGACCGCCGTCAGGCACACGCTCCGCTTCCCGCTCGACACCGCCACGGTCGCCCGGAACCCGTGGTTCCGCCCGACCCGGTGTACCCGGTCGACGTCCGGCCGCGAGGCGTCCGCCGTGGCGGTCCCCACCACCTTCCCGCCGACCGTGACGCGCACGGTGACCGGCTTCGTGAGGTCGTCGCGGTCGAACGTCCACCCCGACACCGTCACGCGCCGCTTCGCGGCCGACGCGACCGAGTCCCGGTGCGCGGTCGGCGCGACGGACGGAGCGGTCCGAGCCGGAGCAGCCGTGGCGACCGGCGTCCCGAGCCGCGCGTTCGCCACGAGGGACTTCGCGAACGCGGACCACCACTTCCCCGCCGCCGGCCCGCCGTTGCACGTGCCGTCGCTCGCACCGGGGGTCTTCACCCACAGCAGCGCGTCGAGGGCCGAACCGTCCGACACGACCCGCGGCGAGGTGCCGAGCCCGGAGCCGGGACCGTTGCACCAGGTGCCGCGCCAGCCCTGGCCGTTCCGGGACGTGTCGATCACGTAGTGGGACCCGCCCGTGGCCGCGGAGACCTTCTCGGCGTAGGCCTGCTCCTGCGCGGTCGGGTAGTAGTTCGCGACGTTCGTGAAGAAGCCCCGCGCGCGCTGGACCCCGGCGCTGTTCAGCCGGGACGCCATCACCGCCGGCGGGACCCAGTTCGAGTTCCCCGCGTCGAGGTAGGCCGGCACGCCCGCCGCCGTGAAGGCAGCGACCTCGCGGGCGAGGATGCGGTACCGCTGGGCGTCGAGGGTCTCGCTGCACGCGCTGTTGCTGAGCATCGCGAGGGAGTCCGGCTCGACGATCACGGCCGCCCGGTGCCCGGCGACCCGGGCGACGATCTGGTCGACCCACGCGTCGTACGTCGCCTCGTCGAAGCCGCCGGCGGAGTACCCGCCGCAGTCACGCTGCGGGATGGCGTAGGTCACGAAGACCGCGGTCGTGCCGGCGCGCTCGGCACCCGCGATCGCGGCGTCGATCGTCCGCGTCAGGGTCGCCCCCTGCGTCCAGTCCCCGAGCCAGATCGCGACCGGGTACTGCGCGATGGTCTTCGCCGCGGCCGCGCCGATCGGGTCGGTCGTCGCGAGGGCGGTCGCCTGCTTCGCCGCCTCGCTCGTGTCGGAACGGTAGGGACCGGAGGCGTAGAGGGACGACGCAGCGGCCGCACGGATCGTGGCGGCGCTCGTCGCCGCGACGGCGGTGGTCGGCGTGAGCGCTCCCGCGGCGAGCGCCACGAAGGCGCTCACCGCTCCCGTGGTGGCGAACACACTGGCGCGGCGCATGACGTACTCCCTGTGGACGGTGGACCCTGTCCCGTCCATGGGAGCACGCCGACGCGCGGGGGTACACACGCCAGATCGGGTGCCACCCGAGCGGGTGTCCGCCCTTCTGCGGACCGTCCGAGCGCACCGTCCGCGCGGACCGCAGCCTCAGTCGTCGAAGTGGGCCGCTGCGGACCGGGCGCGGTACGTGACGTCGTCGAGGTCGTCGCCGATGACGGTCACGTGCCCGATCTTGCGACCCGGCCGGGGAGCCTTGCCGTAGAAGTGGTACTTGGCCTCGGGGAACGCCTCGAGCGCGCCCGGGTACCGCGCCGCGAGGTCGCCGTCCGCCGGACCGCCGAGCACGTTGATCATGACCGCGGCCGGGGCGAACGACCCGGTGGCACCGAGCGGCAGGTCGAGCACGGCACGCAGGTGCTGCTCGAACTGGCTCGTCGTGGCGCCGTCGATCGTCCAGTGGCCGGTGTTGTGCGGGCGCATGGCGAGTTCGTTGATCAGGATGCGCTCGTCGTCGGTCTGGAACAGCTCCACCGCGAGGACACCCGTGACGCCGAGCTCCGTCGCGATCCGCACGGCGATGTCCTCGGCCATGTCGGCGATGCGTCCGGCGCTGTCGGGGGCGGGGGCGAAGACCTCGGCGCAGACGCCGCCGCGCTGCACGGTCTCGACGAGCGGCCAGGCGACGACCTCGCCGGAGGGGCGTCGGGCGACGGACTGGGCGAGCTCGCGGGTGAACGGCACGAGTTGCTCGACGAGGAGCGCCTGCTGGCCGCCGGCCTCGGCGACGGCGATGAACCAGTCGGCGACGTCGGCCGGGTCGGTGACCACTCGGACGCCCTTGCCGTCGTACCCGCCACGGGCGGTCTTCACGACGGCACGTCCACCGTGGTCGTCGAGGAACGCCTGCAGCTCGTCGGGGTCGTGCACGGCGGCCCAGTCCGGCACCGGCAGCCCGAGCTCGGACAGGCGCGTGCGCATGGTGATCTTGTCCTGCGCGACGGCGAGCGGCTCCGGGCCGGGGTGCACGGCGACGCCGGCGTCGACGAGCGCACGGAGGACGTCCTGCGGCACGTGCTCGTGGTCGAAGGTGACGACGTCGACGTCCCGTGCGAAGGCGAGCACGGTCGCGGCGTCGTGGTAGTCCCCCTCGGCGGTGGACGCGATCGCGGCCGACATGCCCGGGCCCTCGGCCAGCACCCGGATGTCGAGACCGAGCTCGACCGCGGCCGGCACCATCATCCGTGCCAGCTGTCCCCCACCGATGACCCCGACGCGCAACGCCATGCTGTGTGTTCCTTCCGTCGTTCACACCGTCCGGCGAGAACGCGCTGTCTAGAATCGCTGTTCGGGTCGCCGTCCTGTGCGACCTGCGGGTCGGCCCTCGTGAGCACGACCAGCGACAACTCTACGGACCCGGGAGAGACCGTGCGGCGACTGGTGGCCCAACTGGCACGCTTCGGCGTCGTCGGCGCGGTGGGGTTCGTCGTCGACACGGGCATCTTCAACGTGCTGCGGGCGACGGTGCTCAGCCCGGACGAGGTCCACTCCGGGCCGTTCTGGGCGAAGGTCGTCTCGACGATCGTGGCCATCTTCGTCAACTGGATGGGCAACCGCTACTGGACCTTCCGCGAGCAGCGGCGGGCGGTGGCCACGCGTGAGGGCATCGAGTTCGTCGTCGTGTCGCTCGGCGGCATGGTCATCTCGCTCGGCTGCCTGGGCATCTCGCACTACGTGCTCGGGCTGACCTCGGCCTTGGCGGACAACATCTCGGGCAACGTGATCGGACTCGTGCTCGGCACGGTGTTCCGCTTCTGGCTCTACAAGGTGTGGGTGTACCACCCCGAGCGCGGGCACGACCGGGCCGTACCCGCCGCCGAGACGACTGGTTCCACCGCCGGTTCCGAGGTCGTGGGCCAGTAGGCTCGACGCGCCACCGACACAGGTGGCGTCGCCGACCCCGGGAGTCCGCTCGATGCAGTCCGAACCGCACCCCGTCGTCTCGCGGAGCGAGGGGCTGTGGGTCGCCGTCCTGACGGCGGTGTTCGGGCTCTGGCTGGTGCTCTGGGCGATCGTCGTGCCGGCGTTCCAGGCACCGGACGAGCCCGCACACCTCGACGCCGCCGTGCACGTCGCCACCGGGTCCGGTTGGCCGGCACCGGGGACGTTGCACGTGTCGAACGCCGTGCAGGCCGCACAGCGGGAACAGGTCGCCGGGGACTCCTCGACGTGGTCGACCGTGAGCGAGCTGCTCGCGGCGCACCCCGGCGACTCCACGACGGTCGACCAGATGACGCAGCACCCGCCGACGGCCTACGTGGTGGACGCCGTCGTGCTCCGCGTGCTGCACTACGGCTCGCTCCGCTGGGACCACGCCCTCGTCGCGCTCCGGCTCGTGGACGCGCTGCTCGTGACGCCGCTCGCGCTCCTCGCGTGGGCATCGGTCCGGCGGGTCACCCGGTCGCCGCGGGCGGGCCTGATGGGCGCACTCGCGCTGTTCGCGACGCCGCAGCTGGCGTCGATCGGGGCCTCCGTGACGAACGACGCCCTGACGTTCCTGCTCGGCGGCGTCGTGGTGTGGCTCGCGACGCGGCTCCTCACCGGGGACCTGCGGCGCCGGACGCTCGTCGGGCTCGGGGTCGCGCTCGGGCTGCTCGTCTGGACGAAGGGCACGGGGCTCCCGGCGGTGCCGTTCGTCGCGGTCGTGGCCCTCGTCGCCGGTGCGGGTGTCGTCCCGTTCCGCCGTCGCGTCCTCCGCGCCGCCGTCGCCCTCGGCGTGGCCGCGGTGATCGGCGCCTGGTGGTGGCTGCGCAACCTCTGGCTGTTCCGCACCCTGCAGCCGGACGGCTACGCCGCGATCCGACCGGACCGCCCGTTCCCCGACGACCAGGGGCCATCGGTGTGGCACTTCCTCGACGTCAGCTGGGGCACCCTCGCCCGGACCTTCTGGGGCTCCCCGGGGCAGCGCGCGCAGGTGAGCATCGGCGACCTCCTCACGGCGGTCCTGACGCTCGTCGCGCTCGTCGTGCTCGTCGGCTGGGCGTTCCGCCGTGGCCGGACCCGGCGCACCGCCTGGACACTCGCGGTGTTCCCCGCGCTCCTGCTGCTCCTGCAGACCGCGAGCAGCGCGAAGGCCTACCTCGACACGACCGAGGTCGCGGGCACGCAGGGCCGCTACCTGTTCCCGGCGTTGCTCTGCCTCGTCGTGCTGAGCGCCGTGGCGTGGCGGCGGCTGCCCCTGCCCGGGCGCGGGACGGCCGTGCTGCCCCGGGTGCTGGCCGTGGCGCTCCCGGCCGTCGGGCTCTGGGGCCTCGCGGTCGCCGCCGGGTGGTTCTGGAACGCCGCGACCGGACCGCTCTCGGCCGCGAGCATCGCCCGCTACGAGTCGTGGGGCCCGGTGCCGTTCGCCGTGGTCGCCGTCGTCGCGGTGCTCGTCGCGGTCGGGCTGACCGGCGGCGTGCTGCGGGTGTGGGTCGCCCCGACCCGCAGCACGCCGACCGAGGTCAGTTCCCCGACACCTTGACGACGTCGACCCGGCAGGCCTGGACCGGCGCGGACCGGATGTCCTGGCACGTCTGCTCGACGGTGAAGCTGTCCTCGAGCGTGCCGATCGCCGAGTAGTCCCGGTCCTTCGGGATGAGGGCGTTCGTGTAGTTCAGGAAGTACTGCACGCCCGACTTCTTGAGCAGTGCGACGAACGACGGGTCCTGGTAGTCGTACTCCTGGCCCGGTTCGCCGTACATCTGCGTGCCCGTGCGGAACGCGACGAGCGTGGCGTCCCGGGTGTTCGTCCCGAGGATCGTGCTGCCGGCGGGCAGCGTGTGGTTGGCCAGCAGCAGGTCCGAGAGCGGTTCGTCCGGGGTGATGACGCCGCCGAACACCTGCCCGACGGGGATGCCCGACGGGCGCGTGCCCATCGTCGAGAAGGGCGCCTTCACACCGTTGACGTTCTGGCTGTACGCGGCGACGACCAGGACGGCGCACGCGGCCACGGCGACGACCTGCCGCACACGACGTCCCCGACGAGCCGCCCGCCAGAACGCGGGCAGGAGTGCCCCGGCGATCAGGACCGACCCGATGAAGAGCGGGAGGTAGTAGCGCGCGTTGCCGCCCTGCGTGTCCACCGTCGCGATCCCCGCGTAGCCGAGCAGGTACACCCCGGAGAAGATGCCGACGATGCTCGCGAAGACGAACCGGCGGTAGTGCACGACGCCCGCCACGACCGCGCCGACGAAGACGACGCCGATCGCGAGCGCGAACGGTGCGAACGACCCGATGCGGTTGAAGTAGTAGGGCAACGCCTCGAGTCGCTGCTCGACGTAGTACCGAACCTTGCCGACGAGGGTCGTGGTGTGGCTCTCGGCCGGAGCGGCCTCGGCGCCCGGCTGCGGCACCGCGGGAAGCGTGCGCTCGGCCTCGAGGATCCCGGCGTCGTAGATCGACGGCGTCCGGTCCTCGTTCGGCGACACCGCGCGGGCGTTCGGCGGCGTCGCGATGCGGTACTCGTCGCCGTCGGTGCTCGACGTGTCGCTGAACTTGCCCGAGACGTTCACGGTCAGCGACGAGCCGACCTCGATGCCGCCGAACTTCACCGACAGGGCGATGACCCACGGCGCGGAGACGAGGACCACGGCGACGAGGGCGACGACGGGCAGCAGGACGGACCGACGCTCACGGGCCTCGGGGCGGTCCTGGAACCAGCGGACGACGGCCCACACCGGCACCACCACGAGGAACACCGGGACGAGGAACGCCTTCGTGAAGTACCCGAACGCGCACACGGCGCCGAGCAGCACCGCGGTGAGCACGATCCGTCGCACCGAGCCGTGCCAGGCGCGGTCGGCAGCGAGCAGGGCCCAGAGGAACCCGAGGCACCACACGAGCACGAGGGTGTCCGGGGTCTGCAGGCTGACGTTCGCCATCAGGAGCGGAGCCGTCGCGGCGATCGACCACGCGGCGGTCCAGCCGTTGCCGGTCGTCCGGAGCAGCAGCCACGCCCCCATCGCCATCACGGCGACGCAGGACAGCGTGTTCACGATCGCGAAGGCCGTGGTCTGCCCGACGCCGACGGCGATGAACGGCGCCATCAGCCAGGACACCATCGGCGACCAGTAGCCGTTCACGGCGTCCGCCCAGTGCCACTCGGCGTACTGCTTCGCGATCGACATGTACGAGATGCCGTCGATGTTCGTCATCTCGAGCCGCGTGCGGAACGCGATCACGGCGACGAGCAGTGAGGCGACGAGGAGCAGTGCACCGTTCGCGAGCAGGGACACCCGCGACGGGCGCCGTCCCTCGTGGAAGGCCCCGAAGCGGCGTCGGTGCTCCACGGGAGCGTCGACGACCGGGTCCTCGGTCGTCACGGCGTCGTCGATCGTCATGCTGCTCCCCCGCGCGGTGTTCAGCGGCCCATGCCGCGGTAGGTGAAGCCGGCAGCCGTCCAGGCGTCGCGGTCGAGGCAGTTGCGCCCGTCGATCACGACGGGCGTCGCCACGAGCGAGGCGGCCACGGCCGGGTCGAGCTCGCGGAACTCGGTCCACTCGGTGAGGACGAGCACGAGGTCGGCGTCACGCAGGGCATCGGTCGCGCTCTCGGTGTAGTCGAGCTCGGGGTGCACGCGGCGCGCCGTGACGACGGCTTCCGGGTCGTACGCGGCGACCGAGGCACCGAGGCCCAGCAGCCGGGCGGCGATGTCGAGTGCCGGCGAGTCACGGACGTCGTCGGAGTTCGGCTTGAAGGCCAGGCCGAGCACGGCGACGCGCTTGCCCGCGACGACCCCGCCGAGGAGCTCCTGCGCGAGCTCGACGACGTGCGCGCGGCGACGGAGGTTCGTGGCGTCGACGTCGGCCAGGAAGGCCAGGGACTCCCCGACGCCGAGCTCGTCCGCCCGCGCCTGGAACGCCCGGATGTCCTTCGGCAGGCAGCCGCCGCCGAAGCCGAGGCCGGCGTTGAGGAACTTGCGGCCGATGCGGGCGTCGTGGCCGATCGCGTCGGCGAGCGCCGTGACGTCGGCACCGGCGACCTCGGCGATCTCCGCCATCGAGTTGATGAACGAGATCTTCGTCGCGAGGAACGCGTTCGCGCTGATCTTCACGAGCTCGGCCGTGGGCAGGTTGACCACGAGCCGGGGCGTGCCGCTCGCCAGGGCCTCGGCGTAGACCTCGTCGAGGGCCTCGACCGCGGCCTGTCCGGCGTCGCCGTCGGGCACGCCGTAGACGAAGCGGTCCGGGCTGATCGTGTCCTGCACCGCGAAGCCCTCGCGGAGGAACTCGGGGTTCCAGACGAGCGTCGCACCCGGGACCGCCTCGGACACCTCGGCTGCGAGGCGCGCGGCCGTGCCGACGGGGACCGTCGACTTGCCGACGACGAACTCGCCGGCGGCGAGGTGCGGGGTGAGCGCGGCGACGGCGGCGTCGACGTACGTGAGGTCTGCGGCACCGGTCGGCCCCTGCGGCGTGCCGACGGCGAGGAAGTGCACGCGCGCACCGGCGACCTCGGCCATGTCGGTGGTGAAGCGGATGCGGCCGGAGGCCAGCGCCGACCGCAGGATCTCGGGGAGACCGGGCTCGAAGAAGGGAGCCTCACCCGCGGCGAGCCGCTCGATCTTGACCGGGTCGACGTCGACTGCGACGACTTCGTGCCCGAGCTTGGCCATGGAGGCGGCGTGCACGGCACCGAGGTAACCGCAGCCGATGACAGAGATACGCACGGGAAGACGGTACCGGAACCTCGGCGCGGTTCTCGTCCGCACCGCCCGCTGTCGAGACATCGTCAGGGTCTGACGTCGCCCCATCGGGGTCGATCCGCCCCGCCGACGATCTCGTCCCAGTCGGGTTCGCGGTGCCGTCGCCGGGCCTCGTGCGCCTCGACGAGGTCGTGCAGGACCGCCACGACGAGGTCCGCGTGCGGCACGTCGCCGAGCACCAGGGCCGGCTCGTCGCCGGGGAACACGAGGACGTCGCCGGACCGGAAGACCCCCTGCAGGCCGCGGCGACGCACCGTCACGTCGTAGCCCCGCGAGTGCAGGAGCTCCCGCCGGGTGCGCGTGCCGAGTCCGTGCACCACGACGAGGCGCCTGGTGGTCACCACGTAGCGCTGCGACATCCAGCGGAACAGCGGCATCGCGCCACCGAGGAACACGAGGAGCACCACGAGACCGGCGACGACGGCGTTCAGCCAGGCGAGCTGTGCCCGGAACACCCCGAAGCCGAACCCGCCGGCGAGCATGACGAGCACCACGAACACCGCGGGGCGCACGAGCCGGCGAGCGTGCGGGCGCAGCCGCGCGACCACGCGTTCGGGCGGCGGCTCGTCGGTCATGCCGTCATGCATACCGCAGGTGGGTGACGTCCCCCACGGCGACGCCCCTGGAGACGCCCGCTCGATCCCGGATCGTGATCCGGCCGTCGTCGTCGATGCCGGTCGCGTCCCCCTCCGAGGTGGTGCCGTCCGGCAGCTCGAGGCGCACCCGCTGCCCGATCGTGCCGCAGGCCGACCGGACGTGGGACCGGACCCCGTCCGCGGCCGCACCGCCGGCGACCAGGGCGACCACGGCCTCCTGGACCGCGCGGAGGAACGCGGACAGCACACGGTCGGCGAGGTCCGGTGCCGAGCCCGTCGCGCCGGCGACCGCGAGCGAGGTCGCCGTCGGCGTCGGCAGCCGGTCGGCGGGGATGGTCAGGTTCACGCCGGCGCCGACGACGACGCTGCCGTCGGCGGCGACCTGGCAGAGGATGCCGCAGACCTTGCGGCCGTCGATCTGGACGTCGTTGGGCCACTTCACCGCGACACGCTCCGGACCGTGCAGCACGGCGACGATCGCGTCGCGCATCGCGGCGCCGGCGACGAGCGGCAGCCATCCGCGGTCGCGGTCGTCGAGGTCCGCGCGGACGAGCACGCTCGCCGCGAGCGTCTGGCCGGCGGGCGCCGACCAGGTCCGGTCGAGGCGGCCGCGACCCGCGGTCTGGTCGAGCGTCGCCACGACGCTGCCGTGCGGCTGCGTCGTCGCGAGGGCGAGCAGGTCGGCGTTCGTCGACCCGGTCGTCACCGGCTCGGTGAGCACCGCGCCCGCGGCCTCGACGACGGTTCGGCTCAGCGGGAACGTCGACGACGCAGGTGTGGACATGCAGCAAATCTACGGGCAGGAACCGTGGGGGTCCTCCAACCGACCCCGCCGTCGCCGCCGGTAGGGTGAGCGGGTGACCCCAGGAGACACCCCCGATCTCTCGACGACGGCCGGCCGGCTCGCCGACCTCCGCGAGCGGTACCACGAAGCAGTGACCGCCGCGGGCGAGGCCGCCATCGCGAAGCAGCACGCCAAGGGCAAGACCACGGCGCGCGAACGCATCGAGCAGCTGCTCGACGAGAACTCCTTCGTGGAGCTCGACGAGTTCGTCCGCCACCGCACCCACGCCTTCGGCATGGAGTCGAAGCGGCCCTACGGCGACGCGGTCGTCACCGGCTTCGGCACCATCCACGGCCGCAACGTCGCCGTGTACGCGCAGGACTTCACCGTCTTCGGCGGCTCCCTCGGCGAGGTCGCCGGCGAGAAGATCATCAAGGTGATGGAGCACGCGCTGAAGACCGGCGTGCCGATCATCGGCATCCTCGACTCCGGCGGCGCCCGCATCCAGGAAGGCGTCGTCGCCCTCGGCAAGTACGGCGAGATCTTCCGCCTCAACACCCAGGCCTCCGGCGTCATCCCGCAGATCTCGATCGTGATGGGCCCGGCAGCGGGCGGTGCGGTGTACTCCCCCGCCCTCACCGACTTCGTGATCATGGTCGACAAGACCAGCCACATGTTCGTCACCGGGCCCGACGTCATCAAGACCGTCACCGGCGAGGACGTCGGCTTCGAGGAGCTCGGCGGCGCGCAGACGCACAACGCGATCTCCGGTGTCGCGCACTACCTCGCCGAGGACGAGTCCGACGCGCTCGACTACGCCCGCTCGCTCATCGGCTTCCTGCCGGACAACAACCTGTCCGACGCGCCGGCCTACGACGTCGCGCCCGAGCTCGAGACGACCGACGCAGACCGCGAGCTCGACGTGGTCATCCCGGACTCCACGAACCAGCCGTACGACGTGACGACGATCATCGAGCACATCGTCGACGACGGCGAGTTCCTCGAGGTCCAGCCGCTCTTCGCGCCGAACATCCTCATCGGCTTCGGTCGGGTCGAGGGCCGCACGGTCGGCATCATCGCGAACCAGCCGCAGGCGATGGCCGGCACGCTGAACATCGACGCCGGCGAGAAGGCCGCGCGCTTCGTCCGGTTCTGCGACGCGTTCGGCATCCCGATCCTCACCCTCGTCGACGTGCCCGGCTACCTGCCCGGCACCGACCAGGAGTGGACCGGTGTCATCCGCCGCGGCGCCAAGCTCCTCTACGCCTACGCCGAGGCCACCGTGCCGCTCGTCACCGTCATCACCCGCAAGGCGTACGGCGGCGCGTACATCGTCATGGGCTCGAAGCAGCTCGGTGCGGACATCAACCTCGCGTGGCCGACCGCCGAGATCGCCGTGATGGGTGGCCAGGGCGCCGTCAACATCCTGTACCGCGCCGAGATCAAGCGCGCCGAGGAGTCCGGCGAGGACGTCGCGGCCGTCCGCGCGAAGCTCGCGAACGAGTACACGTACAACGTCGCGTCCCCGTACCTCGCCGCCGAGCGCGGCGAGCTCGACGGGATCATCCAGCCGCACGCGACGCGCGTCTCGGTCGTCAAGGCGCTGCGGGCCCTCCGGGGCAAGCGCGCGACGCTGCCGCCCAAGAAGCACGGGAACATCCCGCTGTGACGGGCGCACGCTGATGGGCCGCCACGCAGCCGTGGTCCCCGCGGTCCCCGTCGACCAGGCGGTCGCGGCGGCCGCCGACGTCCGTGTCGTCTCCGGCGAGCCCACGCCGGAGGAGCTCGCCGCCGTCATCGCCGTCCTGCAGCGTCAGGCGGACGAGGCGGCGTCGCTCGGCCGTCCCGAGGTCACCGTGTCGCCGCGCTCGGGGTGGGACGTGTCCGCCCGGGGCCTCCGCCGACCGCTCGAGCACGGTGCCGGCGCCTGGAGCCGATCGCTCCGCTGAGCCGCTCCGGGGGCTTGCGCGTGCCGCACGGTGCGGGCGACCATGTACCCCTGGGTACCGGGCGGTCTCGGTGCCCCGACCGCAGGATTCCCGGTCGGTCTCCCCGCAGACGGGGGACAGCAGGGGCCGAGGGCGGCGGAAATGGCCGATTTTGTCCCCCATAATGACGACTGACAGAGCGTTCGGCTGCGGGCATAGTAGTTCGTGTTCGGTGTCCTTCAACGAAGAACATCGCAGGTCGGTGGCCGACTAGGGTACGAAGCCACCTACCAGCTACGAGTCAGGGCGATATTCGGGTTGTCGCTCAGACTCGGGTCGTGAACGGGCCGGTCGGTATCCGACCGGCCCGTTCCCCGTTTCCGGGCGCTGTGGTCCGCGCGGGCGCCGACGACGTTCGGTGTCGGTCCGCCTCAGACGGTCTCGTGCCGCGGGATCTCGAGCCACACGACGACGGACTCGTCCTCGTCGCCGTCCTCGTCGTCCATCCCGGCCCCGAGCGCCGCCGACTCGCTCGCCGCGAGGTCGAGCCGCAGCCCCACGACGGTCACGGCGGACTCGGACCCCTCGGGGACGGTCCGGATGATCACGTTGTCGGCCTCCCGCGCCTGGCGCAGGGCCTCGGCGATGCGGGCGTGCACCCGGCGCAGGTCGTCGATCTCGAGGTCGTCGAGACCACCGTCGTCGTGCAGCTGCACCGTGGCGCCACGACGACGGAGGCGCATGACCTCGTCGCGGACGTCCTCCGACAGGAGCGACCGGCCCCGGATCTCGTCGCGGATGGCCTGTTCGAGGTGCAGGCACTCGGCACGCTCGGCGTCGTCCAGGTCACCGCCGGTCTCGATGATCCGCTGCAGCATCGGCAGCGCCATCCGCGTCGTCTGGCTGAGCCGGAACTGCCGCTCGAAGACGTGGGCGTCCTGCGCCGCCTGCCAGTCGGCGGTCTCCTGCTCGGCGCGGACGAAGTCGCGGGTGACACGGGTGGCCCGACTCATCGCGGCCGTGAGGCCGGTGGCGATCACCACCCACACCACACTGCCGAGCACGCCGAGCGACCCGAGCGCCCCGAGTCCGGCCCACGCGACGGCGTGCACGGTGAGGAACCCGACACCGACCCAGGCGAACGCGACCCGCGCGCGCACGACGAGGACGACCATCAGCGTGCCGACCGCGGCGATCCACCACGTGCCGTTCCCCGGGCCGGCGGTCAGGTCGACCGTGGGCGAGGCGACGACGGGCAGCACCACGGCCGTCGCGAGCGCGAAGCACGTCGCCCAGACCGGCAGCGGCCGACCGGGCACGAACACCGCCACACCGGTCGCCGCAGCGTAGAGGACCATGCACGCGACGACCGGCCCGATCTGGGCGGCTCCGGGGAGCGTCGTCGCCGCGAGGACGAGGTGGTACACGGAGAAGAGCGTCGCGAGCCCGATCGCGACCCCGGCCGGGAGTGAGGCCTTCACCGGTGCTCCCCCGCTGCCGGTGCCCAGTCGAGCAGCACACGGGTGCCCGCCCCCGGCGCGGTGACGATCTCGGCGGTGCCCCCGGCGGCGACCACCCGCTCCACGATCGAACGGCGGACGCCGAGTCGTTCGGCGGGGATCCCCGCGATGTCGAAGCCGGCACCGTCGTCCCCGACCTCGACGTGGACGCCGACGCCGCGCTGCTCGACGACGATCCACCGGTCGACCTCGGCCGGACCGGCGTGCTGCACGCTGTTCACCGCTGCCTGCACGGCCGCCGAGGCGACGGCGTCCGCGACGATCGCGGGCACCCGGATCGACCCGACGTGCCCGCGGTCGACGCGCACCGGCGCTGCGAGCGCACCGACGGCGTCGGAGATGCGGGTCCGCAGGTCGACGAGGGAGACCGGGGGTGCGTCCCCTGGGCCGTCCGCCGCCGCGGCCTCGAGGTGGTCGATGGCGTTCCGGGCCATGCGCGCGGCGAGCATCTCGGCGTCGCGGGTGTCGGCCCGGGCAGCGGAGAGGAGCGTCGTGAGCACGCTGTCGTGGACGATCGCGTCGACCTGGACCCGCTCGACCTCGGTGGCGTGCTCGCGGATCGCGTGCGAGTACCGCCGGACCGCCGTGGCCTGTGCGGTGTCGACGGCTGCTGCCGCACGGCGGAGCACGATCACGATGATGAGGGCAGCTCCGCTGAGGATCGCCGTGTAGAAGCCGTTGAGCAACGCCCCGACACCCGCGTCGCCGCCCAGCGGGGTGAACCGGATGGCCACGTACACGGCCGGCACGAGGGCGGTGTAGACGGACGCCCGCCACGGGGCGAAGCCCATCGCGGCCGCGGTCGACCCCACGGTGCAGAGCCACCAGGGCCACGGTGCCTGGTCGGACGGGATCGGCTCCTGCACGGTCAACGGCCAGGTGACGAGGGCGACGAGGAACACCAGGGCGCACACGATCTGCGCGATCTGCGCCAGGCGCCTCGCGAAGACGGACGCCGCGACGAAGAGGAACGACGCGGCGAGCGCCAACGCGACGACGGGACCCCACACCGGGTCGAGGTACGGCAGCTGCGACAGCACCGCGGGCACGGTCGTCGCGCCGAAGCCGAGTGCGGCCACGGCGAGGAGGATCGCGAACGCGCGCTCGACGGACGCCTGGGTGATGGACGCGCGGACGCTCCGCGCGGGATCGGCCCCGAACGGCGCGGGTTCGATCCGCCCGGCCGCGGTCCGGGCGGCCGCAGCTCCGGCCCCGGCTCCGGCCCCGGCCCCGGCCCCGGCCCCGGCCCCGGCCCCGGGTGCAGCGTCAGCCGCCGTCATGCTGCTCAGCGGCCGTCGCCGTCGGGGTCGATGCCCGAGTCGAGCCCCGGCAGGATGCCGTCCTCGACCGCACGGCGGAGGAGGTCGACCTTCGTCGGTGCCGGTCGACCGACCTCGACGTACTTCACACGGATGCGGTCGAGGTACTCGCGGGCGGTGGAGTACCCGATGCCGAGCTGCTGCGCGGCGAGCTTGAGCGGCAGGCCCGAGGCGTAGAGGTGCAGGATCTCGCGTTCGCGGCGGCCGAGCTGCGCCTTCGCGAAGTCCCGGTCGGCGTCGATCGCGCTGGCCCACTCGAGGTTGTTGAGCACGTCCCCGCGGGCGACGGTGGCGACGGCGGCCATCACGGTCTTCGTCGCCGAGGACTTCGGGATGACGCCGGCCGCCCCTGCGGCCAGTGCCTCGCGGACGTTCGCGACGCGGTCGGCGATCGAGTGCACGAGCACGGCGGAACCGGTGCCCTGCACACCCTTCACGTTCGCGGTCACGGTCGAGCCGTCGCCGAGGGACAGGTCGAGGACGACGACGTCGACCTCACGCCCACCGAGGTTCTCGATGTACTCGGGCACGCTCGCGGCGGTCAGCACCACCTCGAACCCCTCGTTCTGGCAGGCTGCCTGGATCCCGAGCCGCACGGACTCGTGGTCGTCGACGATCGCGACACGGACGGGCTTGGTCGCCAGTCCGGTCGTTCCGGTTGTGGTCGTGTCTGTTGCCACGGTGGCCTCTCTGGTCGATGCGCTCCCCGGCCCCTGAAACCGGTTCGCCATCAACGACCAAGGATACCCAGGTCGGACTCAGGCAGCGGCGCGACGCGGTCGTGACACGGCCGGTCGTCGTGCGCTCGGACACGCGTCGCGCAAATCGGCCAGGTCGGCGCGGCGCCCGCGCGACCGCCGTCGAGCGCGCGCCCGCCGCCCTGGAGGCGACCCGCGATCGACGTCAGGCGACGGGCACCAGGCGCGCCACGGCCTCGAGGTGGTGGGTGTGCGGGAAGAGGTCGAAGGCGCGCAGTGCCTCCAGGCGGTACCCGAGGTCCGCGAACGTCGCGACGTCGCGCGCCAACGCGACCGGGTCACAGGCGACGTAGACGACCTGCGCCGGCTGGAGGGCCGCGATCTGCACGACGACCTCGCGCCCGGCACCCGAACGCGGCGGGTCGAGCACGATCGTCCCGGCGCGGTGCCGCTGCCGCTCGCCGGCGGACAGGGTCGAGACGGTGCGCTGCAGCCAGCGGTCGACGCGGCCGGTCTCGGCGCGGGCGCCGATCCACTCGGAGAGGTTCTCCTGCGCGTGCTCGGTCGCACGCTCCGAGCTCTCGACGCTGGTGAGCTTGGCGCGCGGCCCGACGAGGTCGCCGAGCGCGGCGCCGAGCAGGCCGACACCGCCGTAGAGGTCGAGGTGCTGCCCCTCGGGGTCGAGCCGGTCGCGGTCGACGAGGTCCTGCACGGCCGCGGTCAGCACGGCCGGAGCCGCACGGTGGACCTGCCAGAAGCCGTTGTCGTCGACCGAGAACGAACGCTCCCCCACGACCTCGGTCACGACGGTCGGCTTCTGCTCGTCGATCACGAGGCGCGCGCCCTCGGAGCCGCTCGGCGCGAGGACGTCGACCACGGACGCGCCGGGCATCGCGCCGCGGCCGAGCGGTGCGCTCTCCTGCACGACCCGGCTCGCGAGCGGGAGGGACGCGACGGGCACGACGGTGTGCGACCGGGCCGCGAAGGGGCCGGCGGTGCCGTCCTCGTCGACGTGCAGGCGGACGCGGGTGCGCCAGCCGGTGCCGTTCGACTCGTCGTCGCCGGGGGCTGCCTCGACCACGACGTCGTGGCCGAGCACGGCAGCGAGGTCCGTGCGGGCGAAGCGCGCGAAGGAGTCGACGAGGACGTCGTGCTTCAGCGTGCGCTGGTGGCCGAGGGCGATGTGCCCGAACTCGGCACCGCCGGCGCGGACGGCCGGGTCGCGGTCGAGGGCGGCCTCGGGCCAGACGTGGTCGACGCGGTGGTCGCTCGGCGTCTCGACCGACACGGTGTCGGCACGCCAGAACGACTTCTTCCGGTCCTCGGTCACGCGGGCGGTCACCCGTTCGCCGGGGATCGCGTCCGACACGAACACCACCCGCCCCTCGTGCCGTGCCACCGAGATGCCGCCGTGGGCGATCCCGGTGACGTCGAGGTCGAGCAGCGTTCCGACGGATTCACCCATGGTTCGATGTTCCCATGCGTCTGTACCTCGCGAGTACCTCCCCCGCCCGCCGCGCCCTCCTCGCCCAGACCGGGATCGAGCCGGTGCTCGTCGCGCCGGGGGTCGACGAGGACGCCGCGGTCGCCGCGGCCGCCACGTCGCTCGGCCGCGACCTGACCGGACCGGAGCTGGTGGCGATGCTCGCGGCCGCCAAGGCCTCGGCCGTCGCGGACGCCCCCGTCGACGGCTCCCCGGTCGACGGCTTCGTGTTCGGCGGGGACTCCGCGTTCGAGGTGGACGGCGTGCTGTACGGCAAGCCCCACGACCCGGAGGTCGCGCGGGAACGGTGGCGGCAGATGCTCGCCGCCGGCGGCGGCACGCTCTGGAGCGGGCACTGCGTCGTGGACCGGCGCCGCGCCGCGGACGGACCCGACGTCCTGGACGCACCCGACGTCCTGGACGCACCCGATCCGGGGCCTGGAGGCGCGGGTCGGGCCGGCACCGTGCCTCCCGTCCGTACCGTGGACGCGTCGGGCGGCGGGCCGCTCGGCGCTGCTGCCTTCGTCGCGGGCGTCGCGCCCGGCGGGTCGGCGATGGTCGCCGACGGCGACCAGGTGGTGGCGGTCGACAGCGCCGTGCTCACCTTCGCCGACGACATGTCGCCCGCGGAGATCGACGCGTACGTCGCCACCGGCGAACCGCTCGAGGTCGCCGGGGCGTTCACCATCGACGGTCGGGCCGCCGCGTACATCACCCGGATCGACGGCGCACCGTCCGCGGTGGTCGGGCTCTCGCTCCCGGTGCTGCGCTCGATGCTGCTGCGGGGGTTCGGCATCGCGTGGCACGACCTCTGGGCACTGTAGACATCCACACTTCTTCGCGCCGGTTCTTTGTGGGTGCCAGTCAATTCGCGCCCCTGCCGCACGAATACGCTGACTTACCATGCCCCGTATCAGCAAGGTCCTCATCGCGAACCGCGGCGAGATCGCCGTCCGCATCATCCGCGCGGCCCGCGACGCAGGCAAGGCATCGGTCGCGGTCTACGCCGACCAGGACCGTGACGCCCTCCACGCACGCCTCGCCGACGAGGCCTACGCGCTGAACGGCACCACGAGCGCCGACACCTACCTCGTCATCGACAAGATCATCTCGGTCGCCCGACGCTCCGGCGCCGACGCCGTGCACCCGGGTTACGGGTTCCTCGCCGAGAACGCCGACTTCGCCCGCGCCGTCATCGACGCCGGGCTGACCTGGATCGGCCCCTCGCCGGAGTCGATCGAGCGCCTGGGCGACAAGGTCTCCGCTCGGCACGTGGCCGAGAAGGTCGGCGCGCCGCTCGCGCCCGGCACGATCGAGCCCGTGCAGGACGTCTCCGAGGTCTTCGACTTCGTCGACCAGGTCGGACTGCCCGTCGCGATCAAGGCGGCGTTCGGTGGTGGCGGCCGTGGTCTCAAGGTCGTCCGTTCGCGCGAGCAGGTGGAAGAGCTCTTCGAGTCGGCGACGCGCGAGGCCATCGCGGCGTTCGGCCGCGGCGAGTGCTTCGTCGAGAAGTACCTCGACAAGCCGCGCCACGTCGAGACCCAGTGCCTCGCCGACGAGCACGGCAACGTGGTCATCGTCTCGACGCGCGACTGCTCGCTGCAGCGTCGGCACCAGAAGCTCGTCGAGGAAGCGCCCGCGCCGTACCTGACGGCGTCGCAGGAGGAACGGCTGTACGAGTCGTCGAAGGCGATCCTGCGCGAGGTCGGCTACGTCGGTGCCGGCACGTGCGAGTTCCTCATCGGCGCCGACGGCACCGTCTCGTTCCTCGAGGTGAACACCCGCCTGCAGGTCGAACACTGCGTCTCCGAAGAGGTCACCGGCATCGACCTCGTCCGCGAGCAGTTCCGCATCGCCGAGGGCGGCGTGCTCGACTACTCCGACCCGGTCGCGCGGGGGCACTCGTTCGAGTTCCGCATCAACGGCGAGGACCCGGGTCGCAACTTCTTCCCGGCGCCGGGCCCCGTGCACGCGTTCCACGCGCCGTCCGGCCCCGGTGTCCGCGTCGACTCCGGCGTCGTCTCGGGCGACGTCGTCTCCGGCTCGTTCGACTCCATGCTCGCGAAGCTCATCGTCACCGGAGCCACGCGCGCCGAGGCGCTCGAGCGGTCGCGTCGTGCCCTCGCCGAGTTCGAGGTCACCGGCCTGCCGACCGTGCTGCCGTTCCACCGTGCGGTCGTGTCGGACCCGGCGTTCGCGACGCCCGACGAGACCCCGTTCAGCATCTACACGCAGTGGATCGAGACCGACTTCGTCAACGAGATCCCGGCGTGGAGCGGCTCCCCCGAGGAGCTCCCCGCACCGGCAGCCCGCGAGAGCGTGGTCGTCGAGGTGCAGGGCAAGCGCATCGAGGTCACCATGCCGTCGATCGTCGCCGGTGGCGCCGCCGGTGCTGCCGGTCGTCGTCCGGCCGGGCCGTCCGCTCCGCCGAAGCGCCGGTCGTCCGGGGTCCGTGGCGGCCTGGCGTCGTCCGGCTCCGTGACCTCCCCGATGCAGGCCACCGTGGTGAAGCTCGCGGTCGCCGAGGGTGACACCGTGGTGAAGGGCGACCTGCTCGTCGTGCTCGAGGCCATGAAGATGGAGCAGCCCGTCGCTGCCCCGCGTGACGGTGTCGTCACGGGGCTGAACGCCCCCGTCGGCCAGACGATCTCGTCCGGCCACGTGCTGCTCGAGCTCGCGTAGGCGGCGGCGCCGCGCGCGGCGCCGCGCCGCGCCGCGCCGCGCCGCGCCGCGCCGCGCTGCTTCGAACCACGAATCCGACATCGAACCACCGCGCCTGGTCGGTTCGATGTCGGATTCGTGGTTCCACACCGGGGGCCGCTCACCATGCGGGCGTCGTTCGGACGCCCCGCCGGACCGGGAGACCTCCCGCCGCCAGCATCGCCGGGAACGCGCCGCCGGGCACGACGTCACGCCAGATCGGCCGGATGACGCGGCGTACGTCGTCCAGCGCGCGCAGCCGATCTTCCCGCACCTTCTCCGCGATGACGACTTCTTCGACGGAGCGGCCGTTGCGCATACCGGCGTCCCGGTACTTCACGAGACCGTCGAACTCGACGATCACGCCCTGGTCCGGGAACCAGAAGTCGACCCTGCCGATGACACCGCGGTCGTCGCGGAACTCGTGCTGTTGGACCGGCGCCGGACACCCGACGTCGCGCATCACGAGCAGAGCGACGCTCTCCCCCGCCGACTCCGATGCGCCCGCCGCCAACTCCAGCACCGAACGTGCTCGTCGCCCTGCGCGAACCGGGCCGCGTGCCGCCAACTCGTCCTCGATCGCGTCGTGCTGCACGCCACGTCGGAGCGCCGCGTCCGCCACCGCGAGTGCTCGGCCACGGTCGTACCGCAGCGCGATGTCCACGACCGTGTCCACCAAGGTCGTGACGGGCAGCCCTCCGACGACGACCGGCACCACGTGTCGTCCGGCCGCAGCGGCCTTGTCCGCGAACCTCGTGCGCTGCGCGGTCCGACGCATTGAATCGAGCACGGTCACGCGTTCCGGCAACGGCTGGATCCACGGTAGTCCGTGCGCGATCGCGGCGGAGGCATGCGACACGACGGCACGAGGTGTGACGGCGTGCACCGCCGCCGCGCGCGCGAGGTGCTGCTCCCAAGCGGTCGCGCGCTTCCAGTCCTCGCGGTGGACGAAGGCGCCGTGGCCGACGCGGATCAAATGCCCGTCGCGCAACGCTCGCTGCTGCGCGCGGGCCGCGGCCGGGTCGGGGTGCACGGGGACGACGACGGGGACCACCATGGTCCGAGCCTGTCCGAGCTCGGGTCGCGCCCCGTGCCCGACGCTCGATCTGTGGAGAAGTCACGTGCGCACAACTCGCACGCGCGCAAACGTCGAACCACGTTTCCGACGTCGAACCAGCGGCACGAGCTGGTTCGACGTCGGAAACGTGGTTCGACGCGCGGTGAGCCGCCAGCGCCGCCGGCGCGGGCGGCGCGCCGGCGCGGCCGCGCCTACGACACCAGGGGGCGGATGTCGGCGGCGAGGGCGTCGACGAGCGACTGCGCCTCGGCGGGGCTCTCCGCGACGGTGTCGATGTAGACCTTCACCTTCGGCTCGGTCCCGCTCGGGCGGACGATCACGCGGGCGTCACCTGTCAGGTCGTAGCGGAGGATGTCCGACGGCGGGAAGCCCTCGACACCCCCGGCGTAGTCCGTCACCGACAGCACCGACAGCCCGCCGAGCGTCGTCGGCGGCGTCGACCGCAGGGACGCCATGATCGACCCGATGCGGGACAGGTCGTCCACCCGGGTCGCCACCTGCCCGGACGCGAACGCCCCGAACTCGGCCGCGAAGGCGTCGAGCTGCCCGGCGATCGACGACCCCGAGGCGGCCAGGTCCGCGGCGAGGGACAGCAGGGACAGCGCCGCCGAGATGCCGTCCTTGTCGCGGACGACCTCCGGGTCGACCAGGTAGCCGAGCGCTTCCTCGTACCCGAACAGCAGCCCGGGGACGCGGGAGACCCACTTGAAGCCGGTGAGGGTGTCGCGGTACTCCAGCCCGTGCCGCGCCGCGACCCGTGCGAGCGCCGGCGAGGACACGATCGACGCCGCGAGCGTTCCCTGCACACCGTCGTCGGACGCCCGGGCTGCAGCGCGCCACCCGAGGAGCCAGCCGACCTCGTTGCCCGAGAGCCTGCGGAAGGAACCGTCGCCGTCCGGGATCGCCAGCGCCAGCCGATCGGCGTCCGGGTCGTTCGCGATGACGAGGTCCGCACCGACAGCGACCCCGCGGGCGATCGACAGGTCCATCGCCCCCGGTTCCTCGGGGTTCGGGAACGACACCGTCGGGAACGCCCCGTCCGGCTCGATCTGCTCGGGCACGGTCACCGGCACGGCGAACCCGGCCGCCTCGAACACCGCGCGGGCGGTCTCCCACCCGACGCCGTGCATGGCCGTGTAGACGACCTTCGGCTGCGCGTCCGGAGCGAGCCCGGGCGCTGCCACCGTCGCCGCGGTGGCGGACACGTAGGCGCCGAGCAGCTCGGACGTGGCGACGGTGTAGTCGGTGGCACGGGGCAGGTCCGCGATCGAGCCCGCGGCGACGGCGTCGATCGCGGCGGCGATGTCGGCGTCGACGGGCGGGACGATCTGCGACCCCTCGTCGTCCTCGCCGAGGTAGACCTTGTAGCCGTTGTCCCGCGGCGGGTTGTGGCTCGCGGTCACCATCACCCCGGCACCGACGTCGAGGTGCCGCACGGCGAACGCCAGCACGGGCGTGGGGAGCGCCGACGGCAGCAGGGTGACCTCGAGCCCGAGGCCGCGCATGACCTCGGCGGAGTCGCGGGCGAAGACGTCCGAGTTCACCCGACCGTCGTACCCGATGACGACGCTGCGTCGACGACCGGTGTCGATGAGGAAGCGCGCGAGTCCCGCGGCGGCCTGGGTCACGACGACCCGGTTCATCCGGAGCGGTCCGTACCCGAGCTCGGCGCGGAGGCCTGCGGTGCCGAACGCCAGGCGCCCGGCGAACCGCGCGGCGAGGTCCTGCACCGCGGGATCGTCGCCGGTCGCCGCCGCGTCGATCGCCGCATCGAGCGAGGAACGGGTCTCGGGGTCCGGGTCCTGCGCGCTCCAGGCACGAGCAGCAGCGAGCACGCCGTCGACGTCGAGCTTCACGACGCGGAGCCCAGCGCGGTCACCACGCGGGCGAGCAGGTCGGCGATCACCGGCTCGGCCTCGCGCCCGGCCTCGAGCACCTCGGCGTGCGACAGCGGCGTCTTCTGGATGCCGGCGGCGAGGTTCGTGATGAGCGAGAAGCCGAGGACCTCCATGCCGGCCTGCCGCGCCGCGATGGCCTCGAGCGCGGTGGACATGCCGACGATGTGCCCGCCGATGGTCTTCGCCATCTGGACCTCGGCCGGCGTCTCGTAGTGCGGACCGCGGAACTGGGTGTAGACGCCCTCGTCGAGCGAGGGGTCCACGCCGCGAGCAACCGAGCGGAGCCGCGCCGAGTACAGGTCGGTGAGGTCGACGAACGTCGCACCCTCGAGCGGGCTGTCCGCGGTGAGGTTGATGTGGTCGCTGATGAGGACGGGCGTGCCGGGCGTCCAGTGCTCCTTGATGCCCCCGGCACCGTTCGTCAGGACCATGATCGAGGCGCCGGTCGCCGCCGCGGTCCGGACGCTGTGCACGACCCGACGGACCCCGTGGCCCTCGTAGTAGTGCGTGCGCGCCCCGATGACCAGCGCGTGCCGGCCGTCGGCGAGACGGATCGAGCGGACCGTACCGGAGTGCCCGGGGACGGCCGAAGCGCTGAAGCCGGGGACCTCGGACGCGGGGATCTCGGACACGGTCTCGCCGATGAGGTCCGCGGCCTTCCCCCACCCGGACCCGAGGGTCAGGGCGATGTCGTGGCGCTCGATGCCGGACTTCGAGGCGATGACCTCGGCGGCGTCACGCGCGACCTCGAACGGGTCGGCGGCGGGGTCGTTCAGCGGGTTCTCCGTGCTCATGCCCCAACTCTAGAGGCCACGGAACCGGCGTCAGTGTTCGCCGAGCGCCCGGTCCACCGCGGCCGTGATCTCGGCCTGGTCGAAGTGGTTCCGGATCACGATGACCTCGGCGTAGGTGGACCCGATCGCCTCGACGAACTCCTGGCTGGTGAGGATCACGTTCGCGTCGTCGGACACCTTCTGCACGGACGCGACGTCGGCCGCCACGACGGACGCGGTCAGCCCGAGCGCCGCGAGGGCCTTCTCGGCGTTCACCTTGAGGATCGCGCTGGAACCGATGCCCGCGCCGCAGATGGTGACGATCTTCATGCGGTGACCCCCATGATCGCGCGGACCTCGTCCGCGGTGGCGGCATCGGCGATCCGACCGGTCACCGAGGCGTCGTTGAACAGGTTCGCGATCTCCCCGATCGACTCGAGGTGGGTGCCGACCCCGGCGACCGCGAGCCCGAGGACCACGCGGACCGGATCGTTGTGCGGGTGCCCGAACGACACCGGCGCGTCGAGCGTCACGACGGACAGCCCGTCACGCGGCACCGCGGGCCCCGGCCGGGCGTGCGCGAACGCCAGCCCGGGCGAGATGACGATGTACGGCCCGTGTTCCTCGACCAGGCCGATCATGGCGTCGGTGTACGGCTCGGTGGCCGCTCCCGACGACACGAGGGCACCGCCGGCCAGCCGGAGCGCGTCGCGCCACGAGGACGCGGTCGCCCCGAGCACGACGGCGGAGTCCGGCAGCGGCGGCAGTGGCATGCGTCAGGCCTCCTGGTGGCCGGCCGTGATGGTGGCGATGATCTCTTCGCGGTCCTCGAGCGGCAG
Organism: Curtobacterium sp. MCBA15_016; assembly: GCF_001865105.1. NCBI lineage: Bacteria > Bacillati > Actinomycetota > Actinomycetes > Micrococcales > Microbacteriaceae > Curtobacterium > Curtobacterium sp. MCBA15_016. The sequence continues at coordinate 48,711 of NZ_MJGR01000025.1, forward strand.
GAACGAGCCGAGCGCCGCGTTGATCTGGAACGCCGCGAGGTCGTCGAGGTCGTAGCCGAACGTGCCCGCGAGCAGTGCGAGCTCCTTCGAGAGCGAGGTGTCGCTCATCAGGCGGTTGTCGGTGTTCACCGTGACCCGGAAGCCGAGCTGGTAGAGCACGTCGAAGGGGTGGTCGGCGAGGTCGTCGCCCCACGCCGCGACGGCCCCGGTCTGCAGGTTCGACGACGGCGAGACCTCGAGCGGGATCTCACGGTCGCGCACCCACGAGGCGACCTCGCCGAGGGAGGCGAGCGTCGAGCCGTCACCGGCGTCGGACAGGACGACGTCCTCGAAGATGCGGACGCCGTGGCCGAGGCGCAGTGCCCGCCCGTCGACGAGCGCGGAGCGGATCGAGGCGAGCCCGTCGGCCTCGCCCGCGTGCACCGTCACGGGGAAGAGCTCGGAGGCGAGGTAGTCGAACGCAGCACGGTGGTTCGAGGGCGGGAACCCGGCCTCGGCCCCGGCGATGTCGAAGCCGACGACGCCGGCGTCGCGGTGCCGGACGGCGAGCTCGGCGATCTCGAGGGCGCGGTCGGCGTGGCGCATCGCCGTGACGAGCTGGCCGACGCGGATGCTGCCGCCGGCGGCGGCGTCGACCGCTTCCTCGATGCCGGCCTGCACGGCCTCGACCGCCTGGTCGAGCGTGAGCCCGCCCTGCAGGTGCTGCTCGGGCGCCCAGCGGACCTCGCCGTAGACGACGCCGTCGGCGACCAGGTCCTCGACGAACTCCTTCGCGATGCGGTGCAGCTGCGGCGCCGTCTGCATCACCGAGATCGTGACGTCGAAGGTCTTCAGGTACTCGACGAGCGAGCCGGAGTTCGACTGGTCGGCGAACCACTGCCCGAGCTCGGCCGGGTCGGTGGTCGGCAGGGTGACGCCCGCGGCACCGGCGAGCTCGACGATCGTCGCCGGGCGCAGGCCACCGTCGAGGTGGTCGTGCAGCGAGACCTTCGGCAGGTCGTTGATGACCGCTCCGGCGTCGGGCAGGCGGTAGGTCGTGGCGTCGGAGCTCATGCACCCAGGCTATCGGTGGTCACCGACCCCGCGCAGGCACCTGTGCACAACAGACGACGGGACCCACTGGAGGCTCTCCACAGCCGGGCAGGCAGCCGCAGCCCGGCCGGTGGCCGGTCCCACGGCCGGGGTTCAGCCCGCGATGCGCTCGCGCACGATCGGCCCACGCAGAGGCGCCTCGGTGCCGATCGACCACGCACCCTCGAGCGACTCGAGCGCCCGCGGGATCCTCGACGCGTCGTCGGTGTGCAGCGTCCAGAGCGGCTGCCCCGCGGCGACGGTGTCACCGGGCTTGACGTGCAGCTCGATGCCCGCCCCGGCCTGCACCGGGTCCTGCGCGCGCGCACGGCCGGCACCCAGGCGCCAGGCCGAGACGCCGAACGGCAGGGCGTCCTGCTGCGCGAGCACGCCCGACGACGGCGCGGTGACGACGTGCTGCTCGCGGGCGACCGGCAACGCGGCTGCGGGGTCCCCGCCCTGCGCCTGGATCATCCGCCGCCAGGTGTCCATCGCTCGGCCGTCGGCCAGTGCGGCGGCAGGGTCGGCGTCCGGCAGCCCGGCCAGCGTGAGCATCTCGGTCGCCAGCGCCACGGTCAGCGCGACGACGTCGGCTGGACCCCCGCCCGCCAACACGTCGACCGACTCCCGCACCTCGAGCGCGTTGCCGATCGTCAGCCCGAGCGGGACCTCCATGTCGGTCAGCAGCGCCGAGGTCTTCACCCCGGCGTCGTTCCCGAGGTCGACCATGGTCTGCGCGAGCTCGCGCGACGCCTCGTACGAGGGCATGAACGCCCCTGACCCGAACTTCACGTCGAGCACGAGCGCACCCGTGCCCTCGGCGATCTTCTTCGACATGATGCTCGACGCGATGAGCGGGATGCTCTCGACGGTGCCGGTGATGTCCCGCAGGGCGTAGAGCTTCTTGTCGGCCGGCGCCAGGCCGGTACCGGCGGCGCAGATGACCGCGCCCACGTCGGTCAGCACCTCGAGGAGACGGTCGTTCGACAGCGCCGCCTGCCACCCGGGGATCGACTCGAGCTTGTCGAGCGTCCCGCCGGTGTGCCCGAGCCCGCGGCCCGACAGCTGGGGTACCGCGACCCCGAACGACGCCACGAGGGGCGCCAACGGCAGCGTGATCTTGTCGCCGACGCCACCGGTCGAGTGCTTGTCGACCGTCGTCTTGCCGAGCGACGAGAACGACATCCGCTCCCCCGACGCGATCATCGCGAGCGTGAGGTCCTTGATCTCGCGCCGCTCCATCCCGTTCAGGAAGATCGCCATCGCCATCGCCGCCATCTGCGGGTCCTCGACGTAGCCGCGCGTGTAGGCATCGACGAGCCAGTCGACCTCGGCGGTGCTCAGGGCGCCCCCGGAGCGCTTCGTGCGGATGAGGTCGACGGTGTCGAACGGCTCGACGGCCATGTGGATCAGTGCTCCTGCTGGTAGGTGGCGAGGGTCCGCGGCCCGAAGGCGTCCGGCAGGACCTCGTCGATGGTGCGGATGCCGGAGACGGTCTCGAGCAGCATGCCCTCGGTGGAGTGCTCGAAGAGCAGCTGGCGGCACCGGCCGCACGGCATCAGGGTCGCCCCGTCGCCGTCGACGCACGTGAACGCCACGAGCTTGCCGCCGCCGGTCATGTGCAGCTGCGAGACGAGCGAGCACTCCGCGCAGAGCGTCACCCCGTAGGACGCGTTCTCGACGTTGCAGCCGGACACGATCCGGCCGTCGTCGGTGAGCGCCGCGGCTCCCACGGGGAACGACGAGTACGGCGCGTAGGCGTGCCCCATCGCAGCCGTCGCGGCGGTCCGCAGGGCGGTCCAGTCCACGTCGGACGGGAGGCGCGGCTCGGCCCCCGTCCCGTCGGCGGCGGTCCGGCCGCCGCGCCCGTCCAGGGCCGTGGCCGGGTCCGCCCAGGCGGTCGCGTCGGTGGACGCGACCCGGTCGTCGCCCGAAGCGTGCGTGTCGGTCATGTGCCGTGCCTCCTGGCCGTCAGCTCTTGATGTACGGCTTGCCGGCCGCCGCGGGACCGCGCACCTGCCCGACCAGGCCGGCGACCGCGAGGATCGTCACCACGTACGGGAGCATGAGCAGGAACTCGCTCGGGACGGGCGAACCCTGGACGACGCTGAGCGCGTTCTGCAGGTTGGACGCGAACCCGAACAGCAGGGCCGCGAGCATCGCACGGATCGGGTCCCAGCGACCGAAGATCACGGCGGCGAGCGCGATGTAGCCAGCGCCGGCGGTCATGTCCTTCGTGAAACCGCCGACCGCGTCGAGCGTGAAGTACGCACCGCCGAGACCGGCGATGGCGCCCGCGAGCGAGACGTTCCAGAACCTGGTGCGGTTCACGTTGATACCGACCGTGTCCGCGGCCTGCGGATGCTCGCCGACGGAGCGGAGGCGCAGGCCCCACCGGGTCTTGAAGAGCCCGAACGTGACCACCGCCACCGCCACGTACGCCAGGTACACCACGACGGTCTGCTCGAAGAAGATCGGGCCGATGATCGGGATCTGGTGCAGCAGCGGGATCTCGAGCTTCGGGAAGCGCAGGCCCACGTTGAGCGTCGACGCGTTCGGCGAGAGCACCTGCGAGTACAGGAAGCCGGTCAGCCCGGAGACGAAGGCGTTGATGACGACACCGACGATCACCTGGTCGACGAGGTACTTGATGCTGAACGCCGCGAGGATGAACGACACCAGGACACCGGCGACGACGGCACCGACGAGGCCCGCCCACGGTGTACCCGTCACCGACGCGACGAGCGCCGAGGTGAACGCACCGGCGAGGAACTGGCCCTCGATGGCGATGTTCACGACCCCGACACGCTCCGAGATCACGCCGCCGAGGGCGCCGAACACGAGCGGGACGCTCAGACCGAGCGCGCCCACGAGCATGCCCGGAATCGTGATCGAGTCACCCGCGACGGCCCAGGCGAGGAAGCCCACGACGAACACGATCGCGAACAGCGCGGTCACCCAGAGGCGGACCCGACGGAACGCGCGCGTCTCGACGACCGCGTAGACGGTGGCGAGTGCGAGGAGCACGATGACGACGACGCCCGTAGCCGTGGACGGCAGCGGAAGGTTCGGCAGAGCGAAGAAGTCACCCTTGGAGGACAGGCGGAACGTGGCCGTGCCCGGTCGGTGTGCGACGCCGAAGAGCAGCAGCGCGATCACGGTGAAGACGCCGTACCCGATCGCGGCCTTCCAGCTGCGGGTCGTCTCGAGGCCGCGGCCTTGCGCGGGGAGCGCGGGGACCGCGGTGGGGGTCATGGTGCTCACGCGGCGACCGCCTTCTTGCTCTGCTTGTTGCGGGTTCGGCGACGAGCACCCGGCTGCGGGATCCGGAAGATCGCGCGGACGAGCGGCGGCGCCGCGATGAAGAGGACGATGAGGGCCTGGATGACGCCCACGATGTCGATCGGGATGCCGTTCGCGGCCTGCATGGCGTAGCCGCCGTTCTTCAGCACGCCGAACAGGATCGCGGCCCAGAACACGCCCCACGGCTTCGACCGGCCGAGCAGCGCCACGGTGATGGCGTCGAACCCGATGCCGGCGTCGATGCCGGAGGTGAACCCGGTCGTGACCGCGCCCTGCACCTGGTACGCGCCGGCGATGCCGACGAGGGCACCGGAGATGACGAGGACCCAGATGGTCAGGGACGGCACGCTCATGCCCGCCACGCGCGCGGCACGCGGGTTCTCACCGATGGTGCGGAAGCGGAAGCCGAGCGAGGACTTGTTCACGAGCCACCACACGACGACGACCGCGATGATCGCCACGACGAAGCCGAGGTCCACGCCGTAGCGCACCCCGAACAGCGGCGGGAGCACCGCGCTGTCCTTCGTCGCGGGCGAGATCGGGTTCGGGCTGCCCGGCGCCTGCAGCAGGCCCGGCGTGCGGAGCAGGTAGCTCACGAGGTACAGCGCGACGTAGTTGAGCATGATCGTGAGGACGACCTCGTTGGCACCCGTCCGCGCCTTGAGGACGCCGACGATCCCGGCCCACACCGCACCGCCGACGATGCCGGCGATGATCGTGAGCGGGATGTGGATCGCCGCGGGGCCGTCGAACGAGAAGCCGACCCAGCCGGCCGCCGCGGCGCCCATCAGGATCTGGCCCTGGCCGCCGATGTTGAACAGGCCGGCGCGGAACGACAGCGCGATGCCGAGACCGGCCGCGATGAGCGGCACGGCGTAGTCGATCGAGCGGGTCAGCGGCACGATGGCCTGCTGGAAGCTCGACGCGCCGAAGTTGACGACGGACCCCTCGAACAGCGACGCGTACGCCCCGCCGACCGCGGTACCGATCGCCCGGAAGGTGTCGGCCGGACGGGCGAAGAAGTACCCGGCGGCCGAGCGGACGTTCTCGTCGGTGATGGCGATGAGGATGCCGCACGCGACGAGGGCGAGCACGACGGCGAGGACCGTGACGAGCGCGGAGCCGTTGACGATGCCCTGCAGTGCGGCCTGCCAGCGGTCGCCGCCCTGGCGTCGCTCGGTGTCCTCGGCGGAGTCCGTCATGAGGTGCGGGGTGGACTCGACGTCCTGCAGGCGGTCGTCGGTCAGCGGTGCGTCCGGCTGCGTGTTGTCTGGCGTGTTGCTCACGCTGCCAGCTCCGTTCCTTCTGGGAGTTCCCCGGCCATCATCAGGCCGAGGACGTCGCGCGGGGTGTCCGCGGGGACGATGCCGACGATCCCGCCGCGGTACATCACGGCGATCCGGTCGGCGAGCGCCACGACCTCGTCGAGCTCCGTGGAGACGACGATGACCGGGACACCGGTGTCGCGGGTGGCGACGATGCGCTTGTGCACGAACTCGATCGACCCGACGTCGATGCCGCGGGTCGGCTGCGCCGCGACGAAGAGGCGCAGGTCGCGGCTCAGCTCGCGGGCGAGGACGATCTTCTGCTGGTTGCCGCCGGACAGCCGGCCGGCCGCGGTGGTGCGGCTCGGCGTGCGGATGTCGAACTCGGCGATCTTCTCGTCGGCGAACGCGTCGCGCTCCGCCGATCGGATCGTGCCGGCGCGGACGAACTCGGCGTGGTCGGCACGGTCGAGCATGAGGTTCTCGGCGATGGTGAACTCGCCGACGAGCCCGTCTTCCTTCCGGTCCTCCGGGACGAAGCCGACGCCGGCGTCGAGGATCTGCTTGACGGTGCGGCCGGTGAGCTCGCGCCCGTCGAGCGTGACGCGGCCGGCGTGCACCGGCTCGAGGCCGAGGATCGCCTCGGTCAGCTCGGTCTGCCCGTTGCCCTGCACCCCGGCGATGGCGAGGACCTCGCCGCGCCGGACCGTGAACGAGACGTCGTCGACGAGGACGATGCCGGACGGGTCGGTGACGGTCAGCCCGTCGACGACGAGCGCGTCCTCACCACCGGTGGCCGGTGCCTTGTCGACGACGAGGGAGACGGCACGGCCGACCATGAGCGCCGCGAGCTCGTTGTTCGTCGCGGTGGGCGATGCCTCGCCGACGACCTTGCCGAGGCGGATCACGGTGATGCGGTCGGCGACCTCGCGGACCTCGCGCAGCTTGTGGGTGATGAACACGATCGCGGTGCCGGCCGCACGGAGCTGCCGCATGATGCCCATCAGCTCGTCGGTCTCCTGCGGGGTGAGGACGGCCGTCGGCTCGTCGAACACCAGGACCGAGGCGTCGCGGGACAGCGCCTTGATGATCTCGACCCGCTGCTGGACACCGACGGGGAGGTCCTCGACCTTGGCGTCCGGGTCGACGTCGAACCCGAAGCGCTCGGAGATCTCCCGCACGCGCTTGCGGGCGCCGGCGAGGTCGAGCCGGCCGCCGAACGCGGTCTGCTCCTGGCCGAGCATGACGTTCTCGGCGACGGTGAAGACGGGGACGAGCATGAAGTGCTGGTGCACCATGCCGATGCCGGAACGCATGGCGTCACCGGGTCCGTCGAAGTCCTGGACGACGTCGTCGAGGAGGATCTCGCCCTCGTCCGCCTGGTACAGGCCGTACAGGACGTTCATCAGGGTCGACTTGCCGGCGCCGTTCTCCCCGAGGAGACAGTGGACCTCACCGGGCTCGACGGTGAGCGAGATGTGGTCGTTGGCGACGAGGGGGCCGAACCGCTTCGTGATGCCGCGGAGTTCGAGCTTCATGTTCTCTGGGTCTGTTTCTGTGATCGACGCACGGAAACGCGGGCGAGGGAGGTTCCCCCGCCCGCGTTCACCGGACTACTTGACGGTCGCCTTGGTCTCGACCTTGATCGAGCCGTCGATGATGCCCGACTTGATGGTGTCGAGCTCCTTCTCGAGGCCGCTGTCGACCTTGTCGGCGTAGTCGTGGAACGGCGCGATGCCGACGCCGTCGTTCTTCAGCGTGCCGACGTACGGCTCGTTGGAGTACTTCTTGTCGGCGGCCTGCTCGACGACGTCCTTGACGGCGGGGCGCATGCCCTTCTCGACGGACGTGAACGCGATGTCCTTGTAGCGCGGGTCGGCCTCGTAGAGGTCGCTGTCCGCACCGATCAGCACGGAACCGTTGTTCGCGTCCTTGATGGCCTCGGCAGCCGACTGGTAGATCGGGCCACCGACGGGCAGGATCACGTCGGCGTCCTGGTCGATCAGGGTCTGCGCGACGGCCTTGGCCTGCGTGCCGGCCTCGAAGCCGCCCGTGAAGGAGCCCTTCTGGCTGTCGACGTCCCAGCCGACGACCTTGACGTCCTTCGACTTCTGCTCGTTGTAGTACTTCACGCCGTCCGCGAAGCCGTCCATGAAGATCGTGACGGTCGGGATCTGCATGCCACCGAAGGTGCCGACGACGCCGCTCTTCGAGTACGAGGCGGCCGCGTAGCCGGCGAGGAACGCCGCCTGCGAGGTGTCGAAGGTGATCGGCTTGACGTTCTTCGCGTCGATCGAGTTGTCGTCGATGATCGCGAAGTCGGTGTCGGGGTTCGCCGCGGCCTGCTTCTTCGTGGCGTCGGCGAGGTTGAAGCCGACGGTGACGATGAGGTTGCAGTTCTGGCCGATGAGCTGCTCGATGTTCGAGTCGTAGACGGTGGCGTCCTTGGACTCGGCCGACTTGTAGGTGGCACCGAGGTCGGACGCGGCGTCCTTCATGCCCTCGAACCCGAGCTGGTTGAACGACTTGTCGTCGAAGCCACCGGCGTCGGAGACCATGCAGGGGCGGAAGCTGGTCTTGTTGTCGCCGGACGCGGTGTCGGACGGGGCGGCCGAGCAACCGGCGAGGACGGCGACGGTACCGGCGAGCGCGAGGGAGCTCAGCAGGACCTGACGGGTACGAGATGTCACGGGTGGGTTCCTCCGGGGAGCGTGCCCGGACCACGTGCGTTCCGGGCGATCGTGGCGACAGTACACGACCGCCCGGCCGGTACAGAACGCCCCTGAGGGACTCCTGGGATCAGTTACGGGATCGCGACCGCGCCGAAACGCGCCCGTAACGCGAAGTCACGGTTCTGCCCCCAGTTCGGGGGACGTCAAGCGCTTTTCGTGATGGAGCGCTACAGGACGTCGCCGCGGCCGCTGATCTTCAGTGCATCCACCACACCCTTGACGCGCTGCGCGTTCGCACTGGTGGTCACGAGCAGGGCGTCGGGGGTGTCCACGACGACGATGTCCTCGACGCCGATGAGCGAGATGAGCCGCTGGCTGTGCGAGACGACGATGCCGCTCGACGAGTCCGCGAGGATGCGAGCGCCGTCCCCGAGCACCGCGAGGTTGTTCGCGCGGCCGCCGGACTGCAGCTTCGCGAGCGAGGCGAAGTCGCCGACGTCGTCCCAGTCGAAGTCGCCGGGGATGACCGCCATGCGCCCTGCGGCGGCGGCGGGCTCGGCGACCGTGTAGTCGATGGCGATCTTCTCGAGGTTCGGCCACACCGCGTCCACGACGGCACCACGGGCCGAGGTGTCCCACGCGTCGGCGAGCTCCTCGATGCCGGCGAGCAGCTCGGGCTTCGTCCGGCCGATCTCGGCGAGCAGCACGTCGGCGCGGGCGATGAACATGCCCGCGTTCCAGAGGTAGGTGCCCTGCTCGACGTGCGAGCGCGCGGTGTCGAGGTCGGGCTTCTCGACGAAGGAGCGCACCGCGTGGGCGGTCGGGGCGCCCTCGATGCCGATCGGGTCGTCGTGCGCGTGGATGTAGCCGAAGCCGATCGCCGGCTCGGTCGGCGTGATGCCGATCGTCGTGATGTAGCCGGCGCGTGCGGCGACGACCGCTTCGCGGACCGACCGGCGGAAGCCCCGGGCGTCACCGATGACGTGGTCGGCCGCGAAGGAGCCGATGACGACGTCCGGCTCGCGGCGGCGCAGGATCGCCGCGGCGAGGCCGATGGCCGCCGTGGAGTCCTTCGGCTCGCTCTCGAGCACGACGTTGTGGTCCTCGACGCCGGGGAGCTGCGACTCGACGGCGACACGGTGCGCACGGCCGGTGACGACCATGATCCGCTGCTCGCCGGCCAGTGGCGCGAGACGGTCCCACGTCTGCCGGAGCAGCGAGGTGCCGGACCCGGTCAGGTCGTGCAGGAACTTGGGCGCGTCGGCACGCGACAACGGCCAGAGCCGCGATCCGATGCCCCCGGCGGGGATGATCGCGTAGAAGTCCTCGAGTGCGTCTGCCACGTGCTCACCGTACCGGTGCGGCCGGGCGCGACCTGGGTGGTTCCCGCACGCTTCCCGCACGCACGCGGTGCGGGAGTCCGCACACGGCCACCGCAGCCGGCCCGCCGGTCGTGCGCCGCGCCTCCAGTCCGATCGTCCACCACACGCGGACGCGACCGTTCGCCACCCGCAGACGCGGCTGTTCACCGCCTGCGTGCCGGGCGTTCACGTCGACGGCCCCGCGGGGACACGCCGTGCGCGGAGCATGGACACCGCCATGAACGCACGCAGCGTGGAGCGCGGCACGTCCCAACGGACCGTCGCCGTCGTGACCGAGAGCTTCCTGCCCACCCTCAACGGCGTCACCACCAGCGTCCTCGCGGTGCTGGACCACCTGGAACGCCGCGGTCACCGCGCGGTCGTCATCGCGCCGGACACCCCCGGCATCGCGCAGTTCCGCTCGCGCACCGCGGTGGAGCGGTACCGCTCCTTCGACGTGCACCGGGTCCCGGCCGTCGCGTACCGCCAGTTCCCGGTCGCGCTCCCCCACCCGGTGCTCGACACGATCCTCGCCGCCTCCGGCGCCGACGTGCTCCACGCCGCGAGTCCGTTCCTGCTGGGTGGGCGCGCGATCACGGCGGCCGGGAGGCTCGGCATCCCCTCCGTCGCCGTCTTCCAGACCGACGTGGCCGGGTTCGCCCGCCGCAACGGCCTGACCGCGACCGTCCCGTTGGTGCGGAAGATCCTCGGACGCATCCACGCCGGCGCCTCGCTGACGCTCGCGCCGTCGAGCGCGACCGCGGCGATGCTCGCCGAGGACGGCGTCCCCCGCGTCGCGCGCTGGGGCCGCGGCGTCGACACCGAGCTGTTCCACCCCGCGCGCCGCTCGTCGGCGCACGTGCGGGCGCTCCGGCGGCGGATCGCCCCGCGCGGCGAGACCATCGTCGGGTACGTCGGGCGGCTCGCGCCCGAGAAGGAGGTCGAGCGGCTCGCGGAGCTCGGCGGCATCCCCGGGATCCGGATCGTGGTCGCGGGCGGTGGTCCGTCCCGGGCCGCGCTCGAACGGCGTCTCCGCCACCTGGACGTCACGTTCACCGGTCCGCTCCGCGGGGACGCGCTCGCGGACGCGTACGCGGCCCTGGACCTGTTCGTCCACACGGGACCGGCGGAGACCTTCGGCCAGACCCTGCAGGAGGCGCACGCCAGCGGGCTGCCGGTCGTCGCGCCGAGCGCCGGCGGGCCGCTCGACCTCGTCGCGCCGGGACTCGACGGCGAGCTGTACGACCCGGACGAGCCGCAGGCCCTGCGTCGAGCCGTCCTCGCCCTGCACCACGACCGCGCCCTGGCCGAGCGGATGGGCTCCGCCGGGCGGCTCCGGGTCGAGGGGACGACGTGGGAGGCGATCGGCGACGAACTGCTCGACCACCACGACACGGCCCGCACGATCGGCGCGCCGCCCGCCACGACGCGGGGTGCCCGGACCGGTTGGCACGAGAAGGTCAGCGCACGCGCATAGGATGGGTCGTGTTCCACACGAACACGAACGGCAAGGGCTCGCCGATCGGGCGAGCCCGTCCTATGGGAGGACGAGCTCATGGCCGAGCAGACCGCAGGGGGTACGGCGACCGCCGCACCCCGGGTGACGATCGAGGCGCCGCGCGCTTCTCGGACACCGCAGGGGACGCTCTACCGGGGGTCCACCGGCATGTGGTCCTGGGTCCTGCACCGCATCACCGGTGTGGCGATCTACTTCTTCCTGCTCGTGCACATCCTCGACACCGCCCTCGTGCGGCTCTCCCCCGAGGCGTACAACGCGGTCATCGGCACGTACAAGACGCCGATCATGAACCTCGGTGAGATCGCGCTCGTGATGGCCATCGTGTTCCACGCGTTCAACGGGCTCCGGATCATCCTCATCGACTTCTGGTCGAAGGGCCCGAAGTACCAGCGGGCCATGTTCTGGATCGTGATCGTCCTCTGGGCGATCGCCATCGCCGGCTTCCTGCCGCGCCAGCTCATGAACCTCGTCGCGGACTTCAACTAGGGGGCATCCGGATGACCACGCAGACCATCGAGCCCCCGCGCTCGGCAGCAGCAGCCCGCCGCTCCACCAACTGGGAGAAGTGGGGCTGGATCTACATGCGCGGCTCGGGCGTCCTGCTCGTCGTGCTGATCTTCGGGCACCTCTTCGTCAACATGGTGGCGGGCGAGGGCGTCAAGCAGATCGACTTCGCGTTCGTCGCCGGCAAGTGGGCGTCGCCGTTCTGGCAGGTGTGGGACTCGCTCATGCTCGTCCTCGCGCTGATCCACGGCTCGAACGGCATGCGGACGATCGTCAACGACTACGTGTCGAAGCCGGGCATCCGCAAGACCCTGCTCGTCGCGATCCTCATCGCCTGCGTCGTGCTCATCGTGCTCGGCCTGCTCGTGTGCTGGACGTTCGACCCGTGCCCCGCCGGCGCAGCCGCCGCGGACCTGCCGTCGTTCTGCCCGGCCCAGTAGCCGCAGCACGCGTCCTCGACCTCGCCGCCGCACGCCCCTGCCGGCGCGGCACCACTCCTGAAAGGCCCCAGTGACCGAGACCACCGTTCACCACCACCAGTTCGACATCGTCATCATCGGCGCGGGCGGTGCCGGCATGCGTGCCGCCATCGAGGCCGGCCCGAAGGCGAAGACGGCCGTCATCTCGAAGCTGTACCCGACGCGATCGCACACCGGTGCGGCGCAGGGCGGGATGGCCGCGGCGCTCGCCAACGTCGAAGAGGACTCGTGGGAGTGGCACACCTTCGACACGATCAAGGGCGGCGACTACCTGGTCGACCAGGACGCCGCCGAGATCCTCGCGAAGGAAGCCATCGACGCGGTCATCGACCTCGAGAACATGGGCCTGCCGTTCAACCGCACGCCCGAGGGCAAGATCGACCAGCGGCGATTCGGCGGTCACACCCGCGACCACGGCAAGTCCCCCGTCCGCCGGGCCTGCTACGCCGCGGACCGCACGGGCCACATGATCCTGCAGACGCTGTTCCAGAACTGCGTGAAGCTCGGCGTGAACTTCTTCAACGAGTTCTACGCGCTCGACCTCATCATGGTCGACGTCGTCGGCGAGGACGGCGTCACCCGCAAGCAGCCCGCCGGTGTCGTCGCCTACGAGCTCGCGACCGGTGACCTCCACGTCTTCCACGCCAAGGCGATGATCTTCGCGACCGGTGGCTTCGGCAAGATGTACAAGACCACCTCGAACGCCCACACCCTGACCGGCGACGGCGTCGGCATCGTCTGGCGCACCGGCCTCCCGCTCGAGGACATGGAGTTCTTCCAGTTCCACCCGACCGGGCTCGCCGGCCTCGGCATCCTCCTCACCGAGGGCGCCCGCGGCGAGGGCGCGATCCTCCGCAACGCCTCGGGCGAGCGGTTCATGGAGCGCTACGCCCCCACCATCAAGGACCTCGCCCCGCGCGACATCGTCGCCCGGTGCATGGTGCAAGAGGTCGCCGAGGGCCGTGGCGCCGGGCCGAACAAGGACTACGTGCTGCTCGACTGCACGCACCTCGGGGCCGAGGTACTCGAGACCAAGCTCCCCGACATCACCGAGTTCGCGCGCACCTACCTCGGTGTCGACCCGGTCGTCGAGCCGGTGCCCGTCATGCCGACGGCGCACTACGCGATGGGCGGCATCCCGACCAACACCGACGCCGAGGTCCTGTACGACAACACCACGGTCGTTCCCGGGCTCTACGCCGCCGGCGAGTGCGCCTGCGTGTCCGTCCACGGTTCGAACCGCCTCGGCACCAACTCGCTGCTCGACATCAACGTCTTCGGCAAGCGCTCGGGCAACAACGCGGCCGAGTGGGTCAAGACCGCCGAGTTCCTCCCCCTGCCCGATGACCCGGCCGCCGGCGTCCGCGACATGCTCGCGCAGCTCCGTGCCTCGACCGGCACCGAGCGCATCGCCGTGCTCCGCAAGGAGCTGCAGGACGAGATGGACAAGAACGCGCAGGTGTTCCGCACCGACGAGTCGCTCGCCCGCGTCACCGAGACCATCCACACGCTCCGGAACCGCTTCCTGCAGGTCTCCGTGCAGGACAAGGGCAAGCGGTTCAACACCGACCTGCTCGAGGCCGTCGAGCTCGGGTTCCTGCTCGACCTCGCCGAGGTCGTCGTGTACTCCGCCCGGAACCGCAAGGAGTCCCGCGGCGGCCACATGCGCGACGACTACCCGAAGCGCGACGACGAGAACTACATGCAGCACACCATGGCGTACCTGACGGGCGACCCGCACTCGTCACTCGCCGACGACCACATCACCCTCGACTGGAAGCCAGTCGTCGTGACGCGGTACCAGCCGATGGAGAGGAAGTACTGAGATGACCGACACCCTGGTCTCCGACGCACCCCGCACCGACACCGTGCAGGACGCCCCTCCCGGATCGTTCCCGGTGACGCTCATCATCCGCCGGTTCGACCCGGACGTCGACGACGAGCCGCGCTGGCAGGACTTCGACGTCATGATGCTGCCGACCGACCGCATCCTCGACGCGCTCCACAAGATCAAGTGGGACCAGGACGGGTCCCTGACCTTCCGGCGCTCCTGCGCGCACGGCGTCTGCGGCTCCGACGCGATGCGCATCAACGGGCGCAACCGGCTGGCGTGCAAGACGCTGATCAAGGACCTCGACGTGTCGAAGCCGATCTACGTCGAGGCGATCAAGGGCCTGCCGCTCGAGAAGGACCTCGTCGTCGACATGGAGCCGTTCTTCAAGTCCTTCCGTGAGGTCCAGCCGTTCCTGCAGCCCGCGACCGCCCCCACCCCGGGCAAGGAGCGCATCCAGTCGGTGGCCGACCGTGCGCGCTTCGACGACACCACGAAGTGCATCCTCTGCGCCGCGTGCACGTCGTCCTGCCCGGTGTTCTGGACGGACGGCCAGTACTTCGGTCCCGCCGCCATCGTGAACGCGCACCGGTTCATCTTCGACTCGCGCGACGACGCGGCCGACGTCCGGCTCGACATCCTCAACGACAAGGAGGGCGTGTGGCGCTGCCGCACGACCTTCAACTGCACCGACGCGTGCCCGCGTGGGATCCAGGTCACGAAGGCGATCTCCGAGGTCAAGCAGGCCGTCATGCGGGGCCGAGCCTGACGACGTCGCCGGGACGGGGCCGACGCTCGGCTCCGTCCAAGGCACGTCAGGGGCACCACCGATAGGCTCCGCTCCATGACCTTCGCGGACACCCGCCCCATCCTCGACCAGCTCGGCTACACGATCCGCTACGTGCAGCTCCCCGGAGAGACCCTGCACGAGCCCCCGGTCGAGGGCGCGCTCCGAGTCGTGGCGGTCGAGGGCACGGGCGACTTCGCGCTCGAGGTCGTCGACTACGGCACCGCGCGGCGTCTCGCGACCGCCCGGGGCGAAGCGGACGCGGTCGAGATGCTCCGTCGCTTCCTCAACCGGCCGTTCCCGGCGCCGAAGGACATCCCCCGGTACGAGCTCGACGGGCTCCGCGACCGGGCGGCGTCGACGTACCCGCAGCTCGCGCAGCAGGTGGCGCAGGCGGGCGAGCAGGGCCTCACGATCCAGGTGCCGGCCGGCGTGCCCGTGGACCGCGTCGGTGGCCCGGACGGCTACCTGCTGCACCCGCTCGACACCCCGCTGCCGCAGCGCTCACTGCCGCCGCACGTCGCGTCGGCGCCCGAGACGCACCGCTACCTGGTCGAACGGCCGTTCCTGGTGACGGTCCGGTTCGTCCAGCCCTGGTTCGACCAGCCCGGAGGCGCGTTGCGCTTCCAGACGGCGGATCCGTCCGTCACGGTGCGCGATCTGGTCGTGGACGGTTCGCTCTCGCGGCTCCGGGTGGTCTGACCCGCGCCCCGACCGCAGCACGACGAAGCGGCCCGCCCCCTGCCGGGGCGGGCCGCTTCGTCGTGGTGGTCGCGCTACCCGAGATTGGGGCGGTCGTACTGCGCACCGGCCGGGTTCGACTCGAGGGCGCCGAACACGATCCCGGCGATCCCGACGAACAGCGCGATGAGCCAGAACGGTCCGGCCAGGTTCGCGTCGTGCACCCGGCGCCACCCCAGGGCCAGGCTCGGCACGATCGTCGCGAGCCACCAGAGCCCCCAGACCCCGCCGATCAGCAGCGCGACGACGGGCGGCCCCACGGCGTCGGACCGTGTCACGCCGTACGCGTCGGTCGAGGTGTTCGCCGCGATCCACGAGAACAGTGCGACGAGGTAGGCACCGAGGAAGACGAGGTTGACCAGCCCGTTGGCGAGCGCCCAGAACCAGAACTCGCTCCGGCTGGCGCGCCCGTCGAACCGCGCGTACTTCTTGAAGAAGCGCGTGGCGGCGTCGAGGAAGCCGATGCCGTACCAGGGTGCCCAGAGCGGGGGCGTGCCGTCCGGCCCGACCGGGATCGGGGGCTGGAGCTGCGCGTACGGCTGGCCGTACGGCGGGAACGTCTGGCCGTACTGCTGGCCGTACGGCTGCCCGGCCGGCGGCTGCTGCCCGTAGGGCAGCGAGGGCTGGCCGTTCGGCTGCCCGGCCGGCGGCTGCTGCCCGTCCGGCTGTCCCCACCCGGGTTCGCCGCCGGTCGTCATCGCGAACCGGTCGGTCGATCGAACCGGGCGCCCTGCGGGTTCGACGGCAGGAACATCATGATGAACACCGCGACCGCACCGAGGAACGGGATGAGCAGCAGCAGCGCGAAGAGCCCGTTGATGTTCGCGTCGTGGAGGCGTCGCACGATGAGCGCCAGCGTCGGGATGATGAGCGCGAGTCCGACGATCCAGAAGGCCGTCCCGGCGAGCGGGTTGGTCGACATCGTCGAGAAGCCCACGTACGTCGAGGAGGTCGTGGTGGTCGTCGTGCCGGTGGCCGCCGTCAGGATGCCCGTGATGATCGACGCCACCGTGCCGATGATGGCGCTCCAGAGGTACCACCACCAGTACTCGCTGCGGCTCGCGCGGCCGCTGAACGTCGCGTACTTCTTGAAGAAGCGCGAGAACGCCTTGCCGAACGAGATGCCGTACCAGGGCGCCCAGATCGGCGGTTCGCCGCCGGGCCCGGTCGGTGCGGGCTGCTGGCCGTACGGGTTCTGCGGCGGGTACTGGTCGGTCATGGGTCCCCCTCGGGTGTTGGCTGAAGTACGAGTGCGATTCAACCAGAACGCCCCGGCCACGTCCGCGCCGGGTCAGGGGACGAGCGCGAGCTTCCCGCCGGGGTGCTGCGACTCGAGCACCTCGGCCGCGGCCTTCGCCTCGGCGAGCGGGAACGTCCGCGCGACGGGGACGGCGAGTTGCCCGTCGCCCGCGAGGTCGATGAGTCGCTGCCGCACCGAGTCTCGGAACACCTTGCTCTCCGGCTGGGCTCCGCCGATCGCACGGATGCCGTCGGCCCCCGCTCGACCGAACGCGGCGATCGTGACGATGCGCGACCGGTCCGCGACGAGCGCGAGCGAGACGTCGACGGCCTCGTCGGTCCCGACGCAGTCGAGCGCCACGTCGACGCCGTCGCCCGTGCCGTCGGCCACGAGTGCCCGGACCCGGTCCTCGAGTCCGTCGCCGTACGCGATCCACTCACCGCCGAAGTCCGCGACGGTGTCGGCGTTGCGCTCGGAGGCGGTGCCGATGACCCGCGCCCCGAGGAGGCGGAGCTGCTGCAGGAGGCTGACCCCGACGGCACCGGCGGCACCGTGCACGAGGACCGTGTCGTTCCCCGAGGCCCGGGTCACCCGGAGCATGTCCGCGGCGGTGGTGCCGGTGAGCAGGAGGTTCGCGGCCTCGGGGAAGCCGAGGACCGCGGGCTTGGCGAACACGTCCCGTGCCGGCACCGTGAGTCGCTCGGCCCAGCCACCAGCGACCCGGAACGCGAGGACCTCGTCACCGACCGCTCCCCCGCCGGACGCGATCTCGGTGTACGGACCGACGGCGCTCAGGACGCCCGCGACCTCGTAGCCGATCGCGATCGGCAGGTCCGACGGGTCGCCCTGTCGGGTGTGCTTCGTGTCGGCGGGGTTCATGCCCGCAGCGCGGATGTCGATCGTCACCTCGCCGGGCCCCGGGGCCGGCACCTCGGTCTCGACGTACTCGAGGACTTCGCTGCCGCCGAACCGCGGGGCCACCCAGTGCTTCGTCATGCTCCCGACGCTACGCGCGCTGTGCCGGACGTCGTCGGGCACGCAGGGTACGGGACCGCAGCACGAGCAGCGCGGAGCCGGCGACGAGGAGTGCTCCGGCGATCGTGAGCGGCACCGTCGGGTCGCTGCCGGTGAAGGCGAGTTCCGCCGGGGAGTTCCCGGAACCACCGCTGCCCGAGCCCGCAGCGACCGGCACGGCCGGAGCGCTCGACGTCGGTGCCGAGGGAGTGGGGGTCGGCGTCGGGACCACCGCGGGAGCGCGGACGGTGAGGACGTACGTCTCGGTGTCGGCCGGGGCCGTGCCGTTGTCCGCCGTGATCGTCACCGTCGTGGTGCCGGGCGTCGTCGGGGTGCCGGAGATGACCCCGGTCGTCGGGTTGATCGTGAGGCCGGGCGGCAGGGTCCCGCCGTCCGAGTACGTGGGCGCGGGCGTTCCCGTCGCCGTCACCGGGAACGAGTAGGGCGTGCCGGCGGTCGCGGCCGTGGGGGTGCCGGACGTGATCGTCGGAGCCACCGTCTCGGAGGGGGTGCCGGGGGCCGGGCACCCGGTCGGCGCGGTGATGGTGTTCGTGTCGAGCGTGACGGCAGCGGTGCGCGCGAGCAGACGCCCGACGACGGTCGCACCCGTGGTGGCCGTGACGGACTGGTCCGCGAGGACCGTGCCCTGGAACTGCGCGGCGCTGCCGATGGTCGCCGAGCTGCCGACTTGCCAGAAGACGTTGCAGGAGCTCGCGCCACCCGTGGTGAGGATGCGCGTGCCCGATCCGATCGTCAGCGTCGACGCGGCCTGGAACACCCACACGGAGTCGGCGCTGCCCGCGAGCGTCAGCATCCCGGTGTCCGCGAGTCGCAGTGCGTCGCCGGTGTAGACACCGGGCGACAGGCTGAGGCCGTTCAGCTCCGAGACGCCGGTCTGCGTCGGGGTCAGCGACGCCGCCACGTCGTACGCGGTCGTGGTGTCGGCCTGGGCCTGGGTCGCTGCCGCGTCGGTCTGGTGCACCGTGCCGTTCACGATCCCGTTGCCGGGTCCGCCGAAGCCGGTGATCGAGGTCCCCGGCGAGAGGCCGAGGTCGCCCTGGACGGTGGTGGGTCCGGTGTTCGTGACGGTCGAGGCGCCGAGGACGCCGTACGTCGCGGCCGTGCCGAGCCCGATCGGACCGTCGATGACGGTCGCGGCCGAGGCGGGACCGGAGGACGCGAGCGCCAGCGCTGCCGCCAGTCCGATCCCGGTGCCGATGAGGGTGAGTGAGCGGACGATGGGCGTGCTGGCCATGACGGCCCCTGCCTGTTCAGGAGAGGTACCGCACAGGTGTCGAAGTCACCCGGCACTCGCCGTGCCGCGAGTCTCGCTCGCGCACCTGTGCGTGAGGGTCCCGATTGCCAGGTTCGGCGGATCCGCGGGGATCGGACACACCGGTCCGCGGCGCGATCGCCTCGCGTCCGGCGGTACCGTCGACTGGTGCCCTCCACTCCCGCAGCCCCCGACCGCACGCACCGGACGGACGGCCCGCAGCACGCGGCCGTCGTCGTGAACCCCTCCGCGGTCGACCTCGCCGCCCTCCGCTCGGCGGTCGCCACCGAGCAGGGGTCGCTCGGCTGGGCCGACACCGCCTGGTTCGAGACCGCGGCCGACGACGACGGCCGCGCCGCCGCACGCGCCGCCCGTGACAGCGCACCCGACGTCGTGCTGGTCGTCGGTGGCGACGGCACGCTGCGGGTCGCGGCCGAGGTGCTGCACGGCTCCGGCATCCCGATCGCCCTGCTCCCGACGGGCACCGGCAACCTCTACGCACGGAACCTCGGCATCCCGATCGGTGACGTCACCGCGGCCGTCCGGTCGGCGTTCCACGGCGCTGACCGTGCCGTCGACGTCGCCTTCGCCGCGCTCACCACCGCGGACGGGGACACGACCGAGCACGCGTTCCTCGTGATGGCGGGGATCGGGCTCGACGCCCGGATGGCCGCGGACACGAACGTTGGCCTGAAGAAGCGCTTCGGCTGGCTCGCCTACTCCGACCCGATCATGCGGTCCGTGGTCGGCAACCGCCAGGTCGACCTCCGGTACCGCCTCGACGAGGGCGACGAGCACAGCATGCGGGCGCACACCGTCATCGTGGGCAACTGCGGGACCCTCACGGCCGGCCTGCTGCTCCTCCCCGAAGCGCAGCCGGACGACGGGCTCCTCGACGCGGT
>NZ_MJGR01000026.1:0-17277 GCF_001865105.1 Curtobacterium sp. MCBA15_016
GGTTCCGCCAGAGAGGCTTTCGTTCTTGGTTTGACCACCGGTGTGTCGTCGGACCCTGAGGCCCAGTGGCTCATCCCGTAGGAGAGAACCGGTGGAGTAGTCATCCTAGGCGTCGAAGCGATCCAGCGCAAGGCCAGATCTGAACTTCAGTGGAGGATGGTCCCGCTTGAGGGCCGGCGTGCTCTGGGCTTTCGCTCCAGCCGCTCCGCCGCACCTTTGGGGTGACGAGTAAGAACTATACGCAGCGTTCAGCGGGTGCGCCAAGACGGGCCACATCCCGGGCGTGTCGCGTTGTGCAACACGTGCGGCCCGGACGCAGCGATGCCCGGCTCCCACCAGGGGAACCGGGCATCGACGAGCGGCGGCGATCAGGAGAGCGTCACGCCGGCCAGGGTCTTCTTGCCGCGACGGAGCACGAGCACTCCCCCGGGCAGGGCGAGGTCGGACAGCGGCGCGGTCGGGTCCTCGGCGCGGGTGTTGTTCACGTACACACCACCCTGGTCGATGGCGCGACGGGCTTCGCCGAGGGACTTCACCAACTCGGTGTCGACGAGCGCTCGGGCCACGTCCGCATCACCGGGCAGCGCCACCGACCCCGGGAGCTCCGCGATCGCCGACCGCAGGGTGGTGGCGTCGAGCGCGCCCAGGTCGCCGTTGCCGAACAACGCCGCGGAGGCATCGATCGCCGCCTGCGTCGCCTCGACCCCGTGCACGACCGCCGTCACCTCGAACGCGAGGGTCCGTTGCGCCTCGCGCCGGAACGGCTCGTCGGCCACGGCCTGCTCGAGCCGCTCGATCTCGGCGCGGGACAGGAACGTGAACTGGCGGAGCCGGGCGATCACGTCGGCGTCCGTCGTGTTGAGCCAGAACTGGTAGAACGCGTACGGCGAGGTCATGTCCGGGTCGAGCCAGATCGCGTTGCCCTCGCTCTTGCCGAACTTCGTGCCGTCGGAGTTCGTGATGAGGGGCGTCCCCAGCGCGTGCACCGTCGCCCCCTCGGCACGACGGATGAGTTCCGTCCCCGAGGTCAGGTTGCCCCACTGGTCCGAGCCGCCCGTCTGCAGGGTGCACCCGTACTGGCGGAAGAGCTCGCGGTAGTCGAGGCCCTGCAGGATCTGGTAGCTGAACTCGGTGTAGCTGATGCCCGAGTCGGAGTTCAGGCGCGCGGCGACGGCGTCCTTCTTGAGCATCGAGTTCACGCGGAAGTACTTGCCGATGTCGCGCAGGAAGTCGATCGCGGACAGCGGTGCCGTCCAGTCGAGGTTGTTCACCAGCCGCACGCCGTTCTCGCCGTCGGGGCTGAGGAACCGCGACACCTGGCCCTGCAACCGCGTGACCCACTCCTGCACGGTCTCGCGGGTGTTGAGCGTCCGTTCGGCTGTCGGCCGCGGATCGCCGATCAACCCGGTGGAACCACCGACCAGTGCGAGCGGCTTGTGCCCGGCGAGCTGGATCCGGCGCATGGTGAGCAGCTGCAGCAGGTTCCCGCAGTGCAGGGACGGCGCCGTCGGGTCGAAACCGCAGTAGTACGTGATCGGCTCGCCGTCGAGGGCCTCCTTGA
This sequence comes from Curtobacterium sp. MCBA15_016, assembly GCF_001865105.1. Lineage (NCBI taxonomy): Bacteria > Bacillati > Actinomycetota > Actinomycetes > Micrococcales > Microbacteriaceae > Curtobacterium > Curtobacterium sp. MCBA15_016. The sequence goes on from NZ_MJGR01000026.1 coordinate 1,562, forward strand.
GTGCCGTCTCGTCGGTGGAGACGTGCACCAGATCACGCCAGCGCAGTTCGTCCCAGACCGAGGCGAAGGTCGGGTCGTTCTGCTGGCGCGTCAGGACATCGTGAGCGGATTCACTGGACACCCAGCCATCGTAGCGGCGCGCGCGGTCCAGGAGGCGCGGGTCGGCTCCGTCAATCGAGGGCACCCTTGTGCCGCCGGTACGCCGACACCGTCGGGTCACCGGTGAGCCAGAAGCGCCAGGGGAAGCTCGCGCCGCCGGCGATGCCGCCGACGCCGGTGCGCGGCCCTCGGGAGATCCGTGGGACCGGATCGGTCGCCGCCGGACCGGGCACGGTCTCGGACAGGAGTTCCTCGACGACGCGGGTCGGTCCGACGGCGGCGAGCCGCGCCTCCAGGCCGGGAGCCAACGTCAGCACGTACGGGCCGGAGCCGTCGAGGAGTCTGCTGCCGTCGTCCTCGCCGAGCACCGCACCGAGCGCGCCGCCGAGGTTGCCGGGACCGCGCGCGAGCGCGACGTCCGTGACGGAGCCGCCGCGTCGGGAACGGGCCGCCTCGAGACCCTCCACGACCTGCGCGCCCCGCAGCAGCGATCCCGACGACGTGCCCTCCGGCGCACTGACGACGTTGACGCACGTGTGGATGCCGTAGGAGCGGTAGGCGTAGAGCGTCCCGGGCGGTCCGAACAGGTGACGGTTGCGCGGCGTCGGACCGCGGTGGCCGTGCGAGCCGGGGTCGGTGGGGCCGAAGTAGGCCTCGACCTCGGTGATGCGCAGGGTCACGCCCTTGCCCGCGATCGTCGCACCGAGCAACGCTGGCGCCGAGACCGGCGCCGGTTCGGACAGCAGCGCGAGCGTGGGGTCGGTCATCGGGTGAAGGGCACGCCCTCCGCCAGGTCGTGGACGCGACGGGTGAGCGAGGCGAGCTGTTCGGCGACGCGGTCCGGCGCGGTGCCGCCGATGCCGGCGCGCGACGCGACGGAGCCCTCGATGGTGAGGACGCCGCGGACCTCGGGCGTGAGGTGTTCGGACACCGTCCGGTACTCGTCGTCGGTGGGGTCGTCGAGTTCGATCCCGCGCTCCTCGCAGTACCGGACCAGCGCGCCGGAGACCTCGTGCGCGTCACGGAACGGCACCCCCTGACGGACGAGCCACTCGGCGACGTCCGTCGCGAGCGAGAAGCCCTGCGGCGCGAGCTCGGCCATGCGGTCGGTGTCGAACGAGAGGGTCGCGACCATGCCGGTGAAGGCGGGGAGCAGGACCTCGAGGGTGGCGACCGAGTCGAAGACGGGCTCCTTGTCCTCCTGCAGGTCGCGGTTGTAGGCGAGCGGCAGGCCCTTGAGCGTTGCGAGCAGGCCGGTCAGGTTGCCGATGAGCCGGCCGGACTTGCCCCGGGCGAGCTCGGCGATGTCCGGGTTCTTCTTCTGGGGCATGATGCTCGACCCCGTGGAGAACGCGTCGTGCAGCCGGACGAAGCCGAACTCCTTCGTGTTCCAGAGGATGATCTCCTCCGCCAGGCGGGAGACGTCGATGCCGATCTGCGCGAGGACGAACGCGAACTCGGCGACCACGTCACGAGCCGCCGTGGCGTCTATCGAGTTGTCCGCGGGGCGGGCGAACCCGAGCTCGTGGGCGATCGCCGAGGGGTCGAGGCCGAGCGAGCTCCCCGCGAGGGCGCCGGCGCCGTACGGGCTCACACTCGCGCGGTCCGCCCAGTCGCGGAGCCGCTCGAGGTCACGGACCAGGGGCCACGCGTGCGCGAGCAGGTGGTGTGCGAGGAGGACCGGCTGCGCGTGCTGCAGGTGCGTGCGACCCGGCATGATCGCGCCGGGGTGCTCGTTGGCCTGCTGGGAGATCGCGTCGACGAGGTCGATGACGAGGTGCCCGATCCGGCGACCGTGGTCGAGCATGTGCATCCGACCGAGCGTCGCGATCTGGTCGTTGCGGCTGCGGCCGGCGCGCAGCTTCCCGCCGAGCTCGGGGCCGAGGTCGGCGATGAGGAGTCGTTCGAGGGCGCCGTGCACGTCCTCGTCGCTGTCGGCGGGCTGCAGCGTGCCGTCGGCGTGCGCGGACTCGAGGCGGTCGAGGCCGGCGAGCATCCGCTCGAGCTCGTCGGCCGTCAGGTACCCGGCGGTGTTGAGGGCGCGGGCGTGGGCGCGGGAGCCGGCGATGTCGTAGGGGGCGAGCTGCCAGTCGAAGTGGGTCGATCGGGAGAGGGCGGCGAGTTCGGCGCTCGGGCCGTCCGCGAAGCGGCCACCCCAGAGGGCGCCGGTGTTGGTGGCGTCGGTCTTGGCGGCGGGCTGGTTCGCGTCGGTCATGGTTCTCTCGTCGTCCGGTCGTGGGTTTGGGGGCGGGGTGCCTGGGCGCTCAGTTGGCCAGGTCGCGGCGGGCGGAGATCTTGCTCGGCAACGACCAGATGTCGATGAACCCCTTCGCGTGCGACTGGTCGAAGGCGTCGCCCGTGTCGTAGGTCGCCAGGTCGAAGTCGTAGAGGCTCTGGCTGGAGCGGCGTCCGGTCACGACGGCTCGGCCCGCGTGGAGCCGGAGTCGGACGTCGCCGGAGACGTGCTGCTGGGTGTGGGCGATGAAGGCGTCGAGGCTCCGCTTCAGGCCGCTGAACCACAGCCCGTCGTAGACCAGGTCGGCCCAGTCCGACTCGACCTGCCGCTTGTACCGGTTGACGTCGCGTTCGAGGGTCAGGTTCTCGAGTTCCTCGTGCGCGGCGATCAGGGCGACGGCGGCCGGCGCCTCGTACACCTCGCGCGACTTGATGCCGACGAGCCGGTCCTCGACCACGTCGATCCGACCGACACCGTGCTTGCCGGCGAGTGCGTTGAGCTCCTGCACGACGCGCAGCACGCTGAACCGCTGTCCGTCGATGGCGACCGGGACGCCCTGCTCGAAGGTGATCGTCACCTCGTCCGGAGCGCGCGGGACGGTCGGGTCCTGCGTGTAGGCGTAGAGCTCCTCCGCCGGGGCGTTCCACGGGTCCTCGAGGTGACCGGTCTCGACCGCTCGACCCCACACGTTCTGGTCGATCGACCAGGGCGAGCGTTCCGACTGTTCGATCGGCAGGCCGTGCTGCTGGGCGTAGGCGATCGCTCGGTCGCGGGTGAGCGCGAGGTCCCGCACCGGTGCGACGCTCGTCAGGTCCGGGGCGAGGGCCGCGACCGCTGCCTCGAGGCGGACCTGGTCGTTGCCCTTGCCCGTGCACCCGTGCGCCACGCTGTCGGCGCCGAGCTGCTTCGCCGTGAGCGCCAGGTGCTTCGCGATGAGGGGACGGCTCAGCGCGGAGACGAGCGGGTAGCGCTTCTGGTACAGGGCGTTGGCCTGCAGCGCGGGGACGAGGTAGTCGTCGGCGAACTCGTCCTTCGCGTCGATGACGATCGACTCGACGGCGCCGCAGTCGAGCGCGCGCTGCCGGATCGCCGCCATGTCCTCGCCGCCCTGGCCGACGTCGACCGCGAGTGCGACGACGTCCTTGCCGGTGGCGTCACGCAGCCAGCCGATGCCGACGGACGTGTCGAGTCCGCCGGAGTACGCGAGGACGACGCGGTCTGCCACGGTGGTCTCCCTGGGTCAGGCGGTCGCGGGGGCGCCGGTCGTCGCGGGGGCGCCGGTCGCGGGGGCGCCGGTCGCGTTCGCTGCGAGGAGCCAGGCGAGCAGCGCCTTCTGGGCGTGGAGACGGTTCTCCGCCTCGTCCCAGATGATGCTCCGCGGACCGTCAATGACCTCGGCCGTGACCTCGAACCCACGGTCGGCGGGCAGGCAGTGCATGAACACGGCGTCGCCGGCGGCGTGCGCCATCATCGCGTCGTCCACGCGGTACCCGTTGAAGGTGTCGAGCCGCGCCTGCTTCTCGTCCTCCTTGCCCATCGACACCCACGTGTCGGTCACGACGACGTCCGCTCCGGCGACGGCCGCGACCGGGTCGGTCACGACGAGCACGGAACCGCCGGTCACGGCAGCGCGACGTTCGGCGTCCGTGACGACCTCGGCCGCCGGGGAGAACTCGGCCGGTGCCGCGACGCGGACGTGCATGCCCGCGGTGGCCCCGGCGAGCAGGTAGGACTGCGCCATGTTGCTCGCGCCGTCGCCGATGAAGGCCACGGTCTGCCCCGCCAGGGTCCCGCGGTGCTCGCGGATGGTGAGCAGGTCAGCGAGCAGCTGGCACGGGTGGAAGTCGTCCGACAGGGCGTTGACGACGGGGACACTGGTGTTCGCCGCCATCTCCTCGAGCCCGGCCTGGCCGTAGGTGCGCCACACGATCGCCGACACCATGCGCTCGAGGACGCGTGCGGTGTCGGACGGCGTCTCCTTGCCGCCCAGCTGGCTGTTCGCCGTCGAGATGATGAGCGGGCTGCCGCCGAGGTCGGAGATGCCGACGTGGAAGGACACCCGCGTGCGGGTGGACGACTTGTCGAAGATCACGGCGACGCTCTGCGGTCCGGCGAGGGGCTTGGCACCCCACCGGTCGGCCTTCATCTGCTCGGCGAGGTCGAGGATCGCGGACTGCTCCGCCTGGCTGAGGTCGTCGTCGCGAAGGAAGTGACGGGTCATGCGGAGGTCTCCTGGGTGGTGGTGCCCTGCTCGGCGGCGACTGCGGCCAGGCTCTCGCTGAGGATCGACACGAACTCGTCGATCTCGGCGTCGGACACGACGAGCGGCGGCGCGATGCGCAGGCTCGACTCGTTCGGGGCGTTGATGATCAGGCCGCGCTCGAGCGCGGCGGCGTTGACGGCGGCGGCGACCGGGCCGGTCAGACCGACCCCGATGAGGAGGCCGGTGCCACGGACCTCTTCGACGAGGGGCGAGCCGATGCTCGCGATGCCCGCACGGATCCGCTCCCCCTTCGTCACCGCACCGGACACGAGGTCAGCCCGCTCGATCTCGGCGAGGACGGCGTTCGCCACCCGGGTGCCGAGCGGGTTGCCACCGAACGTCGAGCCGTGCTGGCCGGCCGAGAACAGTTCGGACGCCCAGCCGAAGGTGACGAGGGCACCGATCGGGAACCCGCCCGCGATGCCCTTCGCGATCGTGATGGCGTCCGGCTCGAAACCGTGGCCCTGGTAGGTGAACCAGTTGCCGGTCCGGCCGACGCCCGTCTGGATCTCGTCGAGGATCAGCAGCGCGCCGTGTTCCGCGGTCAGGCGGCGAGCGGCGAGCAGGAACCCCTCGGGCAGGTCGACCACGCCGGCCTCGCCCTTGATCGGCTCGACGATGAGCGCGGCCACGGTGTCGTCGATCGACTCCTCGAGCGCGGCGACCGTGGAGTCGATGTGCTCGACCCCGGGGACCATCGGCAGGAAGTCCTCTTGCAGTGCGGGCTTGCCCGTGAGCGCGAGCGCGCCCATCGTGCGGCCGTGGAAGCCCTGCTTCAGCGCGAGGATGCGGGTCTTCTGCCCGTCGGCGCCCTTGTTCAGGCGTGCGAGCTTGAACGCGGCCTCGTTGGCCTCGGCACCGGAGTTGCCGAAGTACACGCGGCCGGCCTCACCTGCGCCCGTGATGCGCTTGAGCCGCTCGGCGAGCTCGAGCTGCGGCGGGGTCGCGAAGTAGTTCGAGACGTGCACGAGCTTGGCGGCCTGGTCGCTGATCGCCTCGACCAGCGCGGGGTGCGCGTGGCCGAGCGAGTTGACGGCGATGCCGGCGAGGAAGTCGAGGTACTCGTTGCCGTCGACGTCCCAGACGCGGCAGCCCTCGCCGCGCTCGAGCATGATCTTCGGCGGGGTCAGGGATCGCATGAGCGACGCCCCGAACCGGTCGTTCCAGGTCTCGGTCTGCGTCTCGGTGCTCACTGCGGCTGTCCCTTCTCGGTCGTGCTGGCCACGTGTTGGCCGGTGGTGCTGCTCGTCGACGGTGCTGCGACGCGTCGGCCGATCTCGGCGTGGGTCATCTGGTTCTCGGTGCGTCGGCTCGGGTCCGGGATCACCTCGGTGCCCGCGCCGCGCAGGGTGAACACCTCGAGCAGGATCGAGTGCGGGATCCGCCCGTCGATGATCGTCGCGCCGCCGACCCCGCCGACCACGGCGTCGAGGCACGCGGTCATCTTCGGGATCATGCCCGACTCGAGCGACGGCAACAGGGCGCGGAGTTCCTCGACCGCGATGAGGTCGACGATCGAGTCGCGGTCCGGCCAGTTGCGGTACAGACCGGGGACGTCGGTGAGCATCATGAGCTTCGACGCCTTGAGGGCGATCGCGAGTGCGCCCGCCGCGGCGTCGGCGTTCACGTTGAGCGCCTGGTCCGGGTGGGCGTCGTCGATGGCGATGCTCGACACCACGGGGATGCGGCCGGCCTCGATCGCGGCGAGCACACCGGAGGGGTCGACGTGCGTGATGTCGCCGACGTGCCCGAGGTCGAAGTGCTCGCCGTCGACGACGACGCCCTTCTTCTCGCCGGTGAACAGCGAGCCGCCGTCACCGAACACGCCGACCGCGAGGCCCTCGCCGTGCTCGTTCATCAGGTCGACGATCTCGCGGTTGACCTCGCCGGCGAGCACGTCGCGGACGACCGTGATCGCCTCGGTCGTGGTGACGCGGTAGCCGCCGCGGAACTCGGACGCGATGCCCTGTTCCTTCAGCGCCGCCGAGATCTGCGGGCCGCCGCCGTGCACGACCACCGGGTGGAGGCCGGCGTACCGGAGGTAGACCATGTCCTCAGCGAACGCACGCTTGAGGTCCTCGTTCACCATGGCGTTGCCGCCGAACTTGACGACGACGATCTTGCCCGAGAACCGCTTCAGCCACGGCAGGGACTCGATGAGGGTCGCGGCCTTGACGGTCGCGAGCTCGTGCTCTTCTTCCTTCGAGAGGATGCTGTCGTCGGCCATCAGCTGGAGTACGCGCTGTTCTCGTGGACGTAGTCGTGCGTGAGGTCGTTCGTCAGGATCGTCGCCGAGAACGGTCCGACGCCGAGGTCGATGAGGACGTCGGTGTCGCGCGGCGTCAGGTCGACGCGGTCGCTCGGCTCGTCCGGTGCGCCGGCGTGGCAGACACGGACCCCGTTCATCGAGACGTCGACGGCGTACGGGTCGAACTCGGCGTCGGTGGTGCCGATCGCCGCGAGCACCCGGCCCCAGTTCGGGTCGTTGCCGAACACCGCGGCCTTGAACAGGTTGTTCCGGGCGACGCTCCGGCCGACCGTGACGGCGTCGTCCTCGGTCGCGGCGTTCACGACGTGGATCGCGATGTCGTGGCTCGCGCCCTCGGCGTCCTGCTGCAGCTGCCGTGCGAGGTCGGCGCAGACCGCGGTCAGGGCTTCTTGGAAGTCGCCGACCTCGGGCGTGACGCCGCTCGCGCCGGAGGACAGCAGCACCACGGTGTCGTTCGTCGACATGCAGCCGTCCGAGTCGACCCGGTCGAAGGTGACGCGGGTGGCGGCCCGGAGCGCCTGGTCGAGCTCGTCCGAGCCGACGACGGCGTCCGTGGTGATCACGACGAGCATCGTCGCGAGCCCGGGTGCGAGCATGCCCGCGCCCTTGGCCATGCCGCCGACGGTCCAGCCGTCCTCGGTGACGACCGACTGCTTCGGCTTCGTGTCGGTGGTCATGATGGCGGTCGCGGCGTCCGGACCGCCGTCGGCCGACAGTGCCGCACTTGCGAGGTCGACGCCCCTGAGGACGTTGTCGCGGAACGTCTGGTCGCCGACCCCGATGAGGCCGGTCGAGCAGACGACGACGTCGCCGGCGCCGATGCCGAGCGCCTCGCCCACGGCTTCGGCGGTCATGTGGGTGGTCTGGAAGCCGAACGGACCGGTGAAGCAGTTCGCGCCGCCGGAGTTCAGGACGACCGCTCGGGCGGTGCCGTCACCGACCGCCTGGCGCGACCAGATCACGGGGTGCGCCTGGGCACGGTTGCTGGTGAAGACCGCGGCCACTGCGGCGTCCGGCCCGTCGTTGACGACGAGGGCCACGTCGGGCTTGCCGCTCGACTTGAGACCGGCCGTCACGCCGGCCGCGCGGAAGCCCGCTGCCGCGGTGACGCCCTGGAGGCCCGGGTCGGTATGGGTGGACTGGCTTGCGTCGGTCACGGTGCGACTCCGTCCACGCTGAGGCCGAGGGTCTCCGGGAAGCCCAGGGCGATGTTCGTCGACTGGACCGCGGCACCGGCGGTGCCCTTGGCCAGGTTGTCCAGTGCGCTCACCGCGACGACGCGACCGGCGGCCTCGTCGACCGCCAGCCCGATCAGTGCGGTGTTCGCGCCGATGGTGTCGGCGACCCGGGGGAACTCGCCCTCGGGCAGGAGGTGCACGAAGGGTTCGTCGGCGTACGCCTGCTCCCAGGCGAGCCGGACGTCACGGGCGCTCACACCGGGCGCGAGCTTCGCGGTCGTCGTCGCCAGGATGCCGCGGGACATGGGGACGAGGACCGGCGTGAACGAGATCGTCACGTCGGACGCGCCGGCGACCACGAGGTTCTGCTGGATCTCCGGGATGTGGCGGTGCTTCCCGCCGACCGCGTACGCGCTCGCGGAGCCCATGATCTCGGACGCCAGGTAGGTGTTCGCGAGCTTCTTGCCGGCACCGCTCGGGCCGACGCTCAGCACGGCCACGAGGTCGTCCGACTCGATCAGCCCGGCCTGGATGCCCGGCTGGATGCCGAGCGTGACCGCGGTCACGTTGCACCCGGGGACGGCGATCCGCTTCGTCCCCACGAGCGCCGCCCGCTGCCGGCTCTGCGTCTGGATGTCGTCCACGTCACGCCACTCGTCCGCCGACCCGGGCGTCGGCGCCGCGTGCAGCAGCTCCGGCAGCCCGTAGGTCCACGCGCCGTGGTAGTCGCCGCCGTAGAACGCTTCCCACGCCGCCGGGTCCGTCAGCCGGTGGTCCGCGCCGCAGTCCACGACGAGGGCGTCGTCGCCGAGCTCCGCGGTGATGGCCCCGGACTGGCCGTGCGGCAGCGCGAGGAACACGACGTCGTGTCCGCGCAGGTTGTCCGCCGTCGTCGGCTCGAGGGTCAGGTGCGACAGCGAGCGGAGGTGCGGCTGCGTCGCGATGAGCGGCTGTCCGGCGTTCGAGAACGCCGTCACCGTCCTGACGTCGAACTCGGGATGGGCGGAGAGCACGCGCAGGAGCTCACCGCCCGCGTAGCCGGAGGCTCCCGCCACGGCGACGGATACGGACATGGGATTCCACCTTTGGTCGGACTGGTCGTCGAGAGAGTCGGAGGCGGCGGCCCCGGGCGGTGCTGGTCCCGATGGGATCAGTCGCGCAGGGTCGCCCCGAATCGCTCGCCGGCACGTCGGACGGCGCCGTCACGGGCCTCAGTGGCCTCGGCAGCGGTCAGCGTGCGGTCCGTGGCGCGGAAGCGCAGCGCGAACGTCAGGGACTTCTGTCCCTCGTCCACGCCGGAGCCCCGGTAGTCATCCACGAGGCGAGCATACTCCAACAGCTCTCCGGCACCAGTGCGCACCGCATCCAGTACGTCACCCGCCGGTACGTCGGCATCCACCACGAGGGACAGGTCCTGCGTCGCCGCCGGGTAGGACACGATCGGTGCCACCGACACCAGCTCGGGCGCCGCCCGGACCATGGCGTCGAGGTCGAGTTCGACGACCGCGACGACGCGCGGCAGGACCGCTGCCTCGGTCAGCTCGGGCAGGAGTTCCCCCGCGACGCCGACGACGGTTCCGTCCACGAGGAGCGATGCCGCACGGCCCGGGTGCAGGGACGGGTGCGTCGTCTGCGCCACCGTGAGCTCGACCCCGACCGCCCACGCGACGGCGCGCGCGACGTCGAGGGCGTCCGCGATGCCGTACGGCTCGGGCTGTACGCCGGGCTGCTTCACGACCCGGTTGCCGGTGAGCAGCGCGGACACGTGGAACGGCTGCGGCGGCAGGGACGCGTCGAGCGCGGCGAGGGTGTCGCGGTCCGGGAGCACGGCGCCGGCCGGGACCGTGTCGGTGCCGAGCGTCTCGCCCGCGATCGGCAGGAACACCCGCGAGGTCTCGTAGAGCGCGACGTCGACGAGGCCGCGCGACACGTTGCGGCGGGCGGCGTCGACGAGTGCCGGCACCCCGCTGCGTCGGAGGAGGCTCTGCTCGCTGTCGAGGGCGTTCGCGAGGACCACGCTCGGCCCGCCCGCACCGTCGATGCCCGGGTAGGCGTCCTGCGTGGTCTGCGACACGAAGGGTGCGGTGACGACCTCGACCAGGCCGTCGGCGGCGAGTGCAGCGGCGACGCGACGACGCGCCTGCTGGTGACCGGTCAGCCCACGGCCGGGCGGCGCGACGGGGAGGACGCTCGGGATGCGGTCGTAGCCGACGATGCGCGCGACCTCTTCGACGAGGGTGGTGTCGTCGGTGAGGTCGGGGCGCCAGGTCGGCGGCACGACGGCGAGGGTGTCCCCGTCGACGTCGACCGACGCACCGATCGCGCGCAGGGTGTCGATGACCTCGGCGTCGGTGTAGTCGACGCCGACGAGCTCGGCCGGACGGGCGATGCGCATCGTGACCGTCGGACGGGGCTCGGTGTCGACGAGCGTCGAGCCGAGGGGGTCCGCGGTGCCGCCCGCGAGCTCGACGAGGAGCTCGACCGCACGGTTCGCAGCGGCCTCGGCCACGAGCGGGTCGACACCGCGCTCGAAGCGTCGGGACGCCTCGCTCGGGAGCTTGTGCCGACGCGCGGTCCGGGCGATGGAGGTCTGGTCGAAGCCGGCCGCCTCGATCAGGACGTCGGTGGTGGCGTCGGAGATCTCGGTCCGGGCGCCGCCCATCACGCCGGCGAGGCCGACGGGACCGGAGTCGTCGGTGATGACGAGGTCTTCCGGGTCGAGCGTCCGTTCGACGTGGTCGAGGGTCGTCAGGGTCTCGCCGGCAGCAGCACGACGGACACCGAGCCCGCCCTGCAGCGCCCGGAGGTCGTACCCGTGCAGCGGCTGACCGAGCTCGAACATGACGTAGTTCGTGATGTCGACGGGCAGCGAGATCGACCGGACACCGGCGAGGGCGAGACGCGAGACCATCCACGCCGGGGTCTTCGCGGTCGGGTCGATGCCACGGACGACACGGGTGACGAACGTGTGCGCGCCGACCCGGCCACGCACCGGGGCCTGGTCGTCGATCACGACCGGGAAGCCCTCGGCGCTGCGGGGGGTGACCCGCTCGACCGGGTCGTGGAAGGTCGCGCCGGTGGCGTGGGCGTACTCGCGAGCGACGCCGCGCATGCTCAGCACGTACCCGCGGTCCGGGGTCACGTTGATCTCCACCGCGGCGTCGTCGAGACCGAGGAGCGCGATGGCGTCCGCGCCGACCTCGGGCTCCATGCCGAGGTCCGCGAAGCGGAGGATGCCGTCGTGCTCGTCGCCGAGACCGAGCTCGCGTGCCGAGGCGATCATGCCGTCGGACACGTGCCCGTAGGTCTTGCGTGCGGCGATCGGGAACGGCCCGGGCAGGACGGCGCCGGGGAGCGTGACGACGACGAGGTCGCCGACGTCGAAGTTGTGCGCGCCGCACACGATGCCGCGGGGCTCGGGCTCGCCGACGTCCACCTGGCACCAGTTGATCGTCTTGCCGTTCTTCTGCGGCTCGGGCTCGCGCTCGAGCACGCGGCCGACGACGATCGGGCCCGTGAGGTCGTAGGTGTGGACGTCCTCTTCCTCGAAGCCCACCGACACGAGCGCCGCGTGGACGTGCTCGAGGGTGACGTCGTCGGGGAGGTCGACGGACTCGCCGAGCCAACGGAGTGGGACGCGCATCAGACCACCGTTCCGAACTGCTGCGAGAAGCGGATGTCGCCCTCGAGGAAGTCACGCATGTCGTTCAGGCCGTTGCGGAACTGCAGCGTCCGCTCGATGCCCATGCCGAACGCGAAGCCCTGGTACTCGGCCGGGTCGATGCCGGCGGCGCGCAGGACGTTCGGGTTGACCATGCCGCAGCCGCCCCACTCGACCCACCGGGCGCCGCCCTTGGCGTTCGGCTGCCAGACGTCCATCTCGGCGCTGGGTTCGGTGAACGGGAAGTAGTTCGGGCGGAGACGGATCTGCGCCTCGGCACCGAACATCTGGCGCGCGAAGTGCTCGAGCGTGCCGCGCAGGTGCGCCATCGTCAGGCCCTTGTCGATCGCGATGCCCTCGACCTGGGTGAAGACCGGCAGGTGCGTGGCGTCGAGCTCGTCGGCGCGGTACACCCGGCCCGGCGCGATGACGTAGAGCGGCAGGTCGCGCGAGAGCAGCGACCGCACCTGCACCGGGGAGGTGTGCGTGCGCATGACGAGGTGGCGCTCGACCGGCTCGACGAAGATCGTGTCGGCCATCGCCCGGGCCGGGTGGTCCGGGTCGAAGTTCAGCGCGTCGAAGTTGAACCACTCGTGCTCGAGCTCGGGGCCCTCCGCGACTTCCCACCCCATGCCGACGAAGATGTCGGCCACGGTCTCGTTGAGGAGCGACAGCGGGTGCCGCGAGCCGGGCGCGCGGCGGACCGGGAGCGCGGTGACGTCGACGCGCTCGGCGTCGAGGCGTGCACGTTCCTCGGCTTCGGCGAGCACGGACTCCTGCTCGGCGATCGCCGCGTTCACCTGCCCACGGGCCTGTCCGACGAGCTTGCCCGCGGCCGCCTTCTGCTCCTTCGGCACGCTGCGCATCGACGCGTTCATCCGCGCCAGCGCGGACTGTTCGCCGGTGTGCTCGGCCCTGGCCTGCTTCAGCTCGGCGACGGTCGTCGTGGCACGGACCGCCGCGAGGGCCCGGTCCACGGCGTCGGCGACGGCCGATTCGCTGATCTCGAGAGGTTCTGACACGAGACCCAAGCCTACCGGCCCGTGGGATACCGCCGTCCGGTACCGGACGGTCTGGGGAGGAGTCCCCTGGTCAGTCGCCTGTGGAGGGACGAGCCGTGCGCTGCGCGAACGCCGACTCGTACAGGCAGACGGACGCCGCGGTCGCGAGGTTCATCGACTCCGCCTTGCCGTAGATCGGTACCTTCACGGCGCGGTCGACGAGGGCGAGGTCCTCGGTGGTCAGACCACGTGCCTCGTTGCCGAACACCCACGCGGTCGGACCGTCGAGCATGCCGTCGGCGCGGACCTCGGGCAGGTCGTCGCCCGAGACGTCGGCGGCCAGGATCGTGTACCCGAGGCCCCGGGCACGGGACACCGCGTCGGCGAGCGTCACGCCGACCGACACCGGCACGTGGAAGAGCGAGCCCGTGGTCGACCGCACGACCTTCGGGTTGTACGGGTCGACGCTGCGCCCGGTGAGGACCACCGCGTCGGCGCCGGCGGCGTCGGCCGCACGGATGATGGTGCCGGCGTTGCCCGGATCACGCACCTCTTCGAGGATCGCGACGATCCCCGGCAGGCCGCCACGCGCCTCCTGGGCGGCACCGGCGTCGGGGAAGACGTCCTTCACCGACGTCGGGAACTGCTGGCACACCGCGACGACGCCCTGCGGCGTCACGGTGTCCGCCATCGCGTCGAGGACCTGTTCGGTCACGAACCACGTGTCGACCGGCGCGTCGTCGAGGCCGTAGCGCGCGGCCGCCGTCGGGGTCACGTAGAGCTCGCGGAGGAGCTCCGGGCGGTACTCGATCGCCTCACGCACCGCCTGCGGCCCTTCGAGCAGGAACAGGCCCGTGTCGGCGCGCACGTCCTTCTTCGACAGCGCTGCGACGGCACGGACGCGGCCGGCCTTGGGGTTCTCGAGGAGATCGCTCACGGGACAAGTCTAGGAACGACGAAACCCCCGCCGGACCGGCGGGGGTTTCGCGAGCAGAAGAACTGACTACGCAGCCTTCGGGGCCGAGGTGTCGGCCGGGAGCGCCTTCTTGGCGGTCTCGACGAGCGCCGCGAACGTCTCGGGGTTGTTCACCGCGAGGTCCGCGAGGATGCGACGGTCGACCTCGACGCCGGCAAGGCCGAGGCCCTGGATGAGGCGGTTGTAGGTCAGGCCGTTCGCACGCGACGCGGCGTTGATGCGCTGGATCCAGAGGCGACGGAACTCGCCCTTCTTCGCGTGACGGTCGCGGTACGCGTAGACGAGGGAGTGGGTGACCTGCTCCTTGGCCTTGCGGTACAGACGCGAACGCTGACCGCGGTAGCCCTCGGCGCGCTCGAGGATGACGCGGCGCTTCTTGGCGGCGTTGACCGCTCTCTTTACTCGTGCCATTGATCTATTCCTTTACGTTCTGCGGGGCTCAGTGGCCGAGGAGCTTCTTGACGTTCTTCGCGTCAGCCTTGGCGAGGACCTGGTCCTCGTTGAGGCGGGCCTTGCGCTTGGCGCTCTTGACCTCGAGGTTGTGACGCATACCGGCCTGCTGCTTCATGATCTTGCCGCTGCCGGTGACCTTGAAGCGCTTCTTCGACCCGGAGTGGGTCTTCTGCTTGGGCATGGTGGTGCCTTTCCGTGGGATGGATGGGGAGCCGCGTCGTTGCGGGATCGGTCGGTGGGACCTATTCGGCGGGAGCTTCGGCCTGCGCTGGCTCGGGAGCCACGTCGGTGGTCTCGTCCTTGCTCTTCGCAGCGTGCTCCGACGCGCGACGCTCGGCCTTCTGAGCAGCGCGCTTGGCGTTCTGCTCGCCCTTGACGTCGGACTTGTTCTTGAGCGGGGCGATGATCATCGTCATGTTGCGGCCGTCCTGGGTCGGACGCGACTCGACGACACCGAACTCGGCGATCTCCTCGGCGAACTTCTGGAGGAGACGGACACCCTGCTCCGGACGCGACTGCTCGCGGCCACGGAAGAGGATCATCGCCTTCACCTTGTCGCCACCGAGGAGGAAGCCCTCGGCGCGCTTGCGCTTCGTCTCGTAGTCGTGCACGTCGATCTTCAGGCGGAAACGGACTTCCTTGAGGTCCGTGTTCACCTGGTTGCGACGCGCTTCCTTGGCCTTCTGAGCGGCCTCGTACTTGAACTTGCCGTAGTCCATGATCTTCGCCACGGGCGGCTTCGAGTTCGGCGCGACCTCGACCAGATCCAGCTCGGCTTCCTGCGCGAGGCGCAGTGCGACGGCGATGGGGACAACGCCGACCTGCTCGCCCTGGGGGCCGACGAGTCGGACCTCGGGGACGCGGATTCGGTCGTTGGTACGGGGATCGGGAATGCGGAGCTCCTTCAATCAGGTGGTGGCCGTCCGGGGCGTTTGCCCTGGACGACGGCACGAGAGAGGAGATCTGACGCACGGATCGTGACCCGTTCGGCAGCCGCCCGACGCCGACCCCTGCGGGACGGCCGACCGACGCGGACGCCGGTGGAGCGGTGTGGACCCGGTAGCCTGTGGTGCGCGGCCGCGGGTGGGAGAGACTCCTCTTTCGTGACGCTGCGGGAGTGATCGGCCTCGTTCGCACGAGTCCGGGCACACTGACAGCATCTGCCGCGGACGAGTCTAGCAGAGGAGCACCGTGACCGACACCCCATCCCCCGAGCCCGACGAGGCCGCCCGCGACATCTCGGAGGTGCCGGCCGTCGAACTCATCAACACCGTGGCGGTGCACCTCCTCAGCGCGGCCGCCGTCAAGGTGGGTCTCGCGGACGACCCCGAGCAGCAGACGGACCTCGACGAGGCGCGCAAGCTCATCACGGCGCTCGCGGGGCTCGTCACCGCCGCGGCGACGGAGATCGGGGACCACCACGCCCGCCCGCTGCGCGACGGGCTCCGTTCGGTGCAGCTCGCGTTCCGCGAGGCGTCGAGCATCCAGGACGCGCCGGGTGCCGGCCCGGGTGAGAAGTACACCGGACCCGTCAACTGACGGGCGTCACCCGATGACGGGCGGGAGGCGCGGTGCCGGCT
>NZ_MJGR01000026.1:17729-31911 GCF_001865105.1 Curtobacterium sp. MCBA15_016
CCGCGCCTCCCGTCCGTCATCCGGTCCGGTCCAGGGCCACAGCCCTCGGCCCGTCGGTCAGGCCGTGCTGCGCGCGACCAGACGCGTGACCGCGGCGAGCGGGATGCCGACCCAGTCGGGACGGTTCCGGGTCTCGTAGACGACCTCGTAGACGGCCTTGTCGAGTTCGAACGCGTCGAGCAGCTCCCGGTGGGCACGCAGGTCCGATCCCGTCCCCTGCTGGTAGCCGTCGAGGAACGCCGACCGGGCCTCCTGCGCCCACTCCCCCGCGTCGACGGGCTCGGCGTCCTGGGCGAGCGAACCCTGGACGTAGTCGAACGAGCGCAGCATGCCGGCGACGTCCCGGAGCGTGACGTCCGGCAGGGAGCGCTCGGTGAGCGGGCGGAGCGGCTCGCCCTCGAAGTCGAGGAAGACCCAGCCGCGGGGTTCCGGAGCGGCGAGCACCTGCCCGAGGTGCAGGTCCCCGTGGATGCGCTGGAGGTCGGGCCAGTCGGCGTCGGCGGCCCGGGCGTAGACCGCACGGACGGCGTCGACGTGCGGCCCGATCGCCGGGGCCTCGCGTGCCGCGGCGTCGAGCCGGCCGTGCATCGTCGCGATCGCGGCGGCACGGCGGTCGTCGTCGGCGGGCTCGGTCGGCAGGGCCTCGGCGAGGGTGCGGTGCACCTCGGCGAGCGCGAGCCCGAGCCGCTCGGCGTCGGATGCGAAGGGGATGCCCTCGCGGGCGTCGCCGAGCGCCACGCGCCAGGCGTCCTGCAGCCCCGGCAGGAACTCCTGGGCGAAGGCGAGGTGCCCGCTCGCGGTGCCGTCGGAGCGCCCCGGGTCCGGCCAGCTCCCGCGGAGCGCGCCGTACACGCGCGGCACCCGGGCGCTGCCGGCGGCCGAGAGGGCGAGCTGCGTGGTGACGTCCGGGTTGTCGCCGTGGTGCAGTACGCGGAAGACCTTCACGATGACCTCGGCGCCGGTGTCCGTCTCGCAGATCACCGACGTGTTCGACTGTTCGCCGCTGAGCACCCGGGACCGCCGGACGGTGCCGATCGGGACGAGACTCTCGTCGTCAGCGTCGATGCGCGCGGCGAGGGACCGGATCCAGTCCGGATCGGCGGTCGCGTCGTGCACGGTCCCGGTCGCGTCGGGGCTGACCGGCGCCTGGTAGAGGACGGGGCCGGTCGGGGCGTCGTCGAGGACGAGGCGGGTACCGGCGGGCTGCGCGAGGGTGCGGAGCCGCGGGGTGGCGCCCTTCGCCGTGTACCAGCGCTGGTGGGCGATCCAGCCCTCGAGGGTGCGGTCGGTGGGCTCGCCGGGGGCGGGGACGGGTGCCTCGTCGCTCATGGGGCGAACCGTACGCGCCGGGGGCTGAGGGTGGTGCGCTGGGTCGTGGGGCGTGGGGCGCTGGGCGCTGGGGTCGTGGGGCGCTGGGTTCGGGTCGTCCGCTGTCCTCCACAGGGCGTCGTTCCGGGTGGGGCATCCACAGAACGCGGCAGGCCCGGTGACGAGGGCCCCGCGGCGGACGACACTGACGGCATGCAGACCCCGCACCCGGAGCCGCTCGGCCGCACCGACCCCCGTCGCACGTGGCGCATCGCCGACGACCGGCGGCTGCCCGCCCTCGAACCCTTCGCCGACCGCGTCCTCCGGCACGGTCCCGTGGTGCTGCGCGAGCACCTGTGGGACACCGACGACCGGGCCCTCGCGGCCGAGGGCGTCGAGCTCCTCCGGTCGGACGCCGGGTGGAGCGTCGACCGCGGTGACGGACCGGTCGAGGTGCCCCCGGACCTCGACGGCGGCGACGACCACGATGCGGACCACGTACCGCGCGACGTTGTCGAGGTCTTCCTGCGCGGCCGCCCGGTCCGGGTCGTCCGGGTGCGGGACACGGCGACGACCCTCGTCGAGCTGCGCGGGCGGGACGGGCGGCTCCGGGCCGAGGTGGCCGACGTCCGTGTGGACGAGGGCGAGCCCGACGCCGCGGTGCTCCGGTCGGCTCGGTGGTGGGCGCTGAGCGACGACGGGCGGGGCGGGACGGTGTCCCGGGCTGCGGAGCGGGCGCTGGCGGACGCGGCGGAACCCGGGGTGGGTGGTGGCGCCCGGGGTGGGGCCGGGCGCGCTGGTGGTGGGGCCGGGCGGGCTGGAGGCGGGGCCGGGCACCCTGCGCTCCGTGCCGCACCCGAGCGTCGGAAGGGAACGGCGGGACGCCCGCGACGCGGTTCGGCGGCCGCTGCCCTGCGAGCGGTCCTCCGGTCGTTGCGCGCCGACCTCGTCGCGGTCGACCCGAGGGTGCGTGCCGACGAGCACGGGTCGGTGCACGACCTCCGGAAGGTCCTGCGTCGGCTGCGGAGCGTGCTGGCCGCGTACCGCGGTGCCCTCGACCGCGACGCCACCGAACCCCTGCGCGCCGAACTGGCCGAGGTCTCGCGGGTGGCCGGTGTCGCCCGCGACGCCGAGGTCCTGCGCGACCGGTTGCTCCGCACGGCCGGCCGCGCTCCCGAGGGCTTCGTCGACGCCCAGACCCTCGACCGGATCGGTGCGCACGTCGCCGAGTCCCGCGCGGCGGCGGCCGCCGACCTCCGACACACCCTGCGCTCGGCGACGTGGTTCCGGGCACTGGACCGCCTCGACGACCTCGTCGCCCGGGTGCCGCGGGGACCGCACGCCGACGACGACGCCCAGGCGTTCACCGTCCGCCGGATCGCGCGCGAGCGGAAGCGGGTCGCGAAGGCGATCGACGGCGGCACCGAGACGCTCGACGACCTGCACGAGGTCCGGAAGGCGGCGCGGCGGCTGCGCTACGCCCTGCAGGCCGCCGACGAGGCGACGGACCTCGGGAAGCGGCACCTCGGGTTGCTGCGGCGGGTCCAGGACAGCCTCGGCGAGGTGCTCGACGCGGCGCACGCCACCGCGGCCCACCGGGAGCTGGCGACCCTCGCGGCGAGGAGCGGGGCGGACACGTTCGGCGCCGGGGTCCTCGCCACGACCGAGCACGCCGTCGTGGAGCGCGAGCGGGACCGGGCCGAGCACCTCGTCGCCCGCCTGCGGTCGCGCGTGGCGACCGGTCTGCGAGGATGACCGGGTGCCGCACTACCTCGAAGACCTCGCCGCCGGACAGACCTTCACGACCCCGGGCCGGACCATCACCGAGGCGGACGTCGTGTCGTTCGCCTCGTGGACGAACGACAACAACCAGGTCCACACCGACGTCGAGTTCGCAGCCAGGACCCGCTACGGCCAGCGGGTCGTGCACGGGCTGCTCGGCACCTCGCTCTGCCTCGGCCTGATCGCCCGCACCGGGGTGTTCGAGGGCTCGGCCGTCGCGCTGCTCGGCATCGACCAGTGGCGCTTCACGGCGCCGGTGTTCATCGGGGACACCCTGACGTGCGAGGTCGAGATCCTGTCGACGCGGCTCACGAGCTCCGGGACGACGGGCATCGTCGAGCGGACGGTGTCGCTCCGGAACCAGCGGGGCGAGACCGTGCAGCAGGGGCGCATGGACGTCATGGTCCTGACGCGGGACGCCGCGATCGCCTGACAGGCCGGGCGGGCACTCGCCCGGAATCGTTGCCGCGCTCTTTACAACGATGTACCAGCCGCGCCAGCATGGAGGCATGAGCACGCTCGACGGCATCGTCGCCGCACCTGACACCGCTTCCCCGCAGGCCCTCCCGCTCGCCTCCCGGCAGGACGGCACGTACCCCCGGCCGCAGATGCTCCGCCCGCAGTGGGCCGACCTCGACGGCACGTGGTCCTTCCGCAACGACGGCGACGACCCCGCCTGGCGGACCGGCTTCCCCGACGCACGGGACATCGTCGTCCCGTTCCCGCCCGAGTCCGTCGCGTCGGGCATCGACGAGCCGGGCTTCCACCCCGTCGTCTGGTACTCCCGCACCATCGGCCGCGCCGAGCTCGAGGCCGCCGGACACGGCGACGCAGCACCCCGGCTCCTGCTGCACTTCGGCGCGGTGGACCACCGCGCCCGGGTCTGGATCGACGGGCAGTTCATCGGCGAGCACGAGGGCGGCCACACGCCGTTCTCGTTCGACGTGACCGACGTCCTGACCGCCTCCGACGCCGTGCACACCCTCGTCGTCCGCGCCGAGGACGACCCGCACGACCTCACCCAGCCCCGCGGCAAGCAGGACTGGCACGAGGACCCGCACGCCATCTGGTACCGCCGCACCACCGGCATCTGGCAGACCGTCTGGCTCGAGGCAGTGCCGACCACGTCGATCGAGTACCTCCGCTGGACCAACCTCGACCACCAGACGCTCCGCCTGACCGTCCGGCTCGCCGGGGTCCGGACCGGCGGCGAGCGCCTCCGCGTCGACGCCCGCTGGGACGAGCGCGACGAACACCTCGCGACGATCGAGACCATGCTCGGTGCGACGGCGAACGAGTTCGACGTGCTCGTCCCGATCGCCCGGCAGGCGAACGGGCAGGCCGAGGACGAACTGCACTGGTCGCCGGAGGCACCGCGGCTCGTCGACGCCACGGTCACCCTGCTGGGATCAGGTAGCGACCCGACCCCGATCGACGCCGTCGCGTCCTACTTCGGCGTGCGCACCGTCGGCGTCGACGGTGGCGCGTTCCTCCTCAACGGCCGGAGCTACGACGTCCGCAGCGTCCTCAACCAGGGGTACTGGCCGGACTCGCACATCGCAGCCCCCTCCCGCGAGGCGCTCCGCCGCGAGGTCGAGCTCATCAAGGAGCTCGGCTTCAACGCCGCACGCAACCACCAGAAGATCGAGGACCCGCGCTTCCTCTACTGGGCGGACCGGCTCGGCATCCTCGTGTGGGGTGAGGCGCCGGGTGCGTACGCGTTCTCGCCGCGGGCCGTGCAGCGGCTGATGCGCGAGTGGATGGACGCCGTCGAACGCGACGCGTCGCACCCGTCGATCGTCACGTGGGTCCCGGCGAACGAGAGCTGGGGCGTGCAGCACATCGCGACCGATCCCGCGCAGCAGGCCTACGCGCGGTCGTTGGCCGACGTCACGCGGGCGATCGACCCGACACGGCCGGTGATCTCGAACGACGGGTGGGAGCACCCGGACTCGGACATCATCACGATCCACGACTACGAGGGCGACGGGCCCCGGCTCGCGGCGACCTACGCCGACGACGCGGCGCGCGCGGCACTGTTCCACGGCATGGGCCCGTCCGACCGCTGGGTGCTGGTCGGTGGAGCGGTCGACCGCGGGCAGCCGGTCATGCTCACCGAGTTCGGCGGCGTGAACTACCAGCCGGGCGCCCAGCGCGAGGACGGCTGGGGCTACACGACCGCGGCCGACGGCGACGACTGGATCGCCCGGATCACGGCGCTGTACGACGCGATCCGCGCGAGTTCGTTCCTCGCCGGGTCCTGCTACACGCAGCTCACGGACACGATGCAGGAGACGAACGGCCTGCTGAACGCGGACCGCACCCCGAAGGTGCCGATCGAGCAGATCCGGCGCGCGGTCACCGGTCGCTGACGCGACGCAGGGGCCGGGAGGCACGTCCTCGGTGAGCAGGAATGGTCGGGTCCGACGAACGGACCCGACCATTGCTGCTCACGAGACGCGGAGATCGGCGCGAGACCGACGCGGCGTCTCGGCGCGGATCAGGAGGCGCGGCTCAGGAGGCGAGGAACCGCAAGACGGCCTCGTTCCACTCGTCCTTGTGCGATGCCAGCACCCCGTGCGGCCCGCCCTCGATGACGTGGGTCTGCGCGTTCGGGATCGCCGCAGCGGTCCGCTTGCCCGACACCTCGAACGGCACGATGCCGTCGGAGTCGCCGTGGATCACGAGCGTCGGCACGTCGACCTTGGTGAGGTCGTCGCGGAAGTCCGTGGTGGCGAACGCGACGGTGCAGTCGAGCGTGCCCTTCGGCGATGCGAGCTCGGCGATCGCGAGGTCGTACGCGCGCTGGTCGCCCGACACCAGGGGCTTGTTCACGAGCGAGGGCTTGCCCGCCGTGTAGAACAGGTCGACGAACTCGTGCAGGAACGCGGGGCGGTCCCCGGTGATCCCGTTCGAGAACCAGTCGGCGAGGTCCTGGTCGACCCCGCCGTCGGGGTTGTCGTCGGACTTCCAGAGGTACGGCGGCACCGCGCTCGCGAACACGAGCTTCTTCACCCGGCCCGTGCCGTAGGTGGACACGTAGCGTGCGAGCTCGCCGCCACCCATCGAGAACCCGATCAGCGTGACCTCGGTCAGCCCGAGCTGGTCGAGCAGGGTGTCGAGGTCGGCGGCGAACGTGTCGTAGTCGTACCCGCCCCACGGCTGCGACGACTGCCCGAAGCCACGACGGTCGTACGCGACGACACGGTGCCCGGCCTCGACGAGGGCCGGGATCTGGCCCTCCCACGAGCGGCCGGACAGGGGCCAGCCGTGGATGAGGACGACCGGGTCGCCCGATCCGAAGTCGTCGTAGTGCAGGTCGATGTCGTGCCCGTTCTCGGCTCCGACGGTGATGAACGGCATGGTGCCTCCGGTGGTTGCGTCTTCCAGGGAACGCCGACCATGCAACGCCGTGGGCCCTCACCGAGGCTGGAACCGTACGCCTTGCGGACACCGGTGACGTGCCGTGGACGTGCGAGGATCGGGCGGTGACGAGCGCCGGGGAGACGAGCCGCGCCTCCAGGCCGGCCCTGGAGGCGCGCCACAGCGGCTGGACCACTCCCCTGCTCCTGTGGCTGGCCTCGCGCGTGGTCAGCACGGTCCTGCTCGCGACGGTCTACGCCGTGGCGACGGCGAACGGCTGGCCGTTCGCGTCGACCCGACGCGATCCGTCCTTCTTCACGTTCTCGGGGTCGTGGGACGCGTCCTTCTACCGGATCATCGCGGAGCACGGGTACCCGACGACGCTGCCGCTCGACGACTCGGGGCACGTCCTCCCGAACGCCTGGGCGTTCCTGCCGGTGTTCCCGACGCTCGTGCGCGCGGTCATGCCGCTGACGGGCGGGTCGTTCTGGGTCGCGGGCGTGCTCGTCGCGACGCTCGCCGGGGCCGGGGCGTGCGTGCTGCTCTACCGGCTGGTGCTCGCCGTGGGGTGCTCGCACCGTGCGCGGTGGGCGACGGCGCTGTTCGCGTTCGGTCCGACCGCGTTCCTGCTGCAGGTGGCCTACGCCGAGAGCACGTTCCTGCTGCTGCTGTTCGGGGCCCTGTTGGCGCTCGTCCGTCGGCGCTACAGGCTGGTCGCGCCGCTCGGGCTCGTGGCCGCGTTCACGAAACCGGGGGTACTGGCGTTGGCTGTGGCGCTCGCGGTGCACCTCGTCGTGCGGTGGGTGCGGGAGCGTCGGGCGCTCCCGGTGCGGGACGCCGTGGCGATCGTCGTGTCGGGGCTGGTGGTGGCTGCGGCGGGGCTGGCGTGGCCGGTGATCGCCTCGGCCGTGACGGGTCGTCCGAACGCCTACCTCGACACCGAACTGTCGTGGTGGGTGGGGTTCGTGGGGCGGCAGCACTTCGCGCCGCTCACGCCGTGGTTCACGATGGCGGGGACGTGGCTCGGGCCGCTCGGGATCGTGCTCGTGGTCGCCGTGCTCGCGGGGGCGGTGTGGTTCTGGACGCGGAGGTCGGTCCGGGCCCTCGGGGTGGACGTGTGGGCGTTCACGGCGGCGTACGCGCTGTACCTCGTGGCGGTGTTCCTGCCCCAGCAGTCCCTGCCCCGGTTGCTCATGCCGACGGCGCCGCTGCTCGGGTCGGACGTGTTCGTGCGGACGCGGCGGCGGGCGGTCGTGTGGCTCGTCGTGGGCGTGTGCCTGCAGCCGGTCGCCGTCGTGCTGCTCTGGTTCCTCGGGTACCCCTGACGAGCGGCGCGGCCCGGCGCGGAGCGGCGCGGCCCGGCGCGGCGGGCCGACGTCGAACCACGGAACCGACACCGAACCAGCGCGGGTCGGTGGTTCGGTGTCGCCTTCGTGGTTCGACGCGAACGCGAACGCGGCCCCGCGGCGCGCCGCCGGCGCGCGCCAGCGCTACGCGTCGAACGTGTGGAACCAGGCGGTCCCGCCCGGGTGCTGCACCGTGATCATCTCGTCGAGGTCGCGGTACGGCCCGTCCTGGTTGTGGCTCGCCGACTTGATGCGGACCGTGCCGTCCGCCTCGGTGAACACCTCGGACACGATCGTGGTGTGGTCCGGCGAGTCGTTGTCGTTCCAGTCGTAGAACACGATGTCGCCGACGTTGACCTTGTCGCGCTCGTCGAGGGAGCGGCGGGTGAGTCCGAACTCCGCGGCGTTCGCGGTCAGCCACGGGTCCATCGTCGGGCAGTAGGTCCACGTCGCCGAGTGCTCCGCCCCGGCCGACCGGTTGTACCAGTCGGAGCGCTGCTGCCAGCCGCGAGCGATCAAGGTCTGCGACACGTAGTTCGCGCAGTCGCCACCGATCGGGTTCATGGTGCCGTACTCGGCGAGGTTGTAGTCCTTCCAGTGCGCCATCGCGTACTCGAGCTGCCGGTCGACGTCGGTCAGTGCCGCGTAGGCCAGGGTCGAGGTCGCCACCGCCGTCGAGGCGTCCGGGACGGGCGCGGTGGTCGGTGTCGGCGTGGCCGTCGCGGAGTCCTGCGTCGCCCCGGTCTGCCCGTCGTTCGCGGCGCTGCCGTTGCCGTCCGAGGACTGGTTGGCGGACGGTGACGGCTCGATCGCGGTCGTGAAGAGCGCGACGTCCGCCGAACCCGCCGTGTACATCGCCTGGTGCGGTGCCGTGAAGGTCACCTTCGTGGCGGTCGCCCGGACGTCCCGCGCGGCGATGCCACCGACCGTGACGCCCGCGACCGCTGCCAGCCCGGAGCCGGCGACGGTGATCGTCACACCGCCGGCGAGCGGGACCTGCGCAGGGCTCAGCGACTTCGCGACCGGCTTCGCGGTGGGCGTGGACGAACCGCCACCGCTGCTCGTGCCACCACCGGACGCCTTGCCCGTTCCGCCGTCCCCCGACGAGCACGCGGCGACGGCGAGCCCGATGCCGGTGACGCCGGCGAGGGACAGCAGGGAGCGGCGCGTCAGGGAAGCAGTCATGGTGCTTCCCAGGGTAGGCGACGACACGGCATGATCTCTGGCAGGAACCACCGTCGAGAGGATCAGACCACCCATGCCCGAGAGCCACGACTTCTTCGTCGCAGCCGCCCCCGACCACGTCCGCGCACTCGTCCGCGGCGCACTCGTCCGCGAGGGCTACACCGTCGACGACGGCGACCAGGGAGCCCTCCGCGCCACCCGCGGCAGCATGGGCCTCACGCTGCTCATCGGCGGCATGGCGAACGACCGGACCTTCCACACCCGCCTCGACGTGCAGATCATGGTCACGCCGGACGGTCGGACGGTCGCTCGGCTCCTGCGCGGTGCCGGCAAGTCGGCGCTCAAGGGCGGCGCGCTCGGCATCTCGCGCGGCAACCGCGCCTTCGAGCAGGCCGCCAACGCGATCCACGGCGAGCTCGCCCAGGCCGGGATCCTGACGGAGAGCGTCCCCGGCTGACGCGGGCCCGCCCCGGGAACGACAGAAGGCCACCCGATCGGGTGGCCTTCTGTCTCGGAGTGGAGCTAAGGGGATTCGAACCCCTGACCTTCTCATTGCGAACGAGACGCGCTACCAACTGCGCCATAGCCCCGAGAACGCATTCACACTAGCACCCGCGTCGGCCCGATCCGAAATCGAGCGATCAGACGGCGCGGCGGCGACGCATGATGGCGTCGAGGTCTGCCTGCTCGTAGGCGTCCTCGCCGAGGACTCCCATGCCGGCCCACTTGCTCGGCGGCGCCGGGGGCGCGGCGGGAGCAGCGGGTTCCGGAGCGGGAGCGGCCTGCGCGACGGGGGTTCCCGTCCCGGCCGGCGCACGCAGACCCAGCCGTTCGGCGAGCCGCCCCTGGTCGTGCGCGGAGAGCGACGCGACGGCCTCCTCGACGTCCGGGCGCATGGGCGACACCCGCGCGAGCGACGGGTCGGTCTCGGCAGCACGGATCGCGGCCGCCTCGGCCTCGGCTTCCGCCTTGGCCGCGGCGACCCGCTCCTTCAGGCGGGCGGCGAGCTCCGCCGAGGACTCCGGCGTGGCCGCCGGGACCTTCGGGCGTTCGACGTACAGCGGCTTCGGGACGCGGTTCGGCGTCCAGCTGCGGTCACGAGCGGGTTCGGCGGGCTGCTCGGTCGACAGCGGCGGCGCCGGGTCCGTCCACTCGCTCGCGGGCCTGGAGGCGCGGCTCGACTCCGGCACGACCGTCGCGGTCCGGGCCTTCCGCGCCTTCGCCACCTGGTGCAGCTGGGCGAGGACCGCTGCGGACCCACCGGCGGCGACGAGGCCGGCGACACCGACGAGCCAGGCGGCGGGGGCCGCGACGAACACGACGACCGCGACGACGAGGCCGAACGTGCCGAGCAGGGTCGCCCCCAGTCGGGACCGACGCATGCGCATCGCGGTGAGTGCGGGGACCGCCGAGGCCCGCTCGAGCACGGGTGCCTGCTCGGCCAGTCGACGGGTGATCTCCCGCTGCCGGGCCGCCTCATGGGCGCGGACGATCGCGGTGCGCTTCGCCTCCTCCGACTTCGCGACCCGCTGGGCCTCGGCGAGGGACTTCGCGTTCATCTCGATGCGGACCTCGTCCGGCAGCTCGGCGGTCTGCGCGAGGATGCGGAGGGTCTGCTGCAGCCGGATCGCGTTCCGCTCCGTGGCGAGGTACTGCCGACGGGCCGCCCAGGACGGCATGAGGTAGACGAGCCAGAGCACGGCCGCGATGAGCAGGACGATGCCGCCGCCCCAGGAGCCGATACCTGCCATGGGGACACGGTAGGGGTGGGCGTTCCCCCGGCCGGTGATTGCCGGACGCGTGTTGCGCGTGTCGTGACGAAATCACCGGGGGCGAGCCGCGCCTCCCGGGCCGCCCGGCCGGACGGACCGGACCCGCGGGTCAGACGCGGGGCGTGGTGTGCAGCGGCATCGCGGCCTCGTCGCGTGCCGCGAGCGGGACCGAACCGACGCCGGGCGGGACCTGGCCGCGGACCCAGCGTTCGAGGACGCCCTCGCGGACCTCTTCGGCGACGAGGGCGAAGCAGAAGTGGTCGCGCCAGTCGCCGTTGATGTGGATGTACCGGCGGCGGAGCCCCTCGTACCGGAAGCCGAGCTTCTCGACCACCCGCAGCGACGGGGCGTTCTCGGGACGGATGCAGATCTCGATGCGGTGGATGCCGACCACGCGGAAGCAGTGGTCCACCGCCATCGCGACGGCGATCGGCGTGACGTTGTGGCCGGCGGCGTCCTCGACGACCCAGTAGCCGATCGAGGCACTGGCGAGGGAGCCGTACGTGATGCCGGAGACGTTGAGCTGCCCGACGAAGCGGCCGTCGAGCTCCATCGCGAACGGGAGTCCGAGCCCCGCGCGGGCGTTGGCCTGGAGCGCGCGGATGCTGCCGCGGACGTCGGTGGAGACGTGACCGGAGGGGTTCGTGGCCTCCCACGTGCGGAGCCACGAGCGGTTGCTCGCGAGGGCGACGTCGAGGTCGCGGGTGTCGCGGAGTCGGAGGGGCCGGATGGTGACCCGCCCGTGGGACAGGGTCGGGATCGTCGTCATCGCGCTGGTTCCTCCGGGAGCGTCGAACGGGCCCGGGGGTGTTCCCCGGACCCGTTCGGCGACGGGTCGTCTATTCGCCCGCGTTGAACTCCTTGAGCCACGACTTGAGGTCGGGGCCGAGGTCTTCGCGGTCCGAGGCGAGCTGGACGATCGCCTTGATGTAGTCGAGTTTGTCACCGGTGTCGTACCGGCGTCCACGGAACACGACCCCGTACACGCCGCCGGTCCACTCCTCGGCGTTCGCCATCTTCATGAGCGCGTCGGTCAGCTGGATCTCTCCGCCCTTGCCCGGCTCCTGCTTCTCGAGGACGTCGAAGACCTCGGGACGGATGACGTAGCGGCCGATGATGGCCAGGTTCGAGGGTGCCTCGCCCTGCGGGGGCTTCTCGACGAGGCCGGTGATCTTCACGACGTCGTCGGTGTCGGTCTCCTCGACCGTGGCGATGCCGTAGAGGTGGGTCTGCGACTCCGGGACCTCGAGCAGGGCGACGACGGTGGCGTTCTTCTCGCCCTGGACCTCGATCATGCGCTTGAGCAGCGGGTCGCGGGCGTCGATGATGTCGTCACCGAGGAGCACGGCGAACGGCTCGCGGCCGACGTGCATCTTGGCGCGGAGCACGGCGTGGCCGAGGCCCAGCGGGTCGCCCTGGCGGACGTAGTGCATGTCGGCGAGGTCCGTGGACTGGTTCACCTTCTGCAGCTTCTCGTGGTCGCCCTTCTTCTTGAGGGTCTCCTCGAGCTCGGACACGTGGTCGAAGTGGTTCTCGAGCGCGTTCTTGTTGCGGCCCGTGATCATCAGCACGTCGGTGAGCCCTGCGCCGACGGCCTCTTCCACCACGTACTGGATGGCCGGCTTGTCGACGACGGGGAGCATCTCCTTCGGCATCGCCTTGGTGGCGGGGAGGAAGCGCGTGCCCAGGCCTGCGGCGGGGATCACGGCCTTCGAAATCTGGAAGCCCATGCCTGGACGGTATCGGATGACCCCTGGAGGGGGCATGTCGTCGCTACGGAGGACACGGCTTCTCGCGCTCGGCGGCGGAAAGCCGCAAGACGTGCCCTCGGTAGACTCCTCGGCATGATCGCCGATCTCGGGAACGAGAAGCGCGCCCTGCGAGCCGAGCTCCGGCAGCGGCGGCGCACCCGGACCACGACCGAACGCGAGACCGACACCGCGGCGCTCACCGCGACCCTGCAGCGCTTCGCCGAGGAGCGCCAGGTCGAGTCGATCGCGCTGTACCTCTCCGCACCCGAGGAACCCGACGTCCGCCCGTTCCTGAACTGGGCGTTCGAGCGCGGCATCCGGGTGCTCCTGCCGATCACCCGCGAGGACGGCCTGCTCGACTGGGCGGTCGGCGACGGCGCCTCCGAGGCCGAGGGGCTGGCCGGCGTGCCCGAGGTCGTCGGCGAGGTGCTCTCCCCCCTCGCGATCAACGACGTCGACGCGATCCTCGCCCCCGCCGCCGCGGTGGGACACGACGGCGTCCGGATGGGCTGGGGACGCGGCTACTACGACAAGACGCTCGGGTCGATGGCGAACCGCCCGCCCGTCTATGCTGTGATCTTCGACGCGGAGTACCTCGACGAGGTCCCGCGCGAGACCCACGACGAACCCGTCGACGGCATCATCACGCCGTCGCGCATCATCACCTTCCGGAGCTAGGGTGCCCACCTACTCGTACCGCTGCACGGAGTGCGGCAACGCCTTCGACATCAAGCAGTCGTTCTCCGACGCCACGCTCACCGAGTGCCCGGCGTGCGGCGGCGTGCTGCGCAAGGTCTTCTCGCCGGTCGGGGTGACGTTCAACGGGGGCGGCTTCTACCGGACCGATTCCCGGGCGGCGCCGAAGGGCTCGTCGGAGTCGTCCGGCTCGTCCGAGTCGTCGTCCTCGTCGTCGTCCTCGACGCCGGCGAAGTCCGAGTCGAAGCCCGCAGCAGCGAAGCCCGCTGCCTCGACCACGCCGAAGCCCGCCGGGTCCTGACCGGGGTCCGGACTCCTCGGTAGGTTGATGGGGTCGCCGTCCGGCGGCCGTCCTCGACCCGGAAGGAGTCCCGTGAAGGGCTTCAAGGAGTTCCTGCTCCGCGGCAACGTCATCGACCTGGCCGTCGCAGTCGTCATCGGTGCAGCGTTCACCGCCATCGTGACCGTCATCGTGAACGCGATCATCAACCCGGCGATCGGCGCGGTGTTCAACGCGTCGAGCCTCGACGACGCGCTCAAGGTCGACATCCCGACCGTGGCGGGCGGCAAGCCGGCGACCCTGATGTTCGGCTCGGTGATCGGTGCGGTGATCAACTTCGTCATCGTCGCGGCCGTCGTGTACTTCGCCCTCGTGCTCCCCGTGAACCACCTCAAGAAGGTCGCGTTCGAGCGGGTCAAGAACGACGAGGAGCAGACGCCGCAGGACGTCCCGCCGACCGACGTCGAGGTGCTGCTCGAGATCCGCGACCTGCTCCGCTCGCAGAACGGCGTGCCCGCGAACACCGGTGGCGGTGCGCACGTGGCGCCGTCGACCGCTCCCGAGGGTCCCGGTATCGGCGGCACGACGAAGCTCTAGCTGCTCCCGCACAACCGAAACCCGCCCGAACCACGCGATCACGTGGCTCGGGCGGGTTTTGCTTGTGCGAACGGCCGGCGGCAGCGCGCGGCCGGCGCGAGC
>NZ_MJGR01000026.1:32527-61664 GCF_001865105.1 Curtobacterium sp. MCBA15_016
GCCGGCGCGAGCGCGCGGCCAGGCGTCAGCGCGCGGCCGACACCTCGCGCCGCTTCGCGAACATCGCGATCGCGTACTGGACGCCCGCCAGCACGTGCCCGACGGTCCCGAGGTAGACGAACACGAGGGCGACGACGCGGACCCACGGCGCGTTCTCGTCGACGGTGTGCACCGCGGAGAACAGCAGCACCGGCAGCCCGACGAAGAGCAGCGCCGACCGGATCTTGCCGGTCCACGTGACGTCGAGGTCCGGGTTGCCGTGGAACAGCACGCTCGAGAGCACGACGAGCACCAGGTCGACGAGCACCACGACGGCGACGACCCACCACGGCAGCAGCCCGGTCAGCACGAGCGACAGCACGATCGCGATGATCGCGAGTCGGTCGGCGACGGGGTCGATCGCCTTGCCGAGCTTCGAGCCCTGGTCGAACTTGCGCGCGATGAAGCCGTCCGCCCAGTCGCTCACCCCGATGACGACGAGCGCGACGAGCGCCCAGCCGGGGTGTCCGGCGACGACGAGCCACACGAACACCGGGATCAGCAGCAGCCGGAACAGCGAGATCAGGTTCGGCCAGGTCTGCCAGTCGGGGCGCTCCCGCACGGTGTCAGTCATCGCAGGACAGGCTACCTGCTCACCAGTGCGGCGGGACGTCGCGCCGGAGCTGGTCGTCGTTCTCCCCGTCGCGGTGGCGGGCCGGTTCCGGTGGCGCCACCGGGTCGTAGCCCGGCACCGGCTGGGTGGTGACGCGCCTGCGGCGCCGCACCGCGCCTCCCGGCTGCGCATGCGCCTCACCGTCGTCCGTCGCCGACGGGACGGGAGGCGCGGCTGACGACGCGTCGTCGGCCCGCGTCCACGTGCCCACCAGCTGGTCCGTCTCGGGCGTCACCGGACCGGCCGGCCGGGAGGCCCGCCGGCTCGGCCGAGGAGTCACCGGCGTGCGGGGATCGGGGGAATCGAGATCTCCTGCGTGGCACCGCGGTCGACACCGAGCACGGCGGCGACGGTGTTCGCGACGCGGTCCGGGTCCGAGAAGAGCTGGAACGCGTGCACGCGCACGTAGTGCCAACCGAGTCGGCGGAGCACCTCGGGCCGGAGCCGGAGCGACTCGCGGAGCGACCCCTTCACGAGCGTCGCGTCGGTCTCGATCGTGACGCACACCCCACCGTGCGCGGCGACCAGTCCGAGCTTGCCGCGGTGGCCGAGCGCGACGGGGATGCCGCGCATCTCGAGGCGACGGGCGAGGTCGACGAGCAGCGGGTCGGAGTCGTCCGGGACGTACTCGGCCGTGGTGCGCGCACGGACCTCGGCGAGGATCTCGGCGAGGGCGACGGTGCCGTGGCCCATCCGCTCGGCCTCGATGTCGGACGGCTGGAAGCAGGTGACGATGACCATCGAGCGACGTGCCCGGGTCATCGCGACGGCGAGCAGGCGCTCCCCACCGGGCTTGCCGAGCGGACCGAAGTCGCGCAGGACACGGCCGTGCGGGGTGCGGCCGTAGCCGATCGAGAACACGACGCGGTCGCGGCTCTGGGCGACGGACTGCTCGAGCGTCGCGACGATGAACGGCTCGGCCCGGTCGCCGATGACGAACTCGGTGAGGTCCTTGTGCCCCTGGGCCGCGGTGAGCACGGCCTGCTCGACGCGGACGGCGTGCTTCGCCGAGGCGGTGATGACCATGAGCGACTCGGTCGGACGGGTGCGGGCGTGGTCCATGACGAGCCGGACGACGCGGTCCACCTCGGCGTCGACGCTCTCGACCGCCCCCGACTCGGGGTCCGGCACGGCCTTGCCGTCGCTGACGTAGTCGAGCGCGATCGAGCCGTGCCCGAGGAACGAGCCGGCCCAGGGCAGCGACTCGATGCGTCCGCCGTAGAAGCGACGGTTGACGAGCTCGGCGAGGTCCTCGCCGCCGGCGCGGTACGAGCGGGTGAGCGACAGGGTCGGCAGCAGCGTGGAGAGCTTCGCGAGCGCGGAGTCGGCGTGGAAGGCGTCGAGCGTGCCCTCGTCGACCTGCAGCGCGCGGTGCGCCGGGTCGACCGCGATCCGGAACGGCGACGGGGTCTGCGTGACCGGGTCGCCGAACACGACGGTCTGACGGGCACGGCGGACGGCCCCGACGGTCTCGGCGATGGTGACGGCGCCCGCGTCGACGAGGATCACGGTGTCGAAGGGCATCGTGTCGGCGATCTGCGAGACCTCGTACGGCGACGCGAGCCACACGGGTGCGATCGACCGGGACAGGTGCGGCGCGGAGTCCTGCAGCAGACGCGAGGTGATCGCGCCGTCCCGCAGCTGGGTCTTCAGCGCGGTGGCCTCGTCCGGCCAGTCGACGAGTCCGACCTTCCAGTTCTCGGCCAGCTGCCACGCCAGGCCCTGGGAGACCCCGGCCGCGTGCGCGTCGTCGACGAGCCGGAAGTCGGCCTCGACCCGGTCGAGCATGTCGGTGTTCGCGCCGAGCAGGGCCCGGTCGGACTCGAGCATCGTCTCGAGGGCGGACTGCCACCACGCGAGCTCGAGCTCGGCGGGAACGTGGGTGTCCGGCACGTGGCGGTTCGCCAGGTCCGTGATGAGCGGTTCGAGCTGCAGGTCGCGCAGGGTCTGCATGAGCTCGGTGCGCTCCTGCAGGTTGTGCAGGACGTCGGACTCCTCGGCGAGGCGGGCGATCGTCGGGACGAGCTCGTCGATCGGCACGTTCGCCAGCTGGGTCTCGCGGGCGGTGCGTCCCAGCGGCTCGTCGAGGCGCGCGAGGTCCTCGACGACGTTCGAGAACAGGACCTGGACGTCCGCGATGCCGGTGGGCACCTCGGGGTTCACGCCGGCGGCGACGTAGCGCTGCCAGAGGACGCGCTGCTGCTGGACGCGGGTCAGCGCCTCGTGCAGGTCGGACACGTGCACACCGGGGCGGACGTACTCGCGGGCGAGCTTCTTCAGCCGGCGCCGGTTCGTGCTCGACATCGGCGCACCCTCGCCGCGCGGGGCGGTGGCGGCCACGAGCTCGGACACCGAGCGGTCGAAGACGACGGGCAGGAAGCGGTCGAGGGTGTCGCGGATCTCGGTGAGCAGGCGCAGGTAGATGCCGAGCTCGTTGATCGTCGTGAACTGCCGCATGTGCGTCGTGGCGACGAGGTCGTGGGCGCGGCGGAGCAGGGTCGGCAGGCCGTCGGCGTCGAGGTCCTTCGCGATCCGGTGGGCGCGCTGGGCCCCGTCGCTCGAGGAGAACTTCGCGCCGTACCAGGGCGAGTCGTCCGGGCCGTAGCGGAACTCGCCGAGGTTCGCGGCGCTGACCATCGTCTCGGCGACGCGCGAGCGCCCCTCGACCATGCTCGTCACCGAGGTCTTCGACAGCCGCGCGGTCGTCGACGGCGGGACGGGCAGCAGCGACAGGCGCGACAGCTCGACGAGGCAGTCGAGCACCGAGACGCGGAAGTCGGGGTCGACGCGCGTCAGCGAGCCGCGGTAGTCCTTGAGGACCTTGCGGAGCCGGACCAGGGCGTCGTCGACCTCGCGCAGGTTCGGACGCGAGGCCTTCTCGTTGCGGGCGATCGCACGGACGACGTCACGACGGAGGGTGCCCGGGGTCACGGCGACGCCGGGGAGCTGCACCTCGGAGAACCGCGCCGCGATGCCGCGCAGGGTCGCACGGCGCGGGCTCACCACGAGGACGCGCTTGTTCGCCGCGACCAGGCCGCCGAGCGCGTTCACGATCGTCTGCGTGCCACCCGTGCCCGGGAGGGTCTTCACCACGATCGAGTTGCCGGCCGTGATCTGTGCGATCACGTTCTCCTGCTCGTCGTCGGCGTCGAGCAGGAGCGTGTCGGTCTCCGGGCTCCGCTCGTCCGACGGGGTCTGCTCGACCGGGTGGTACGACTGCTCGACCTGCCACTTGGCGCTCGGGTTGCCGGCGAGGGCGTCGAGCACCGGGTGGGACAGGTCCTCGGTGTCCTCGACCATCCCGGTCGCGACCTCGGCGAAGGTGGACACGACCAGGCGTGCGTGCACCGAGAAGCCCGGGATGTGCGCGGTGAGCCCGCGGAGCCGGTCGATCACCGGGTTCGGCGTGAAGGAGCCGTCCTGCTGCGCGAGCGCCACGAAGGACTGGGCGTCGAGGATGACGCCGAACTGCTCGTGCAGCGCGTCGGCGAGGCCGGGGTTGAGGACGGGCTCGCCGAGCAGGCGGACCTCGAAGTCGCGGCCGTGCCGACGGATCGCGAGCGGGCGCAGCAGCACCGGGCCGCGGAACTGCTCGTCGCCGTGCTGCCAGTCGGCCATGCCGATGCCGAGCTTCACGGCGTCGATGCCGCGCACGGTGGACAGCTCGGTGCCCTTGGCCTCGACGTGACCGGCGGCGATGCGGGCGGCCCGGAGTGCCACCTCGTCACGGATCAGGCTCGACAGCAGCGTCGTCTTGCCGGTGATGAACTGCGCGAGGCCGCCCGGGTGCGTCGTCGAGAGCTCGATGCGGGCCCGGGGGTGGTCGGCGAAGTGCGTGAGGGGGCTGGTGCCGCCGACGCCGGTCAGCTGCTTGCGCCAGACGTCCCAGGCGGGCTCGGCGGCGTTGCCGGCCTGGAGGCGCGGATCACCCAGGCTGATCGCCTGCGGACTCGTGAGCTGCAGTTCCGGGCGCAGGGTGCGGTCGGGTTCGTCCGTCACGGCGGTCTCTTCCTGCTGCCCCCGTCGGTCCTGCTCCCCCTGCTGTCCGTCGCGTCCGTCCTGCTGTCCGTCGCGCCCGTCCGCGGGCGCGTCGGCGCCCTCGACGGGGACGTCGTCGTTCACGTCGTCCTCGCCGTCGGTCACCCTGTCCGCTCGCCACACATCCGACACTGTAGGCGGAAGCGGGCTGGCACTCTGGCAATGAACCGAGGTTTCGGACTTTCCGGCCCCCGCCGACGCGCGACCGGGCGCGCCGGTGTGGTACCAACGGGGCATGGCCATCGACGACCGCACCGCTCCCCCCACCCCCGCGCCGGAGTCCGCTCCCGCACCGAACCGGCGTCGATCGGTCCCCGCCGAGATCTCCCGTTCGTGGCTCCTCGTCTCCGGCACGGCGACCGATCGGTTCGAGAAGTCGCAGCGGTCCCGTGCCGACCAGATCATCCTGGACATCGAGGACGCGGTGGACCCCGCCGCCAAGCCGTCGGCCCGCCAGGGCGTCGCCGCGTGGCTGGCCGGCGGCGGCGAGGCCTGGGTGCGGATCAACGACGTGACGACGGACTTCTGGGCGGACGACGTCGAGGAGCTCCGCGGGCTGCCCGGGCTGCAGGGCGTCATGCTCGCGAAGACCGAGTCCCCGGCGCAGGTCACCGACACGTGGCACCGACTCGGCGGCCAGACCCCGGTGATCGCCCTGGTCGAGTCGGCCCTGGGCATCGAGGAGTCGGTGTCGATCGCGAAGGCGCAGGGGGCGTTCCGGCTGGCGTTCGGCTCCGGCGACTACCGGCGGGACACCGGGACGAGCGCGGACACGCTCGCGATGGCGTACCCGCGGTCGAAGCTCGTCGTGGCCTCCCGCGTGGGCGACCTGCCCGGCCCGATCGACGGCCCGACGGTGGGGTCGTCGCACCCGATCCTCCGCGAGCAGTCGCAGGTCGCGGTCTCGCTCGGGCTCACCGGCAAGCTGTGCCTCGACACCGAGCAGCTGCCCGTCATCAACGAGGTCATCTCCCCCACGCCGACCGACGTCGCCTGGGCGCAGGACTTCCTCGACGACTTCGAGGCCCGCGGCCGGGTCATCCGCGACGGCTCCGACCTGCCCCGACTCGGTCGCGCGCAGAAGATCCAGCGCCTCGCACAGGCGTTCGGCGTCGAGGCGCGGTAGGACTGCACCCATGACCTGGTCCAACGTGCCCGGCGGTCCGCCGCAGTCCTCACCCTCCGACCCCACCGGTGCCCAGCGGGCCACGTGGGAGCAGGGCGGCTCGACGCTGTTCCCGCCGGGGAAGCTCGCCGACCGGATCTCGACCGTGTTGCTCCTGGCGTTCGGCGCCGTCATGACGGTCGTCACCGCGGTCGTCGGGATCATCGCCGTCATCTCGGCGACGGCCACGTGCGACGCCGCCACCGGCTGCACCCCGGGTGGCTACATCGGTGGGACCGCGATCGCGGTCGGCGGTGCGTTCGTGATCGGC
Organism: Curtobacterium sp. MCBA15_016; assembly: GCF_001865105.1. NCBI lineage: Bacteria > Bacillati > Actinomycetota > Actinomycetes > Micrococcales > Microbacteriaceae > Curtobacterium > Curtobacterium sp. MCBA15_016. The sequence goes on from NZ_MJGR01000026.1 coordinate 38,654, forward strand.
GTCGCCACGATCGTCTTGTCGATCGGCGCGTGGATCCGCCGTCGGACGTCGTGGTGGATCGCCGCGATCGGCTTCGTGCTCGCGATCGTGGTCATCACGTGGGGCGGCGTCGTCTTCGCGGGAGCTGCGGACGGCGGCTCGGCGTCCTCGTCGGTCTCGGCCACCGCCTGACGCCTGCGGCCCGGACCGGGGTAGCGTCCGGGGCATGGTGACGGTCTCGCGGACGACGGTCGCGGTGGTCGGTGGCGGCCCCGCCGGGGTCGTCCTCGGCCTGCTCCTCGCCCGTGCCGGCATCGCGGTCCGGGTCATCGAGAAGCACGACGACTTCAACCGGGACTTCCGCGGTGACACCGTGCACGCCTCGACGATCCGGCTGCTCGACGAGCTCGGGCTCGGGGAGCGGTTCGCCGCCCTGCCGCAGTCACGCCTCGACGACTTCTCCCTGCCGCTGCCGGACGGCTCGCGCGCGCTCCTCGGCGACTTCTCGCGCCTGCGCCCGCCGTACGACCACGTGGCGATGGTGCCGCAGTGGGACCTGCTCGACCTGCTCGTCACCGCCGCCCGCGAGGAGCCCTCGTTCGAGATCACGATGGGTCTCGCGGCCACCGACACGATCGAGGAGAACGGCGTCGTGACGGGCGTGCACCTGGCGCCGTACCGCGATCCGGACGGCGGCACCGAGGAACTCCGCGCCGACGTCGTCATCGCCTGCGACGGCCGTGACTCGGTGCTGCGCAGCGCCGCCGGCCTGCACCCGCGGTCGTTCCCGGTGCCGTTCGACACGTGGTGGTTCCGGCTCCCCCGCGAGCCCGGCGACGCGACGACCGCGCTCGTCCCGGCGTTCTCCGGCACCGACGTCCTGCTCAGCTTCCCGCGGCCCGACTACCACCAGGTCGCGTACTTCGCGCCGAAGGGGTCGGACGCGGCCCTCCGCGCCGCCGGGGTCGAGGCCTTCCGGGCCCGGGTCGCGCGGCTCCGACCGGACTTCGCGGGCCGCGTGGACACGATCGCGTCGATGGACGACGTGCACGTGCTCGACGTCCGGATGGACCGGCTCACCCGGTGGTGGCGTCCGGGGCTGCTCTGCATCGGCGACGCGGCGCACGCCATGTCCCCGGCGGGCGGCGTCGGCATCAACCTGGCGGTGCAGGACGCGGTCGCGACGGCTGCGATCCTGGCGCCGGCGCTCGGACGGGGGCTCCGCGGCGCGGACCTCGACCGTGCCCTCGCCGCGGTGCAGCGGCGGCGCACCCCGCCGGCCGTGGTCGTCCAGACCGCCCAGGCGTTCCTGCACCGCGTGGTGTTCGAGCGGGCCTTCGCCGGGGCCCTGCAGGCCGGCCCGCCGCGGCTCCCCGTCCTGCTCGCCCGGTACGTGCCGCCGGTCCGCGGCCTCTACGCGCGCGGGATCGCCTTCGGACCGCTCCCCGAGCACGCCCCCGCCTGGGCACGGCGCTGACCCTGGACACGACCCGTCCCTCCCGGCGCATGCTGGGGACATGAAGCAACGAGTCATCGGAGACGTGTCGGTCAGTGCCATCGGACTCGGCGGGATGCCCATGTCCATCGAGGGGCGTCCGGACGAGCGGCAGTCCATCGCGACGATCCACGCCGCGCTCGAGGCCGGCGTCACGCTCATCGACACCGCCGACGCGTACCACCTGGCCGCCCACGACGAGGTGGGGCACAACGAGTCGCTCATCGCGAAGGCCGTGCGGGAGTTCCACGGCGACACCTCGGACGTCCTCATCGCCACGAAGGGCGGGCACCTCCGGCCCGAGCCCGGCCCGTGGGCGCAGAACGGCCGTCCGGAGTACCTCAAGGAAGCGGCGAAGGCATCCGCGAAGCGCCTCGGCGTGGACGCCGTCGGGCTCTACCAGTTCCACCGTCCGGACCCGGCGGTGCCCTACGCGGACTCGATCGGTGCGCTCGCCGAGCTCCTCGACGAGGGCGTCATCCGGATGGCCGGCATCTCGAACGCCGACCCCGACCAGATCTGGACGGCGAACGAGGTCCTCGACGGCCGACTGGCCTCGGTGCAGAACCAGTTCTCGCCGAAGTTCCGCTCGAGCGAACCGGAACTCGCGCTGTGCGACGAGCTCGGGATCGCGTTCCTGCCGTGGAGCCCCCTCGGCGGCATCGCGAACGCCGCGGAGCTCGGCACCGCGTACGAGGACTTCGCGTACATCGCCCGCGACCGCGGCGTCAGCCCGCAGGTCGTCGCGCTGGCGTGGGAGCTGCAGAAGAGCGACGTCGTCGTCCCCATCCCCGGGGCGTCGCGCCCGCAGTCGATCCTCGACTCGGTGACGGCCGCGACCGTCAAGCTCCGTCCCGAGGACGTGGCCCGACTGGACGCGTCGCAACCGGCGGCCGCGTAGACGACGCGACCCGCGCCTCCTGGACTGCCCTGGAGGCGCGGGTCGCGATCACGCGTCGGCGCGCGTCAGGACTGGCAGACCTCCTGGAAGTCCTTGCCCGTCGTCTCCAGCTTCTGGAGCCCCTCGGTGAAGCCGGAGCTGGACAGCGCCGACGGGTCCTTCGAGGCCGCGAGGTCCTTCGTCATGCCGACGAAGTCCGAGAAGGCGCCCGCGAACGCGTCGGTCTTCGGCTTCACCTCGGTGTTGGTCACCTTGTCGGCGCTGTCCTCGAGCGTGGCGTCGAACTCGTCGAGCTTCGCCATCGCGGCCTGCGGGTCGCTCTGCAGCTCGGTGAGCTGCATCTGCATGCCCTTCGTGGCGTCGGTGACCTCGTTCGTGAACAGCTTGCAGGCCTCGGCCTTGGTCTGGGTCGGCGTCGACTTGGCGGCGGTCGTGGCGTCCGAGCCGGAGTCACCGGCGGAGCAGCCGGCGAGGAGTGCGACGGCGATGGCGGCCGTGGTGAGCGAGACGAGCTTGGTGCGCATGGTGGTGGGTCCCCCCGGAGTCGTGCCCGCGACCCCGGGACGGGGTGCGGATCCGCGTCGAGGCTACATGGGAGATCCACAGGTGGGCCGCGTTCCCGGTGCAGTCGCTCAGTGCCCGCTGCGGAGCGGCGCGGCCGAACGGAAGAGCCCCTCGACGAGTTCGTCGATCCGGGCGTCGGCGATCGCGAGGTCTCGTTCGCCACGTTCCCTCGCAGCGTGACGCCCGTCGGCGTCCAGGACGCTCGTCCACGGGGTCGGGTGGACGTCGAGGCCGACGGACTGGTGGTAGTCGCGGTACTTGAAGGCCGCTTCGGTGGCGGCGGGAGACTTCAGCGAGACGAGGGTCGCGGGCGTCCGCAGCGCGTGCGCGAGGATCACGCCGTGCATGCCGGAGCTCATCACGTGCTCCGCCGCACCGAGCTCGGCGAGCATGTCGGCGGGCGTCAGGGTCGCCGGGAGGAGGCGCACCCCGGTCGAGCAGATCGCGGAGATCGTCCGCCGCTCGATCGCGGTCATGTGGGACGTGAAGTGCGTGACGAGCACTGTGCCGCGACGGCGATCCCGGGGCAGGCCCGGACGGAGCGACCGGACGAGGAGTCCCGGGTCGCCGATCTGGGTGGACTCCGGCAGGCCGAGCGCCGCCCGCGCGAGCGGTCCGCGGATCGCGAGGACGCGGTCGCGGACGGCAGCCGCACGGTCTGCGGGGATGTCCGGCGTGTGCAGGCCGGTCCCCCAGATCTGGCCGACGCCACCGCGCGTGAGGTACGGCACGATCGCGCTGCCGATCGCGACGACGTCCTCACGGCCGAGTGGCGCCCAGCGGACGCGCCGTCCGAGGGCCTCTGTGAGGACGAGCTCCGAGAGCTCGTCCCCGTGGTTCGTGAACGCGCGCCCGCGCCCGAGGGCGAGCCTGGACCACGCGGGGGCGTGGTCACGGAGTTCGTGCGCCAGCGTGCGGAGATCCCGACGGGGAGACCACCAGAAGGCGTTGATCGGTGTCGTCATGTGCTCTCTCTTCCACGCAGGTGTGACATAAGAATATCACATGCTAGAGGTTCCTCGCCCTGCTCGTGACGCGTAGCGTCGGGGCATGCGAGCGATCACCTCCGAGAACGGCACCCTCGACCTGCACGACCTCCCCGACCCGGTCCCCGGAGCCGGCGAGGTCCTCATCGAGGTCGCGGCCGCCGGGGTGAACAACGCCGACCTGCAGCAGGCGGCCGGCAACTACCCGCCGCCTCCCGGGGCGTCGGACGTCCTCGGCCTCGAGGTCTCCGGCACCGTCCGCGCACTCGGCGACGGCGTCGAGGGGTTCGCCGTCGGTGACCGGGTCTGCGCACTGCTGTCCGGCGGCGGCTACGCGGCACTCGTCGTCGCCCCGGAGACCCAGGTGCTGCCGGTGCCGGAGGGGATCGACCTCGTCGAGGCCGCGGGGCTGCCGGAAGCCGCGTGCACGGTATACTCGAACGTCGGCATGCTCGCCGGGCTCCGACCCGGACAGACCCTGCTCGTGCACGGCGGCACCGGCGGCATGGGGTCGCACGCGGTGCTCTGGGCGAAGGCGCTCGGAGCGACGGTGATCGCGACGTCCGGGGGCGAGCGGAAGGTGCAGGCCTCCCGGGAGCTCGGCGCGGACCTCGTGGTCGACCACCGCTCGGAGGACTTCGTCGCACGGGCGCTCGAGTTCACCGGGGGCCGTGGCGTGGACGTGGTGCTCGACGTCGTCGGGCCGGACTACCTGGCGCGGAACATCGAGGTCCTCGCGCCGAACGGGCACATCGCCGTGATCGCCTCGGGCAGCGGCCGCACCGGCGAGCTCGACCTCGGCGCGATGATGCGGAAGCGGGCGACGATCAGTGCGACGACCCTGCGTGCCCGGCCGCTCGACGAGAAGGCCGCGATCGTCGAGGCCGTCCGGTACAACGTCTGGCCGTTCGTCGCGGACGGTCGGGTGCGCCCGGTCATCGACTCGGTCCTGCCGCTCGCCGAGGCCGCCGAGGCGCACCGGCGGGTCCGGGACGGCGAGGTCGTCGGGAAGGTGCTGCTGACGCCCTAGGCGCGCGCGGCGCCCGCGGCGCCCGCAGCGCCCGCGCCCCCGGCCCCGGCCCGCTGGCCCCGGACGAGGTCGAGCACCTGCCCGCACTTCGCGCCGAACGTCGCGCGGAGCAGGTCGGCCGCGTCCGGGTCCTCGTCGAACCGCGAGGGCATGTCGATCGCCAGCATGATCGCGAAGATCATGCCGCTGCCGAGGAACCCCTGGACCTGGTCGTCGGCGATCCCGGCCTCGTCGCGCAGGAACCGGTAGATCTCGAGGAACCCGGCCCGGGCCGCGGCACCGATCGCCGGTTCGGCCCCGGAGACGAAGCCCTGCAGCAGGAGCGTGTGCAGTCCGCGCTCGGCGGCGAGGTCGACGAACTGTTCGCCGATGACGTGCGCCGGGGTGTCGTCGGGCCCGAGGTGGGCGAGGGTCTCGCGCCAGGCGTCGAGCAGGATGTCGAGGGTGTCGCGGAACACCTCGAGGAAGAGCGCCTCCTTCGAGCCGAACATCCGCACGACGTACGGCTGGCTGATGCCGGCTGCCGCCGCGATCTGGTCGGTCGTCGTGCCGTTGTAGCCCTGGCTGCCGAAGAGCCCGCGTGCCGCCTCGAGGATCATCGCGCGACGCTGCGCAGCGGGCATGCGGACGGCCGTCGCCGGTGCCGGTGCAGATGCCGGGGAAGTCATGGTTGACAGGTTATCAGTCGATTACTAGAGTCGCCCTTCGTAAGTAATCATCCGATTACCAAACGGAACGGATCCCCACCATGGAACGACGCATCCCGGTCTGGCTCGCCATCGCAGCCGCATCCCTCCCGATGTTCATGGCGACGCTCGACAACCTCGTCGTCACCAGCGCGCTGCCCGCCGTGCACGCCGACCTCGGCGCCTCCGTCGAGGAGCTGCAGTGGATCACCAACGCCTACACGCTCGCGTTCGCCGCGCTGATGCTCCTGGCCGTCGGCCTCGGCGACCGGCTCGGCCGCCGGCACCTGTTCGTCGCCGGCATCGCCGTCTTCACCGTCTCCTCCGCGTTCGCCGCCGTGAGCACCGACCCGACCTCGCTCATCGTCTGGCGTGCGATCGAGGGCGCCGGCGCCGCCGCGATCATGCCGCTCTCCCTCACCCTGCTCGTCGGGAGCGTGCCCGACCGGCTCCGCACCGTCGGCATCGGCGTCTGGGGCGGCATCTCCGGCCTCGGCGTCGCCCTCGGCCCGCTCATCGGGGGCGCCGTCGTCGAGGGCTGGAGCTGGGAGGCCATCTTCTGGCTCAACGTCCCGGTCGGCATCATCGCGATCCCGCTGGCCCTCTTCGCCCTGCCGAACACCCGCGGAGCCCGTGTCCGCGCCGACGTCGTGGGCGTGCTGCTCGCCGGCCTCGGCGTGCTCGGCGTCGTCTTCGGGGTCGTCCGCGGCAACGACGCCGGCTGGACGAGCGGCGAGGTGCTCACCGGCCTGGTCGGCGGCGGTGTCCTGCTCGTCGCGTTCGTGCTCTGGCAGGCCCGCACCAGCGCACCGCTCCTGCCCCTCCGGTTCTTCCGCGACCGGAGCTTCGCCCTCGCCAACGTCGTCGCGATGACGTTCTCGTTCGGCGCGTTCGGTTCGGTGTTCATCCTCATCCAGTTCCTGCAGGTCGTGCAGGGTCGCACCCCGCTCGAGGCCGGCGTCTGGACGATGCCCTGGACCCTCGCGCCGATGGTCGTCGCCCCGCTCGCAGGCATCGTGGCACCCCGGGTCGGCACGCGGCTGCTCATCACCGGCGGCATGGTGTTCCTCTCCGCCGGACTGTTCTGGATCGCCGGGACGATGGCCGCCGACGTCACCTTCACGACGCTGCTGCCCGGCTTCCTGCTCGCGGGCATCGGGATGGGCGCCGTGTTCGGTCCGATCTCGACGGCGGTGCTCGCACGGATGCCGCAGCACGACCACGCGAAGGCCTCCGGCGCGAACTCGACGCTGCGCGAGATCGGCGTCGCGCTCGGGATCGCCGTCTTGACCGCCGTCTTCACCGGGGCCGGCGGCGAGCTCACCCCCACCGGCTACGTCGACGCGGCCCAGCCCGCCGTGCTGGTCGGTGCCGCCGTGGTCGCGGTCAGCGCGGTCGTCGCGGCGTTCCTGCCCGCTGGACGCTCGGCACACGTCCCCGAGACGGTCGCCGACGACGGCCTGGAGGCGCGGCTCGCCCCCGCCACACCGGCCCCCGTCGCGTAGGTGGTCGCGCTCGCGGCGCTCGAGCCCCGGGCGGGCGCGTCAGGCGTGGACGCGGGCGAGGAACTCGACGAGCGCGGGGTGCTGCGGGGCGTCGAGGACCTCGGCCGGGGCACCCTGCTCGACGACCTCGCCCTGGTGCAGGAACACGATCCGGTCGGCCACGTTCCGCGCGAAGTGCATCTCGTGCGTGGTCATCAGGATCGTCGAGCCCTGCCGCTTCAGCTCGGTCACCAGGTCGAGCACCTCGCCGACGAGCTGCGGGTCGAGGGCACTCGTGACCTCGTCGAGCAGCAGGAGCTCGGGGTCGGACGCGATCGCGCGCACGATCGCCACGCGCTGCTGCTGCCCGCCGGAGAGCCGGTCCGGGTAGGCCCCGGCGAAGTCGGCGAGGCCGATCCGCCCGAGGAGCCGCCGGGCGGTCTCCTCCGCCTGCGCCCTGCCGACGCCGTGCACCTGCCGGGAGGCGAGCGTCACGTTGTCGAGCACGCTCATGTGCGGGAACAGGTTGAACTGCTGGAACACGACGCCGATCCGGGCCCGGGTGGCGTCGACGTCGATGCGGGGATCGGCGATGTCCGTGCCCTGCAGCAGGATCTCGCCGTCGTCGATGCCCTCGAGCAGGTTCACCGTCTTGAGGAGCGTCGACTTGCCGGAGCCCGAGGCCCCGATGACGCAGATGACCTCGTGTCGGTGCACCGTCAGGTCGATCCCGCGCAGGACCTCGTGCTCGCCGAACGCCTTGCGCAACCCGCGCAGCTCGAGGACGGCGGCCGACGTGTCGGGGGTGAGCCGCGCCTCCTGGCCCGTCATACGGTCCCTCCGATCTGCTCGCGCCGCTGCTGGCGACGCGCGATCGCGTCCGTGACGCGGATCAGCGGCAGGCTGATCACGACGAAGAGCAGTCCGGCGACGAAGTAGGGCGTGAAGTTGTAGGTCTCGGCCTGGGCGATCTGCGCGGAGCGGACCGCGTCCACCGCGCCGAGGATCGACACGAGACCGACGTCCTTCTGCATCGACACGAAGTCGTTCATGAGCGCGGGCGTGACCTTGCGGATCGCCTGCGGCAGCACGACGAGGCGCAGGGTCTTCGCGTGCGACAGCCCGAGCGACCGGGCGGCGAGGCGCTGCGAGGGGTGCACGGCCTCCATGCCGGCGCGGAGCACCTCGGCGATGTACGACGAGTAGGTCAGGACGATCGCGATGGTGCCCCAGACCTCGGCGGGGAGGCGCGGGAAGATCCCGAGGCCGGGGATCCCGTAGCCCACCAGGTACAGCACGATGATGAGCGGCAGACCGCGGAACAGGTCGGTGTAGCCGGTGGCGAGCATCCGCAGGGGGAAGAACACCGGGCTCCGCAGGCCCCGGACGACCGCCAGCAGCGTGCCGAACACCGCGACGCCGATGGCGCTGAAGAACAGGATCCGGATGTTCAGCCAGAGGCCCTCGAGGATCGACGGGAACGAGTCGATCGCGGTCTGCGGATCGAAGAACGACTGCTGGACCGCGGCCCAGCCGGGGGTGTTCACGACGCCGAAGTAGACGACGGCGATCACGACGAGCGTCGACGCGACGGACACCACGATCGACCGGCGTCCGCGCTGCCGACGGTAGAGCCGACGCTCCAGCTCGACCTGGCTCGGCGCGGCTGCGGCCACCGGGGTGCCGGCGCCTGCTGGAACGGTCATGCGGCTACTTCAGGACGGGGGTGTCGGTCTCCGAGGAGAGCCACTTGGTCTGCAGGTCCTCGAGCGTGCCGTCGGCCTTGAGCGACTTGAGCGCCTTGTCGACCTTGCTCGTCAGCTCGGAGTCCTTCGGAAGCACGAAGCCGAACTGGTCGCCCGTGCCGTCGGACGGGAACTGCGCGGAGACCGTGCCCTTGCCGTCGAGCTGCGCGCCGGACATGTAGAAGGCGGTCGGCAGGTCGGTCACGATCGCGTCGATCTGGCCCGACTTGAGCGCGAGGACGGCGTCGTCGTTCGAGTTGAAGACCTGCGGGGTGACCCCGAGGACGTCCTTCACGCTCTGGATGCTCGTCGACCCGGTCGCGACACCGATCGCGTCCTGCTTCAGCGCCGCGATGGTGGTGTCGTCGGCGGCCTTCGAGGACTGCGTCGTCACGACCGCCTGGGTCGTCGTGTAGTACGCGCTCGACATGTCGACGGCCTTCTTGCGCTTGGCGTCGATGGAGAACTGCTGGACGTTGAGGTCCCAGTCCTTCGGGCCGGGAGCGATGGCGCTGTCGAAGGTGCTCCGCTTCCACACGACGTCCGACTTGTCGTAGCCCATCTCCTTCGCGACGGCGTAGGCCACGGCGGCCTCGAAGCCCTTGCCGGACTGCGGCTTGTTGTCCTCGACCCAGGGTGAGTACGCGGGCTGCCCGGTCGCGATGGTGAGCTTGCCGTCGGTGACGGTGCCGTCGGCGTTGCCGCTGCCTCCCGCCGAGCAGGACGAGAGCGCGAGTGCGGCGACCGCAGCGGTCGCGACGGCGATGGTGAGACGGAGGGATCGGGTCACGGTCGGGCCTTCGTGCGAGGGGGTGGGGGCAGGACGAAGTGTACTTCGCGCTGGGATACCAACGCGAAACGGATGTCTCGCGACTACTCGGCGAGCGTGAAGTCGTCGAACGAGAACCCGGGCGACACCAGGCAGCTCAGCAGCACCTCGCCGTCGCCCGGCAGGGTCCGCTGCCACACGCCGCCGCGCACGAACGCCTGCGCGTCGTTCACCCGGTCGCGCCCGGCGTCCGGGCCGAGCGTGATCGTCGCCCCGGGCTCGGGCTGGTCGCCGTCGCCACCGAGCTGCAGGTCGACGCTGTCCGGCCCGTGCCACATCCAGATCTCGTCGCTCGTGACCCGGTGCCAGGCCGAGGCCTCACCCGGGGGCAGCAGGAAGTGGATCAGGGTCGCGGCGGGCCGGTCACCCGCCGGCGTCGACACGGTCGCGGGCGAGGTCCAGGTGCGGACGTACCAGCCGCCCTCGGGGTGCGGCTCCATGCCGAGGGCGACGGCGCGCTTCGGCACGTCGAGCCACTCGATCAGGGTTCCGTCGACGGTGCGACGGGCGGCCATGCCCGGGCGGGGTGCGGTCTCGGTCATGATTCCTCCAAGGAACGATCAGGTGGGGCGGGCGGGCCGGTCAGCGCACCGTCGACGGCCCGGACGACACCGCGGACCACGGTCGCGACGGCACGGCCGGCACCGTCCTCGACGAGTTCGGCGAGGGCGTCCGGCACGGTCCGGGCGTCGACGTCGAAGACGGCCAGGTCGGCGCGTGCCCCGACGGCGAGGTGCCCGATCCGGTCCGGCCCGACGGCGAGCCCCATGGCGTGCGCGCCGCCGAGGGTCGCCGCGGCGAGCAGTCGTTCGTGCAGGTCGCGGTGCCCGTAGCCCTGCGACCGGGCGATCCGGTGCAGCGCGGTGACGTCGGCCATCAGGTCGAGGGACGGCGACGACGACAGCGAGTCCGTGCCGATCGCGATCGGGCTGCCCTCGCGCAGGTAGTCGGCGACGGGTGGCGGATCGAGCCCGATGACGGCGTTCGAGCGCGGGCAGAGCGCGACGGCGGTCCCCCGCGCGCGCAGCAGTGCCCGGTCGGCGGCGGTCATGTACACACCGTGCGCGATGTGGCAGTCGGGGCCGAGCACGCCCAGCCGGTCGACGAACGCGGTCGCGCTCGCACCGAAGCCGAGCGCGCGCATGGCCCGGAAGGACGGCACGTTCGCCAGGTGCCAGTCGTTGCCGTGGCCGACGCCGTCGACGCCCTCGAGCCCGGGCACCGGCCCGAGGGCGACGCGCTCACCCTCGAACGCGGCCTCGCCGAGGTGCAGGTGCAGCCGGAGGCCGCGCTGGCGCACGATGTCGGGCAGTTCGAGCAGCGGGGCGACGTCGAGCGAGTACGGCGCGTGCGGGGAGAGCCCGGCGCCCGGGTCCGTCGGGATCCGCTCGAGTTCGGCGAGCACTTGGTCGCGGCCGTGGGACTGCCAGGCCGCGTTCTCCCAGTCCATGACCTCCCAGTAGGCGATGCCGCCGAGGCCCGCTTCGGCGAGCACGGTCGACGCCTCGATGTCCGTGACGACGTCGGCGATGCTCGTCACACCGGCGAGGATCGACGACGTCGCGCCGGCTGCCGCCTCGGCGTGCCAGTCGTGCGGCTCGGCGTAGTCCTCGTTGAACGCGCGGGCCCAGTCCTCGAAACCGCTGTACTGCCGCTGCCCGACACTGGCCATGCCGGTGTACTGCAGGTGCGAGTGCGCGTTCACGAGACCGGGGAGGAGGGCACCTCGCCACGGCCGTTCGGTGAAGGGCACGCCGGAGCTGGCGAGCTGGTCGACGACCCACGACCGGTCGCCGACGTGCAGGATGCGGCCGTCCTGCACCGCGACGGCGCCGTCGGCGATGGGCGGCGCGGTCATCGGCACGACGATGCGCGCCGAGTGGACGGTGACGGGGTGCCCGGCGGTCACGACGGGTCTCCGAAACGGCGGGTCCGGACGTCGGGCTCACGGTCGGCGGGGTGCTCGGCGAGGGGCACGGGAGGCGCGGCTGGCGCTCCGAACGCGGCGAGCGCCGCGCGGGCGGTCGCCTCGTCCACCGCGGGGTCGATCGGCACGACGGCACGGTCGAGTTCGTCGCCCCGTTCGAGGAGCATCCGGACGGCGCCGAGCTGTGCGGCGAAGGACAGGTCCATGATCTCGATCGGGTTGCCCTCGGCAGCGGTGATGTTGATGCAGCCGCCGCCGTCGAGCACGATCGGGCCGCCGTCCGCACCGGGGAACACGAGTCGCTCGGCCTTCGGACCCACCGGGACCCGCTCGGCGCCGGCCGCTCGGGCGTCGTCGAGCGCCACCTCGTGGTCGACGCCGCCCGCGACCGCGACGACCGTGCCGTCCGCGCACGACCGCAGCGCGCGGAGGTCGACCGTGTCGGCGACCCCCGTGGCGCTCATCACGAGGTCGGCATCCTGCACCGCCTCGGCCAGGGGTGCGACGGCGTGGCCGGCGAAGAGCGCCTGCAGGGCGCGGACCGGGTCCGTCTCGGCGACCGTCACCCGCAGACCGAGTGCCGTGAGCACCAGGGCGACCCCCTCGCCGACGTGGCCGAACCCGGCGACGACCGCCGTGCCTCCCGGGAGCACGCGGTGCGTGCCGGACGGGAGCCGGTCGAGCAGGTCGAGCACCGCGAACACCGTCGACTGCCCGGTGCCGTACCGGTTGTCGAAGAAGGTCTTGGTGCGGGCGTCGTTCACCGCGACGACGGGGATGCCGAGCTCGCCGCGCGCCGCCATGGTGCGGAGCGGGCGGAGGCCGCTCGTCGTCTCCTCCGCTGCGCCGAGCATCGTGGGCACCAGGTCCGGGCGCTCCTGGTGCGCGAGACGGATCACGTGCGAGCCGTCGTCGAGCAGGATGTGCGGCCGGGTGTCGAGCATCGCGAGGGCGAGGGCCCGCTGCTCGGGGAGCGAGGCGGCACTGCTCGCGTACACGGTCAGCCCGGCTGCCCGGAGCGCGTCGGCCACGGCGTCGTCGGTCTCGTCGGCGTGGGCGTAGACGACGACCTCGGCGCCGGCGTCACGGAGGAGCAGGCTCAACACGGCGGTCTTCGGCTCGAGGAACATCGCGACGCCGATCCGGGTACCACGGAGGAGTCCCCCGTCGCGGAGCTCGGCGGCGACCGCTCGCGACACGGGCATCGACCGGCGGGCCCAGCGCAGGCGGGCCTCGGCGGCGGGGTCGTCCTCGGGGTCGCGGCCGGTGGAGACGAGGAAGACGTCGTCCGAGGTCATCGGCACCCCGAGGACACCGGGGCGGGCGATCGAGACCGGGCCGAAGGCGTCCTCGTCGACGGCGGGGAGGTGTCGTCCGGCGTCGACCACGACGAGGGTCGCGCCCCGGGGACGGTCGGCTTCGCGCTCGATGACCGGCGTGGAGTCCTCCGGCGAACCGGCGCACCAGAGCTGGTCGACGGGTTCGTGGGGCAGCGCCTCGCGGGCGCCGAGCCCCGTCAGCAGGGAGCGCAGCGCCGCGGTGTCGCGGGGGTCGCCGCCGACGATGCGGAAGCGGCGCGCGGCGACGAGGAGGTTCGTCGCGCCCGCGAAGCGCCGGACGGCCGCCGAGGCCCAGGCGCGGGTCTCGGGGTCGGCTCCTGGCGGCATGCCCCAATCGTAGGGCGAGCGGGTGGCGTGCCCGTGTCCGGCGGGTGGCCGGGTGGCGCGCCCGTGTCCGGCGGGTGGCCGGGGGCCTCGTCAGCGCGGGACGTGCGGCGGGGGCGTGCCGTCCCATCCGTCGCCGACCGACGACGACGACCAGGGTGCCGGCCGGCCGGCGAGCGCGTTCGCGCTCCGGTCGAGCCGTCGGTGCCGGCGCAGCACCGTGACGAGGACCACGACCCCGACGGCCGACACGATCGCGAGCCCGATCACGTACAGGGTCGTCGCGACGCCGGCGATCGACGCCGGGACGACCCCGTTCCGCGCCGCCGAGAACGGCGTCCCCGTCACGACGAACGCCAGCAGGGTCGAGATCGTCGAGTTCGAGTCCCACAGCCCGTGCAGCAGGGAGACCCCCACGTAGGCGACGACCGGGGCCCACGACCACCGGAACCGGTCGCGACCACGGGCGGCGCCGAACAGGACGGCGCCGAGGATCGACGTCCACAGCACGTGCCCGACCGGGGACAGCACCGCACGGACGACCTCGGTCTGCAGCAGGGACACCAGGTCGATGCCCCGCGCGGTGATCGCCGCGTTGAACGCGTACCCTGCCGACTCGAACGCGGCGAAGCCGGCACCGACCGTCGCCCCGAGGAGTGCTCCCTGCCGAGCCGTCTTCGGGCGGACCCGCCACCCGACGAACAGCAGCAGGACGCCCTTGACGAACTCCTCGACGAACCCGACGACGATGTACACGAGGGCGTCCTGCTGCAGGTTCGCCTCGAGCAGGGACGCCCCGAGGACGCCGAGGATCCCGCCGACGAAGAACGCGACGATGAGCTGCATCGTGCTCACCGTTCCGGTCACCCGCTCGATGACGAACAGCACCACCGTGAAGGGCACGAGGAAGCTGCCGAGCAGGATGATCGTCGGGACGAGGTTCGTGTTCAGCGTCGTGATCGTGACGACGATCGTGACCACCCAGAGCAGGAACCCGACGAGGAGGGTCTTCCACCACCAGCCGTGACGGTGGTGCGGGTGAGCGGCGCGGACGTCCGTGGACAGGCTCATGGAGCCATGGTGCTCCGCTGCCGCGCCGGGGGTCACGGGAATGCGCGGGGCCCGTCGGACGTACTCTCTGGGCATGAGCGATGCATCCTTCGACAAGGTCACGATGTTCGGTGCGGACTGGTGCCGCGACTGCCGCCGTTCCAAGGCGCTGCTCGACACCCTCGGGGTGGACTACGAGTACGTCGACGTGGAGGCGGACCTGACCGCGGCCGACCGCGCCGAGGAGATCAGCGGGCGGAAGAACATCCCCGTCGTCGTGCTGCCGAACGGGAAGCACTTCGTCGAGCCGTCGGACGCCGAACTGCGCTCGGAGCTCGAGGCCGCCGGCGTCGTCTGACGCCCGGGCGCGCTGGGGCGCGCTCGCGCCGTTTCCCCCGCCCGGACATCGGATGAATCGGGCATGATGGCGGCGTGATCATCGACGCTCACCACCACCTCTGGGATCCGGCAGACCGTCCCTACCCCTGGATGGACGACTCGGTCGCCCCGATCCGGCGACGGTTCGACGTGGACGACCTGCGCGCGGCGACCACCGGGACCTCCGTCACGCGGACGATCGCGGTGCAGGCGGTGCACGACGCGGGCGAGACCGCCTGGCTCCTCGCGCAGCCCGCGCCGGTCGCGGGCGTCGTCGGCTGGGTGGACCTGACCGCGCCCGACGTGGCCGAGCGCGTGGCGTCGGCGTCGACCGGTCCGGGCGGCGAGCGGCTCGTCGGCATCCGCCACCAGGCACAGGACGAGCCCGACCCCGGGTGGCTCGCCCGGCCGGAGGTCGTCCGCGGCGTCCGTGCCGTCGCGCGTGCCGGCCTCGTGTTCGACCTGCTCGTGCGGGCCCGGGAGCACGACGCTGCCCTCGCCCTCGTCGACGCCGTACCCGAGGCGTCGTTCGTCCTCGACCACGCCGGCAAGCCGTCGATCGACACCGGGGACCCCTCGTGGCCGGACCGGATGCGGGACGTCGCCGCCAGGCTCAACGTGGCGTGCAAGGTCTCCGGGCTGCTCACCGAGGCGGGTACCGGCTGGCGGGAACGGCCCGTCGCCCGGTACGCCCGCGCGGTCGTCGAGCACTTCGGCCCGGAGCGCTCGCTGTTCGGCTCCGACTGGCCGGTGTCGACGCTCGCCGCCGACTACGCCGAGGTCCTGCACACGACGAGCGACGCCCTCGCCGACCTGTCGCCGACCGAGCGCGACGCTGTCCTCCGCGGGACGGCCGAGCGGATCTACCTTGCCGGAGCCTCGACTCAGACATAGGATGTTTCCGCTGCACCGGCGCAGCAGGAGAGCGAGGAACGATGCGGTTCGCACGACTTGGCCCGGCGGGCGACGAGATCCCGGTCGCGATCGACGACGACGGCGAGGTGCTCGACCTCCGGAGCCTCACCGGTGACATCAGCGGTGGCTTCCTGGCGTCCGACCCCGGCCCCGGCGCCCTCGTGCGGCACGCCCGCGCCGCCGGCGACCTTCCCGTGATCGACCGGGCCGACGGTCTCCGGCGTGGGTCGCCCGTCGCCCGCCCCGGCAAGGTCGTCTGCATCGGCCTGAACTACCGCGACCACGCCGCCGAGACCGGCGCCGACATCCCCACCGAGCCGATCGTGTTCATGAAGGACCCGATGACGGTGATCGGCCCCGACGACGAGGTCCTCGTCCCCCGCGGCAGCACGAAGACCGACTGGGAGATCGAGCTCGCGATCGTGATCGGCACCACCGCGCGCTACTGCGCGTCCGAGGACGAGGCCGCGACGCACATCGCCGGCTACGCCATCGCCAACGACGTCTCGGAGCGCGCGTTCCAGCTCGAACGCGGCGGGCAGTGGGACAAGGGGAAGTCCTGCGAGACGTTCAACCCGCTCGGCCCCTGGCTCGTCACGCCGTCCGCGCTCGAGGCGGACGGCCTCGACCCGAACGCCCTGTCGCTGCAGCTCCGGGTGAACGGCGAGCTCCGGCAGGACGGCAGCACCCGGGACATGATCTTCCGGCCGGCCGAGATCGTCCGGTACCTGTCGCAGTTCATGGTCCTGTACCCGGGCGACGTCATCAGCACCGGGACACCCGCGGGGGTCGCCCTCGGCAGCGGTGCGCCGTACCTGCAGGCCGGCGACGTCGTCGAACTCACCGCCGAGGGCCTCGGCTCGCAGCGCCAGACGATGGGCGCAGCATGACCGCCGGGACCCACGAGGGCCTGCGGGCCGTCGTCACCGGGGGCGCCTCGGGGATCGGCGCCGCGATCGTCGTCGCGCTCCGTGACCGAGGTGCGACCGTCGCGGTGCTCGACCTGCAGCCCGCGGACGACGCCCTGTCGTTCCGCTGCGACGTCGGTGACGACACGTCCGTCCGGGCAGCGGTCGCCGACGCCGTCGAGCAGCTCGGCGGCCTCGACGTCCTGGTCAACAACGCCGGCATCGGCGCACAGGGCACCGTCGAGGACAACCCCGACGACGAGTGGCGCCGCGTGTACGAGGTGAACGTGCTCGGCGCGGTCCGGCTCTCGCGCGCGTGCCTGCCGCACCTCCGCGACTCCGACGCCGCGAGCATCGTGAACACCTGCTCGATCGCCGCCACCGCGGGGCTGCCCCAGCGCGCGCTGTACTCCGCGACGAAGGGCGCGATCGCCGCCCTCACCCGCGCCATGGCTGCCGACCACCTCCGGGAGGGCATCCGCGTCAACGCCGTCAACCCCGGCACCGCGGACACCCCCTGGGTCGCGCGGCTGCTCGAGCGCGCCGACGACCCGGCAGCGGAACGGGCGGCCCTGGAGGCACGCCAACCGCACGGACGCCTCGTCGCGCCCGAGGAGGTGGCCGAGGCCGTCGCCTACCTCACGAGCCCGCTCGCCCGGTCGACGACGGGTGTCGACCTCGCGGTCGACGGCGGGATGCAGGCGCTCCGGCTCCGGCCCGCCTGATGGGCCCTGGAGGCGCGACTATCGTCGTCGTGTCGGCTCGCGTGGGCGAGTGGCCGAGCAGGAGGTGGTGACGTGGCGTCGCTGACGGACGATGCGATCGCACGCATCCAGCAGATGATCGTGAGCGGCGAGCTCCAACCCGGGCAGCGCCTCCCGCCCGAGAAGGAGCTCAGCGAGTCCCTCGGGCTGTCGCGGAACAGCCTCCGCGAAGCGGTGAAGGCCCTCGAACTCATCCGCGTGCTCGACGTCCGGCGCGGCGACGGCACGTACGTGACGTCGCTCGAGCCGACCGTCCTGCTCGAGGCGGTCTCCTTCGTCGTCGACATGCACCACGACCGCTCGCTCGTGGACCTGCTCGAGGTCCGGCGGATCCTCGAGCCCGCGTCCGCCGTCCTCGCGACCGCCCGCGCCTCGGAGCAGCAGATCGACGACCTGCACGCGCTCATGCAGTCCGTCGGCGAGGACACCGGCGTCGAGGACCTCGTCGCCCACGACCTGCAGTTCCACTCGACGATCGCGGGCATCGGCGGCAACCAGTACCTGTCCGGCCTGCTCGACGCACTGTCGAGCAAGACCGTCCGGGTGCGGGTCTGGCGCGGCCTGACGCAGAACGGCTCCGTGCAGCGCACGCTCGACGAGCACGCGGCGATCGTGGACGCCATCCGTCGCCGCGACCCCCAGCTCGTGCAGGCGCTCGTCGTGGCGCACGTCGAGGGTGTGGAGCGCTGGCTGCGGCGCTCGCTCGACTGAACCCGGCAGTCTTCCCAGGCAGGTGCGAGTTGGGTCGGTTGTCGGCCCTGACTCCGGCAACCATGCCGCGGCAACCGCACCCACGAGGAGGAAACCGTGATCGGTCTCATCATCAGCTTGATCATCATCGGACTCATCGCCGGCGCCCTCGCGCGGCTCATCGTCCCCGGCAAGCAGCACATCTCGATCCCCATGACCATCCTGCTCGGCATCATCGGGTCGTTCGTGGGCGGGTTCCTCGGGTTCCTGATCTTCCAGCACGACCCGATGGACGGCTTCTTCCAGCCCGCCGGGATCATCGGCTCGATCATCGGCGCCGTCATCGTGCTGTTCATCTACACGCGCTTCGCCGGCCGGAGCGCCCGCACCCGCTAGTCGGACGTGGCCGGGCACGACCCGGCGCACAACCGAAGTCACCCCGAACCGCGCATCCGCGTGGTTCGGGGTGACTTTCGTTGTGCGCCGGCGATCGGCGCCGGGGCGCCCGGCCGCCGCGCGGCGCGGCGCCCGCGTCAGGCGGCGAGCAGGCCCGCCGTGCGCAGGTCGTCCCAGAGCGCCTCGGGCACCGTCGCACCGGCCCGAGCGACGTTCGAGCGCACCTGCTCCGCCGACTGCGCACCGAGGGCGATCGCCCGGACGGCAGCCGCCCGGCGCGGGAACGCGAGCGCGGCCTCCGGCAGCGTGACGCCGTGCCGTTCGCACACGTCGGCGATCGCGTTCGCCCGTTCGACCAGCGACGCCGGCGCCGCCGCGTAGTCGTACGTCGCCGAGGCGTCCGGCCTGTCCCGTCCGAGCAGCCCCGAGTTGTAGACGCCGACCGCGACCACGGCGACCCCGAGGTCCTCGCACCGTGCGACCAGCGACGCCGCCGGCTGCTCGAGCAGCGTGTACCGCCCGGCGAGCATGACCACGTCGCACATGCCGGTGGAGACCGCTGCCTCGAGGGCCTCGACGGAGTTCGACCCGACGCCCACCGCCCGGACGACCCCCTCGTCCCGGAGCTCGACGAGCGTCGGCAGCGCCTGGGTCAACCCGTCCCGCAGCGAGTACACGTCCGGGTCGTGCAGGTAGGCGATGTCCACGTGGTCGAGCCCGAGCCGCCCGAGGGACTCGTCGAGGGACCGCCGCACGCCCGACGGCGAGGGATCCCACTGCCGGACCAGGTCGTCCGGCACCGCGAACCCGCCGGAGTCCAGGTCGTCCCCGTCGCCCCGCCCGGGCACGAGCAGGCGTCCGACCTTCGTCGACACCAGGTACTCGGACCGCGGCCGTTCGGCGAGTGCCGCTCCGAGCCGCCGCTCGGACAGCCCGAGCCCGTAGTGCGGCGCGGTGTCGAACCCGCGGACCCCGGCCTCCCACGCGGCGTCGACCGTGGCCCGCGCCTCGTCGTCGGACACCTCGCGCAGCAGGTTGCCGATCCCCGCACCGCCGAACCAGAACGGTCCGCAGTCGAGGTCCGGGGCCGTCACGCGTCCACCTGGTCCGCGAGCGACCACACCCGGGGGATACCGTCGTCGCTGCCGGAGTAGTCGTCGGCAGCCTCGAGCAACGGGTTCACGACCGCCTGCCACTCGGCGTTCACGGGGTCGTCGGCGAGCGCCTTCCGCATCGCCCGGTAGTCCTCGACCTCGACGAGGTGCACGAGGTCCTGCCCGTCCCGCCAGATCGTCCAGTCCTGCACCCCGGCCGCGCGGAGCCGTGCCGCCAGCGCGGGCGGGACCGAGGCGTGCACGCGTTCGTACGCCGCCTCGCTCCCCGCCCGCAGCCGGGTCCTCGTCAGGATGCGCTGCATCAGTCGCGCAGGAAGAGCTCGACCACGGGCACCGCCACGTCCGGCCGGACGATCGGCAGGGTGAGCGTCAGCGTCCCCGCGGGCTGCCCGCCGAGGCCGGTGTTCTGCGCCCGGGTGCCGGGCGCGATCTCGCGGTAGTGGATCTCCGACGCGTCGTTCAGGAGCTGGGCGTACTCGACCCGGCCGGCGAGGTCGGCGAGGTGCACGTGCTCGAACGGCCACGTGAAGAGGTGCAGGTACAGCCGGTTCCCGTTCTGCGTGTAGACGGTGCCCGCCGGCGCCCGGAACGTCGACGGCCCGGCGCCGTACACCGACCGCGCGTGCTGGTGCATCCACGTGCCGATCCCGGCGAGCGCCGTCCGGGCGACCCCGTCGAACTCGCCACGACCGGTCGGCCCGACGTTGAGGAGCATGTTCCCGTTGTTCGAGACCCCGTCGACGAGCATGCGTACGAGCAGGTCGGTGCTCTTGACGTTCAGGTTGTCGCGGTCGTACCCCCACGAGCCGTTGAGGGTCTGGCAGGCCTCCCACGGCACCTGGACGCCGTCGACCTCCATCGGCTTGTCCGGCTGGTACTGCTCCGGCGTGACGATGTCCCCGGGCAGGTCGAGCCGGTCGTTGACGATGATGCCGGGCTGGAGCCGCTTGGTCAGCGCCAACAGCTCCTCGGAGCCCCAGTCGTCGCGGCCCTTGCCGCCCCAGATGTCCTCGTGGTCGTTGTCGCGGTACGAGAAGTCGTAGAACAGGTAGTCGATCCGCCCGTAGTCGGACAACAGCTCCGTCACCTGCCCGTGCAGGTAGCCGCGGTATCGCGCCATGTCCCTGCCCTCGTTCAACGCGGCGATCGCCTCGTCGTCGTCGTCCCGCCTCGGGTGCACGCCGTCGATCGTGAAGTCCGGGTGGTGCCAGTCGATGAGCGAGTGGTAGAAGCCGACCCGCAGTCCCTCGGCGCGGACGGCGTCGACGAACTCGCGCACGATGTCGCGGCCGAACGGGGTGTTCGTGGACTTGTAGTCGGTCAGTGCGCTGTCCCAGAGTGCGAAGCCCTCGTGGTGCTTCGTGGTGAGGACGACGTACTTCATGCCCGCCTCACGTGCTCGTCGCGCCCAGTCGGCGGCGTCGAACAGGTCCGGGTCGAAGTGGTCGAAGTACTTCTGGTAGTCGGCGTCGGTGATCCGCTCGCGGTTCTTCACCCACTCGTGCCGTGCCGGCAGGGCGTAGAGCCCCCAGTGGATGAACATGCCGAACCGGTCGTGGGTGAACCACGCGGGCAGGCCGGAGGGATCGGTCGCGGTCTGCGGCTCTGCAGGTGCGGTGATGGTCATGTGGCCAGTGTTCCTTTCACGAGTACAGCACGTCACCGGCCGCCGAGGCCGCTGGTGACGATGCCCTTGACGAGGTGCTTCTGCAGCAGGACGAGGAGGATCACGGTGGGGAGCATCGAGATCACCGAGGCCGCCATCACGAGGTTCCACTCGGACCCCTGCTGCCCGAAGAACTGCTGCAGGCCGAGCGGGATCGTGCCGTGGGCCTCGACGTCGTTGACCACGACGAGCGGCCAGAGGAACGAGTTCCAGTAGGAGATGAACGAGAAGACCGCGAGCACGGCCATCGTCGGCCGGGCGAGCGGCAGCATCACCGAGACGAAGGTCCGGATGGCGCCGGCGCCGTCGACGCGTGCTGCGTCGTCGAGCTCCTGCGGCACGGTGAGGAAGAACTGCCGGATCAGGAACGCGCCGAGCGCCGTGAACGCCCACGGGACGATGAGCGCCTGGAAGGTGTCCACCCACCCGAAGCCCTGCATCATCACGTACATCGGGATGACGAGGACGTCCTGCGGGATCATCAGCGTCACCAGGAAGAGCAGGAACACGGTGTTCCGTCCCCGCCAGCGCAGCCGCGAGAACGCGTACCCGGAGAGCACGGCCACGACGACGTTGATCACGGTGCCGGCGGCCGCCACGAAGATCCCGTTCAGGATGAAGCGGGCGAACGGCAGGTAGGTGAACGCCTGGACGTAGTTGTCCCACTCGAGCGAGCGTCCCCAGAGCGTCGGCGGCGTGGTGAACACCTGGTCCGCCGGCTTGAGGCTCGTCGCCACCATGTAGATGAGCGGCGAGACGAAGAGCAGCGCGACGAGGCAGAGGAGCGCGTAGCCGATCGCGTGCCGGAGCCGTCCGGGCCGGGGTGCCGAGGCGGTCCGGGGCACGGACCGCGGGTTGACCGTGCGGTTCGACGTCGTGAACCCGCTCGTGCGGGGCTTGGTCAGCTCACTCATAGTGCACCCACCGCTTCTGCCCGAGGAACTGGACGGCCGTGATCCCGAGGATGATGACGAACAGCACCCAGGCACCGGCGGAGGCCAGCCCGAGCTGCTGGTTCTGGAAGCCCGTGTTGTAGATGTACTGCACGAGGGTCTCCGTCGCCGTGCCCGGTCCGCCCTTGGTGAGGACGAACGGCTGCACGAACACCTGGAACGAGGTGATCAGCGTCATCATCGTGGCGAAGAACACCGACGGCGAGATGAGCGGGAACTTGATCGCCCAGAACGTCTGCCACGCGTTCGCGCCGTCGAGCTGCGACGCCTCGATCTGGTTCTCGGGCACGGCGTCGAGCGCCGCCGAGAAGATGAGCATGTTGTACCCGAAGCCCTGCCAGACGCTCATCGCGACGATGGCGAGCATCGCCCAGTGCTCGTCGGCGAGGAAGTTCGGCGCGTGCACGCCGACCGTCGACTGCAGGGAGGCATCGATCGCGCCGCCCGGCTGGTAGAGCATCCGCCACACCACGACGTTCGCGACGATCGGCGTGATGGTCGGGATGAAGAACAGCACACGGAAGACGTGTCGACCGGCGATCCGCGGCGTCAGCCAGGCGGCGAGCCCGAGCGACACGACGAGGTTGAGCGGCACGTACAGCACGACGAACAGGGCCGTGTTGAGCGTCACCGTCCGGAACACCGGGTCGGCGAAGAGCCTGGCGTAGTTCTCGATGCCGGCGAAGCTGCGCTCGCCGAGCATCGGCCAGTTCATGAAGCTGACGACGAGGGAGGCGATGATCGGGAACGCCGTGAAGACGACCAGCCCGATCGAGTGCGGCGCGGCGAAGGCGGCGCCCCACCACGAGCGCCGACCGACGACGCCGTCGGCGTCACCGCCCTTGGGCCGGGGCGTCGCGGTGCCCGTCGCGACCGCGGTCGCGAC
>NZ_MJGR01000026.1:62351-77262 GCF_001865105.1 Curtobacterium sp. MCBA15_016
CGCGACCGCGGTCGCGACGGCGGGGACCGCCGGTGGATCCTGGATGGTGGTCATGCGACGACCTCCTCGTCGTTCGCGGGTGCTTGCTGTCGGGGTGGCGGACTGGAGGCGCGGGGCGGGGTCGACCCGCGCCTCCAGTCCGTCAGTCGGTCGCGTCGGTCACTGCGTGCCGAGCTGGCCGGCGATCGAGGACATCGTGTCCTTGCCGGACGTCTGTCCGTTGACCGCCTGGAGCGCGTACTGCGTGAAGAGCTGGCCCAGCTGGTCGCTCTGCTTGTTGCCCGGGAGCGGCGAGGACTTGGCGAGGGCCGCCTTGAGCGCGGTCTCGGCCCCGTCGATGCCGGCGCTGGAGTACCACGCGTCCTGCGCCGCGGTCCGGGCCGGGAAGGCACGCCCCTGCTCGGCGAGGGACGTCAGGACCTTCTCGCTCGTCATCGTCTGGACGGCCTTGAACGCCTGCTCCGGGTACTTGCACTGCTTCGAGACACCGAAGCCGGAACCGGCGGCGAAGGTCGACGGGCCCGAGGTCCCGGCCGGCAGCGTCGTGACGCCGAGGTCGAACTTCACCTTGGCCTTCTGGCTGATCAGCGACCACGGACCGTCCGTGTACATCGCGACCTTGCCGGCGGCGAAGTCGTTGCCGGGGGTCGACGCGTCGGACGACGCCTGGGTCGCGTAGCCCTTCTTCACCAGGCTCGCGAGCCAGTCCAGGCCGTCCGCGAACTTCGTGTCGGTGGCGTCGATCTTGCCGGCCTTCGTGATCACCCGGCCGCCGTTGTAGCCGTAGATCATCGACTCGAGGTTGAGGTCGCCCACGGTCGATCCGAACTCGGTGATGCCCTTCGCCTTGAGCGCCTCGCCGGCCTGCTCGAAGTCGTCGGTGGTCCACCCGGGCTCGGGGTCTGCCACGCCGGCCTGCTTGAAGAGGTCCTTGTTGTAGAACATCAGGATGGGCCCGGTGTCGTACGGCAGACCGTAGAGCTTGCCGTCGACCTTCATGCCGTCGAGTGCCGTGCTGTCGTACGCCGACAGGTCGAGGCCGTCTTTCTTCGCGAGGTCGTCGAGCGACAGGAGCGATGACGTGTAGTTCGCCGCGCGGAGCGACTGCATGCTCACGATGCACTGGGCGCTGCCGGCGCTGAGCTGCGTGCTGAGCTTCGTGAAGTAGTTCTCGAACGGGGCGCCCTGGATCGTCAGGGTGATGCCGTCCTCGCTCTTCACGGTGTCGGCGACCTTCTGCCAGGCAGCCTTGTCCTCCTTCCCGGCGATCCACATGGACCAGGTCATGGCGTCCTTGGACTGGCTGCCGCCGGCACTGCTGCCGGAGGAACAACCAGCGAGGACGAGCGCGGTGGCGGCGGCTGCCGCCAGCCCCGCGACGATTCGGCGTCGGTGCATCGGAGTCTCCACTTCGTCGTGGTGATCAGGGTGAGGGTCGGTACGGGAGGGACGTGGTGCGGGTCAGGGGCGTCGGGCGTCGCGATCGGGGTGCGTCAGGCGACGCGGACGGGGTCGGGGTGCGTCAGGCGACGCGGACGGGGTCGGTGTGCGTCATGCGACGCGGACGGGGTCGGTGTGCGTCAGGCGACGCGGACGGCGTCCGGGACGCTCGCGTCGACGGCGGCCCAGACCGGGCCGTCGGGGAACGCGTGGTCGTCGAGCGTGGCGGCGTGCATCTCGGTGCCCGCGCCGGGAGCGGTGGGCGGCCAGTAGCGGCCGTCGTGCACGTCGACCGGTGTCACGAAGTGCTCGTGCAGGTGGTCGACGAACTCGATGCAGCGGGTGTCGAGGTCGCCGGTGAGCGCGACGGCGTCGAACATCGAGAGGTGCTGCACCGCCTCGCACAGGCCGACCCCGCCGGCGTGCGGGCAGACGCGGACGCCGTACTTGGCGGCGAGGAGCAGGATCGCGAGGTTCTCGTTCACGCCGGCCACCCGTGTGGCGTCGATCTGGAGCACCGACATCGCGTCCGCCTGGATGAGCTGCTTCGCGATCACCCGGTTCGCCATGTGCTCCCCCGTCGCCACCGGGATCGGTGCGATGCGGCGGGCGATCTCGGCGTGTCCGAGGACGTCGTCGGGGCTCGTGGGTTCCTCGACCCACGCGATGTCGAACGGGCGGAGCCGCTCGATCCACGTGACCGCCTCGTCGACGTCCCAGCGCTGGTTGGCGTCGATCGCGATCCGGATGTCCGAACCGACCGTGGCGCGGGCGATCCCGAGCCGTCGGACGTCCTCGTCGATGTCCCCGCCGACCTTGAGCTTGATCTGGGTGAAGCCCTCGTCGACGGCCTCGCGGCAGAGGCGAGCGAGCTTCTCGTCGTCGTAGCCGAGCCAGCCGGGGGTGGTGGTGTACGCGGGGTAGCCCTCGTGCTCGAGGCGGCGTCGGCGCTCGGCACGGAGCGGCACGGCGGCCTCGAACAGCTCCCGTGCGTCGGCCGGGGTGATGGCGTCGGAGAGGTACCGGAAGTCCACCAGGTCGACGAGCTCGTCCGGGCTGAGATCGGCGAGCAGCGCCCAGAGCGGCTTCCCGGCACGCTTCGCCCGGAGGTCCCAGAGGGCGTTCACCACGGCGCCGATCGCCATGTGCATCACGCCCTTCTCGGGCCCGAGCCACCGGAGCTGCGAGTCGTGGACGAGCGTGCGCCACGTCCCGCCCATGTCCGCGAGGACCGACTCGGCGTCCGCGCCGACGACGTGCTCGCGGAGGGCGGCGATCGCCGCTTCCTGCACCTCGTTGCCGCGGCCGATCGTGAAGACGAAGGCGGTGCCGACGTGGCCGTCCAGGGCGTCGGTCGCGATCTCGACATAGGCGGCGGAGTAGTCGGGCGCCGGGTTCATGGCGTCGGATCCGTCGTGGTCCCGGGAGGTCGGGAACCGGACGTCGCGGACGCGCAGACCGGTGATGCGGCTCATCGTGTCTCCTACCCGTTCGGTCTCCGTCGACCGAACGGACTCATCGAAACATCCGATGTCTCTGCTGTCAAGGTTCAATTTCTGGATGTTTCAGCCACGATGCGCGGTGAGTGATCGGATGACAGCACGCGACGGCAGGCAGACAGACAGGAGGCGCGGTGCGGGTCGGACCCGCACCGTCCCTCCGGGCGCGGCCGCCACGCCGCTGGCGCGTCGCGCCGGAACCGGCCGGTGGGGCCCACCTCCTGGACGTGGTCGCGCTGCTCAGATGGCGGCGAGCCGCCCCATCTCCGCGACCACGCCGCGGAGCCGGTCCGCCAGCTCGTCGCGGGACGCGACCGAGAACCGGTGCGCGACCTCGATGACGGCGGCCATGACGAGCGTGACGGCGGTCCGTGCCGCCTCGGCGTCGGTGCGTTCGGCGGCGACCTCGACGATCGCCGACCGGGCCTCGGCCATCCACTGCAGCATCGTCGGGACCATCTCGGGCCGCGCCTGCACGAGCGACTTCATCCGGCGGCGGTCCTCGGGCAGGGTCACGGTCTGCGCGACGAGGTCGCAGAGGTCGGACACGAGCGTGCCCGCACCGGCGAGGAAAGTCGCGCGGGCAGGGCCCGGGACGGTGGTCGCGGGGAGGCCGAGGGCGGCGTTGCCCTTGGAGGGGAAGTAGTTGAAGAACGTGCGGGGCGAGACGCCGGCGGCGGCGCAGATCTCCTCGACCGTGACGCCGGCGAGCCCGCGATCAGTGACGAGCTCGAGCGCGGACCGGTGGATGGCGGCCCGGGTCTGCTGCTTCTTGCGCTCCCGCAGGCCGCTGTCGCCGGGGGCGGGGGCTTCGGTGGTGGTCACGTGGTGGCTCCTCGGACGGACGACGGGGCCTCCCGCGGTGGCGGGAGGCCCCGTGCGGCCTAGCGGTCCGACGCGCCCCGCTGGACGGGGATCGAACCGGTGACGGGAGCGGTCGGCGAGCCCATGGTGTCGGCGGCCTTGACCGCCTGGACCTCGAGGTCGTCAGCGGTGCCCTCGTTGTCCGCCTGCTCCTGCAGGGCCGAGCTCTTGCGGAGCGGCGGCGCCTTGAAGAACCAGCTCAGGACGAAGGCGAGCAGGATGACCGCGAAGCCGACCCAGTAGACCGTGACGGCCGACGAGTTGAACCCGGTCATGAAGGGCCTGGTGAGCGCGGCGTCCGCACCGTTCAGGTAGGACGTGTCGCTCGTCTCGCTGCTCGACGAGCCCTTGTCGCTCGTGCCCTTGTCGATCTGCTTCGACAGTGCCGGAGCGAGGTCGTCCACCCAGTACGTGCGCTGGGCCGAGTCAGACCAGTCGACGACGAGCTTGCCGTCCTGCACGGACGCGTGGGCCTTGTCGGCGGCGGCGGTGAGTGCCTGCTGCTGCACGGCCTCGGGAGCGCCGGCCGTGGCCTGGGTCACCTGCGCGGTGGCCTGGTCGAGCCCGGACTGGACCTGCTGCTTGATCGGGGTGACGATCGGGTTCCAGATCTGGTCCATGACGCCCTGGTTCGCCTTGGCACTGGCGACCGTCGGGTTGAGCGCCGCGTCGAGTGC
Organism: Curtobacterium sp. MCBA15_016; assembly: GCF_001865105.1. Taxonomy (NCBI): domain Bacteria; kingdom Bacillati; phylum Actinomycetota; class Actinomycetes; order Micrococcales; family Microbacteriaceae; genus Curtobacterium; species Curtobacterium sp. MCBA15_016. The sequence goes on from NZ_MJGR01000026.1 coordinate 66,832, forward strand.
ACCGGTCAGGTTCTTCTGGTCGGCCGTCGCGTGCAGGATGTTCGCCGGCATGATCGAGAACAGGACGCTCAGGAGCACCGCGGTGCCGAGCGTCCCACCGATCTGGCGGAAGAACGTCGCCGAGCTGGTCGCCACACCCATGTCACGCGGCTGCACGGAGTTCTGCGAGGCGAGGGTGATGCTCTGCATGAGCTGGCCGAGGCCGAGGCCGATGAGGAACATGCCGATCATCAGGAACCAGAGCGGCTTGTCGATGGTCATGAACGTCAGGACGACGTAGCCGAGCGAGACGAGCGCGGTGCCGATCACCGGGAAGATCCGGTACTTGCCGGTGCGGGCGACGATCTGGCCGGAGGCGATCGAGGCGATCATGAGCCCACCGATCATCGGCAGGGTCGCGAAGCCGGACTCGGTCGGGGTGAGCCCCGTGACGATCTGCAGGTACAGCGGGATGGTCAGCATGGCGCCGAACATCGCGAAGCCCACGAGGAAGCCGAGGATCGTGGCCATCGAGAAGACGCCGGAGCGGAAGAGCTTCAGCGGGATGATCGCGTCGTCCTTCATGAGCGTCTCGATGACGAGGAAGGCGACCAGGCCGAGGGCACCGATGACGTAGCAGGCGATCGCGGCGGCCGAGCCCCAGCCCCAGGTGCGGCCCTGTTCGGCCACGAGCAGGAGCGGGACGAGGGTCACGATGACCGAGGTCGCGCCCCACCAGTCGATGCGCGGCTTCGCCTTGGCGTCGCCGAACTTCGGCAGGTGCAGGAACGCGATGACCATGAGGAGCGCCGCGATGCCGATCGGGACGTTGATCAGGAAGACCCAGCGCCAGCCGGTGACGCCGAGGATGGTCGACGCGCCGGAGAAGAGCCCGCCGATGAGCGGACCGATCACCGAGGAGATGCCGAAGACGGCCAGGAAGTACCCCTGGTACTTCGCGCGCTCGCGGGGAGCGAGGATGTCGCCCATGATCGCGAGGGGCAGGGACATCAGCGCACCGGCACCGATGCCCTGGAAGGCACGGAACGCGGCGAGCATGATCATCGACGTCGACATGGTCGAGAGCAGCGAGCCGATGATGAAGACCGCGATGCCGAAGATGTAGAGGGGACGACGGCCGAAGACGTCGGAGAGCTTGCCGTAGATCGGCGTGGTGATCGTCGACGCGATCAGGTAGGCCGTGGTGACCCAGGCCTGCTGGTCGAGACCGTGCAGGTCGTCGCCGATGGTGCGGATGGCCGTGCCGACGATCGTCTGGTCCAGCGACGAGAGGAACATGCCGGCCATGAGGCCGTAGATGACGAGGAGGATCTGGCGGTGCGACATGATCGGCTTCCCCGGCTGGCCGGCCGGGGAGCTCTGTCGTCCGCGCGACACCTCGACGGGTGCGGTGGCAGTAGACATGGGGGTCCTTCAGGGGTGCGTGTGGTGGTCGTGGTCGCGAGGGACGCCGGGGCGTCGTGGCGGGCCGATGACGGCGGGTCAACCTTGCAGACTCTGCAACTTTACACCATGAGCACCTTTGCTGCATACGCAATCTTTCCCATTGTGCATGTTTGTGAACGCCTCCTCAGGTACCGTGGGCCGCATGGGGCGGACGACGTGGACCGATGTGCCGGCAGTCCTGCGGGAGCGCATCGAGACAGTGCTCGGGGGTGCGGTGGCGCGGGCCGAGTCACAGGCGGGCGGGTACTCCCCCGGTGGCGCCGACCGGGTGGTCACCGCGGACGGTCGACGAGCGTTCGTGAAGACGCTCTCGCGGTCGCGGAACCCGGACGGCTTCGGGATGCACGAGCGTGAGGCCGAGGTCATGGGCCACCTGCCCGGTTCGGTGCAGGCGCCTCGGCTGGTCGACACCGTGCGCGAGACCGTCGACGGGGACGACTGGATCGCCCTCGTCATCGACGACGTGGACGGACACCACCCCGGCGCGGCGGGCGACGGGTTCGACGTCACCGCCGTGCTCGACGCACTCGACACGCTGCCGACCGCCACCGGGACGCTCGCACAGCTCCCGCGCGTCGCGGACGACCTCGTCGAGGACTTCGGCGCCTGGGACCGGATGGCCGCCGCAGGCTTCCCCGACGTCGTCCCGGCGCACGTGGTCGCCGCTGCCCCCGCGATGGCGCGGGCGGCACGCGACGCCGCGGCGGCCGTCGACGGAGGATCCCTGGCGCACGTCGACTGCCGCGCCGACAACCTGCTCGTCGACGCGGACGGTGTCGTCTGGGTCATCGACTGGCCCTGGGCCGCCGTCGGCGCGCACTGGCTCGACCCGCTCACCTACCTGCTCGACGTGCTGGTGCGCGGCGAGGACACCGACGTCGAGCACCACCTCGCCACCCACCGGGTGTTCGCCGGGGTGCCGGCGTCGAGCGTGGACGCGGTCCTCGCCGGGCTCGCAGGGACGTTCTTCGAGAAGGCGTCCCGCCCGGCGATCCCGCACATGCCGACGCTCCGGGACTTCCAACGACGCGAGGGGCTGGCGGCCGCCGAGTGGCTGCTGCGACGGTGGGGAGGACTGCCGCCGGGGGAAGCGCCCACGTACCCCGCTGTCCAGGAAGCGTGATCCGGTCGAGCGTACCGTCCCGCACATGACTGACGAGCACGAAGGCCAGCGTCCGGAAGACGACGCTGCGCGGCTCGGACTCGTCGTCGTCGGCGAGGCAGCAGCACTGCACTCGGGCGACGAGGCGGCCCTGGACGCGAGCGAACAGAACATCCGCGACACCATCGACGAGATGATCGACGAACCGTTGACCGAACGGCAGGAGCAGGTGGTCGAACGACTGGCGTCGGCCGGGGGCACGCTCACCGCGGGCCTCAGCGGTGCCCTCGCCGCGCAGACCGGCCGGAGCGTCGACGACGTCCTCGAGGGAGCCGCCCGCAGCGTCGTCTGGCAGCAGCGTCTGGCGGACCAGCGCCGGGACGGACACGACGGCTTCGGTGAGCGCGAGGACGCCGGCGGGCAGCAGCGCGACCGCCGCGACGACGACGGGCGCGACGAGGACTGACCCCCGCCGCGCCCGCACCGGACGACGGTTCGGCTACTCGGCCGCCGCGGACTCCTGCTCACGCACGACGGCGCGGGCTGCGGCCTGCCCCGTCGTGGTGCTCTTGACGATGTCGCTCAGCGTGAAGCCGGCCGTCGTCCCGAGCAGGGCGTCGACTTCGCTGAACTGACTGACCACGCTCTTCGAGAGCGCTCCGGCGCCGTCGGAGGACACGACGGTCAGCTTGTCGATGTTGCCCATCGGGGCCGCGAGCTCGCGGGCGATGCTCGGCAGCGTCTCGATCGCCTTCACCCGGAGGACGGCCTCGGAGTGCTGGGCGAGTGCGTCCGCCTGCGCCTTCGTGGCGTCGGCCTCGGCCTGGCCCTTGGCGCGGATCGCGTCGGCGGCGGCTTCACCCTCGGCGCGGGAGGCGTCGGCCGCGAGCTTGCGCGCCTCGGACTCGGCCTGGGCCTCGGCGGCGATCGCCTCGGCCGAGATGCGTCGGGCCTCTGCCTGGGCACGTGCGGTCTCGACCTGGGCAGCGGCGGCCGCCTCGGCCTCGACGCGGGTCTTGCGCGCCTGCGCCTCGGCCACCGCGGAGACCTCGGACTCGAGCTCGGCACGGCGGAGTTCGGCACGCTTCTGCGCGGTCAGCTGCTCCTGCTCGACGACGCCCTGCGCCGCGCGGGCCTGGGCGAGCGGGCCAGCGGCGGCGGCTTCGGCGGAGGCACGGTCGGCGTCGAGCTGCAGCGCGGCCCGACGGATCGCGAGGGTGTTCTCCGCCTCGGCGATGGCCTGGTCGGCCGTGGCACGGGCTTCACGCGCTTCGCGGTCGGCCTGGGCCTCGGCGTTCTCGGCCTCGAGCCGGACCCGCGCGCGCTCGGCACGTCCGAGGTCGCTGATGTAGTCGTTGCGGTCCGAGATGCCCTTGATCTCGAACGAGTCGACGTCGAGTCCCTGGCTGTGCAGGGCGTCCTTCGCGACGTCGAGCACGGCGACGGTGAGCTGGTCGCGGTTGCGGATGATGGTCGACACGTCGGTCGCACCGATCGAGGCACGGAGGGAACCGGACAGGACCTCGCGCGCGAAGTCGTCGATCTTCTTCTCCTGGCCGAGGAACCGCTGCGCGGCGGCCCGGATCGACGCGTCGGCCTCGCCCACCTTGACGAGCGCCACGGCCTCGACGTCGATGGTCACGCCGCGGGAGTCCTGCGCGTTCACGTTGATGTCGATCGCGCGCGAGCTCAGCGAGATCTTGGCGACGCGCTCGAAGAACGGCCGGACCAGGACACCGGCGCCGAGGACGACCTTGATCCCGGACTCGACCGTCTCGGTGCCGTCGGGGTTCTTCACCTTGCGGGAGCGCTTGCCGGTGATGATGAGCGCTTCGTCGGCGCCGGCGTTGCGGTAGACGAGCTTCGCGTAGATCAGCACGATGACCGCCAGGACGACGACCCCCACGACGATCAGCGGGACGGCTCCGAGCGCGAACAGGACTTCCATGACTCCCCCTCGTGGAACAGGCCGCAGCCTGGATTCCGCATCTGTTGTTCCGTTGGCTCCCATCGTAGGAGAACGCACGGACAGACAGGAGGCGCGGTGCGGGACGGACCCGCACCGCGCCTCCTGGACGGGGTCGCGTCAGCGCCTACGCGCCCGCACGCCACCAGTCGTCGAAGGGCGTCGCCGGGACCTGGCGCTTGTGCTCCGTCGCCCGGTAGCGCGACTCGATCGCCTCGGCGACCTCGATCGGCACGTCGTGGCCCTGCAGGTACGCGTCGATCTCGGCGTACGACAGCCCGAGGTTCGCCTCGTCCGTCTGGCCGGGCGTCTCGTCGAGCAGGTCGGCGGTGGGGGCCTTCTCGTACAGGCGGGCCGGGGCGCCGAGGTGCTCGAGCAGCTGCCGGCCCTGGCTCTTCGACAGCCCGGTGAGCGGGGTGAGGTCGACACCGCCGTCGCCGTACTTCGTGAAGAAGCCGGTCACGGCCTCGGCCGCGTGGTCGGTCCCGACGACGAGGAGCCCCCGCTGCCCGGCGACGGCGTACTGCGCGACCATCCGCATCCGGGCCTTGACGTTGCCCTTCACGAAGTCGCTCAGCTCCAGCCCCGAGGCCGCGGTGTCCTGCACGACCCCGTCGACACCGTGCTCGATGTTCACGGTGATGCCCGGGTCGGCCGCGATGAACCGCAGCGCGAGCTGGGCGTCGTCTTCGTCGGCCTGCACGCGGTACGGCATGCGGACGGTGGTGAACTCGGCCGGGTGCCCCTCGGCGCGGAGCGACTCGACGGCGAGCTGGGTCAGGCGCCCGGCGAGCGTCGAGTCCTGGCCGCCGCTGATCGCGAGCAGGTAGCCCTTGGCGCCGGTGGTGAGCAGGTAGTCCCGGAGGAACCCGACGCGACGGGCGATCTCCTGCTCCGGGTCGATGGTCGGCTGGACGTTGAGGTCCGCTGCGATGGCGGCTTGGAGTTCACGCACCACCCCAGTATCCCGCTGCATCCGCCGCGTGCACAGGGTTCAGTGGACGCGATCCGCGCCGACCGGACGGATGGTGTTGTCGTGGTCGGCCCCGATCGCGCAGGTGCAGACGACGCCGATGGTCTCCTGCGCCCGGGTGAGGACGAAGCGTTCGACGTGCGGGGGCCCGACGTGGCGGTCGAGCGGGTGGGTGTCGTGGTCGTGCACGGTGGTCCTCACGTCGCGGTCGGAAGCGGTCGGAAGCGGTGGAAGCGGTGGATCGAGTCGGCCGGCAGGGAGGGGCCGGCCGGCGGACGAGGGGTGCCGGTGCGGTGGTGGCCCGAACCACCACCGCACCGGCGGGACCGCGGCGACCCGAACGCGCCGCGGTCCCGGAAGACGGGCGCCGGTACCCGCCGGCGCCCGTCCGGGTCAGGCTCGACGCATGCGCCGCGCGACGAGCGTGCCGCCGCCGGCCGCGAGGAGCAGCCCGGCGAGGAGCAGCAGCGGCAGGAGCTCGGCACCGGTGTAGGCGAGGCTCCCGGCACCCGTGCCGTTGCCGACCGCACCGGCACCGGCACCGCCCGCGCCGCCTGCGCCGCCGGGGCCGCCTGCGCCTCCGGGGGTCCCCGGCGTACCGGGGGTACCCGGCGTACCCGGGTCGGTCGGGTCGACCGGTGCTGCTGCGACCGCGAAGGTCACCGCGGCGGGGTCGCTCACGAGGGTGCCGATCGTCTCGACCGCCTCGGCCTCGTGGTCACCGACGGCGACCCCGGGGAACGTGACCGTCCACGTGCCGTCTTCGCCCGCGACGGTCGACTGCGTGCCCTCGTCGTCACCGTCGAGCGTGACGTCGACGTCGGCGCCCGGCTCCGCGGTGCCCGTGACCGGCACCGAGGTGGTGTCGTCGTCCGCGGGGACCGTGTAGTCCGTCCCGTCCTCGGGCGAGGTGATGGCGATGCCCGCGAACGGGTCCGCCTGCACGGTCGCCGTCGCGAGGTCGACGGTCGCCAGGTCCGCCGCCGGAAGGAGCTGCACGCGGACGGCCCGGACCGTGGTGGCCCCGGTGTCGTCGGCGGTCGGCTCGGTGAACGCCGGGGCGGTCTGCGAGTTGATCGTGACGGAGACGAGCTGGTTCACGACGTCGAGCAGCGGGTCGAGCGCCGTGACGGTCGACGTGATGGTGGTGAGCAGGGTCTGCACGGTGTCCGCCACGAAGTCCCCGCCGAGCACGTCACCGAGGATGCCGGTCAGCGCCGGGACGATGGTCGAGCCGAGCAGCGGCTGCAGCAGCGGGTCGAGCGTGCCGAGCACCGGGTCGAGGATCCCGTCGCCGGTGACCGTGAGCGTGGCGCCGTCACCGGTGCCGAGCAGGTCCCCGACGGTGGTGTCGACCGTGAGGGTCAGCCCCGCCACGTCGGCTCCGAGCAGGTCGACGCCGGTGTCCACGACGAGCTGCACGTCGGCGACGTCCAGGGCGTTCGTGAGCGTCGTGGTGAGGAGTGCCGGCAGCTGCTCGGTCAGGATGTCCGAGATCGCGCCGGTGATCTGCGCGTTGATCGTCGCGTCGTCGAGCAGCGTGGTGTTCGCCGGCAGGTCGTTCAGCGTGTAGAGCTGCGCGAGGTCGATCGTGACCACGCCCGAGGACAGGTCGATCGTGACCGGGCCGTCGGTGAGCGGCTGCTGCGTCACGGTGGCGAGCGCACCCTGCAGGTCCACGTCGGCGGTGAGCTGGGCGGTGGTGTCGTCGAGGGTCAGGACCCCGAGCCCGAGGGTGTTCACGGCGTCGGTCACCGGGTCGAGCAGCGCCGCGGTGAGGTCGGTGGTGAGACCGTCCTCGCCGATCGCCGCGTTCACGGTGTCGTCGGTGGTGCCGAGCGTCGTGTCCAGCGACGTCACGAGCTGCTGGACGGCGGGGCTGACGAGCCGGACCTGCGCGCCGGCGACCTGGTAGTCGGTGGTGACGTCCGGAGCGCCGAACGTGCGCGTCGCCTCGGCCCGGGCGGACAGGGCGCCGAGCCCGACCGAGAGCTCGCTCACGACGCCGTCGACGTCGAGGTCGCCGAGCAGCGGGGTGAGGTTCACGGTGGCGCCGGTGCCGGGGGTGCCCGGACCGACCTGGATCGCGCCGTCCGCGCCGACGGCTCCGGCGGCCGCGACCGCCGAGGTGGTGTCCGTGCTCGCGACCTGGCCGGCGACGCCGACGTTCACGAGACCGTTCTGGCCGAGCAGCTGGATGCCCCCGGGGACGTTGATCCCGATGCTGTTCAGCACCGAGAGGTCGAGCGGGTCGGACTGCCCGGCGGTCGCCCCGCCGGGAGCGGTCGCGCCGAAGGACCCGGCGAGCGCCGCGACGCTGTCGAGGTCGACGGAGCCACTGCCGGAGAGCAGACGGCCCTCGGCCTGGGTCGCGTCGGTCGCAGCGGCGTGTGCGGGGAGGGCTGCTCCCCCGATGATCACGGCCGCGACGGTGGCCGTGGCGCCCGCGCGGAGCGCGAAGCGTGTTGCAGTGCGTGGCATGGTGCCTCTTCCTCCAGGCGGAGGTCGTCCGCCTGCTGATCCATCCCCCGCTGGTGGGGCGGGAGATCCGACGGGCGCGCTGGTGGGGCGGCCCGGAGTCACGTGTGCGCGTCGTGCTGCGCGCGGGCGCGGCTATCCGGGGTGATCACCCCCGGCGAGGCGGGGAGCGGTGCAGGCAGCGTCCACGGACGGGCGCATCGATCGTGCGCGCATCGTTCGTCCTCGTGCCATGTCCTGATCCCCCCGGGTGGGCTCGGCGGCGTCGTCGAGCTGAGGATGAGCGGTTGGTGAGACCGCGTTTCCTGTGCAATCTACAAGGGGGGTCCCCCGTCGTGGCGATACCCCCGTTCGGGGCACGCCGTGAGCGGATCAGTTCGAGTGTTGACAGTTAGAGGTCGAACGGTTAGCGTTCTGATCATGACGCAGCAGGCACCCCGGTTCGACACGCCCCTCCAGCAGATGCGCTGGATCGGGTGGGCGCAGCGCAAGGCGGCCGAGGAATGGGTCCGCGAACGCGACCTCACCCAGGAGCAGAGCTTCGTGCTCGGGTACCTGCAGCACACGCCCGGCGCGATCCAGCGCGACATCGCCGACATCACCCGGACGAGTGCGGCCAGCGTCTCGAGTCTCCTGCAGGGACTCGAGCGCCGCGGGCTCGTCGAACGCCGGGCGGACGCCGAGAACGCCCGGACGAAACGGGTCTTCGCCACCGACGAGGGGATCGCCCTCATCGCCGGCTTCGAGGACGCCATGATCGCCCTCGACGACGTCCTGCTCGCGCCGCTCGACGCCCACGAGCGCGCCACCCTGCAGGAGCTCCTGCACAAGGTGACCGCGGAACTGCCGGAACCCACCCGGTGACCTGACCCGCGCCTCCAGGCCCGTCCAGGAGGCGCGACCCACCCCCACGCGTCGGCACCCGCCGATCGCGTCATCAGTCATGCCCTGCGGCGCCGACCGACGGTCGGCGCGCGCTCCGCCCTGCCCAGAAGGAGGCAGCCATGAGCACCACAGCACCCGACACCGCCGCGGCGAAGAACCGCTGGTACCTGTCCGCCGCACCGATCGGCCGCGCGCTCGTCCACCTGTGCGTCCCGATGGCCGCCGCGATGGTCGTCAGCGCCGTCTACAACGTCATCAACGCCGGCTTCATCGGATCGCAGCACGACACCTCGCTGCTCGCCGCGATCACGTTCGGCACCCCGCTCCTCGGCATCATCATGGCCGTCGGCGGCGTGTTCGGCGTCGGTGGCAGTGCCCTCATGTCGCGCATGCTCGGGGCCTCGGAACACGATCCCGCCAAGGCCGAGGACATCAAGCGCGTCGCCTCCTTCGCCCTCTGGGGAGCCGTCGTCACCGGTGTGGTCCTCGCCGTGCTCGGCCTGGTGTTCCTGCACCCGCTCGTCGCCGTGCTCGGAGCAGACGCCGCCGCGGTGCCCGCCACGAGCGCGTACGTCTCGGTCATGCTCGCGTTCGTGCCGGTGCTCGCCGCGTCGTTCGCCCTGGAGCAGATCGTCCGGTCCGAGGGGGCGGCACGGCAGGCCATGGTCGGGCTCGTCCTGTCGACCGTCGGCAACCTCGTGTTCGACGTGCTCTTCATCCTCGTGCTGCACTGGGGCGTCGCCGGTGCCGCACTCGCCGTCGGCCTCGGCAACGTCGTGGCGATCGGCTACTGGATCGTCTGGCTCCAGCGGAACAGCGCGAACGTGAGCTTCGCACCGAAGTGGTTCACGCTGCGGGCGGACATCCTCGGGCCGGTGTTCGGCATCGGCTCGAGCGAACTGCTGCAGTCCGGGTTCCTCATCGTGACGACCCTCGTGCTGAACAACCTCGCGGCCGCCTACGGAGACGACCCGCTCGCGGCGATGGGCGTCGCCGTCCGCATCGCCCAGGTCCCGGAGTTCCTCGTGATGGGCGTGACCATCGGCGTGCTGCCGCTGCTCGCCTACGCCTTCGGCAAGGGCGACGCGGTTCGGCTCCGAGCGGCACTCCGCGGTGCCGCGTTCACCGTCGGGACGATCGTCCTGCTGTTCTCCGGCACGGTGTTCGTCTTCCGCGAGCAGGTCTTCACGGTCTTCTCCGGCGACCACTCGGTGCTCGCGATCGGCCTGACCATCCTCACGGCGCAGCTCGTCGCCACGATCGTGAACGGGTTCACCGGGCTGCTGACCTCGCTGTTCCAGGCCACCGGGATGGTGCTGCCGGCCATGGTGTTGTCGATGGCGCAGGGCGTGCTGTTCATCCCGATCGTGATCGTCGGGAACCTGTGGTTCGGGCTCGCCGGGATCATCTGGGCACTGACCGTGACCGAGGTGCTCGTGTTCGTCGCGGCGCTGGTGCTCTGGCTCGCGTCGCGCGGCCGGATCGCCCGCGGCCTCGCCGAGGGCTCGCCGGAGCGGGCGGACGCCGCGCTCGAGGAGGCGGCGGCGGTCTGACGGGACGCCACGACGGACGGGAGGCGCG
>NZ_MJGR01000027.1:0-50283 GCF_001865105.1 Curtobacterium sp. MCBA15_016
CACCGCGCCTCCCGTCCCGTGGGTCAGCGCTGGAAGCGCGCGGCCGGGTCGTCGGACAGGGCCGCCTCGATCCGCGCCCGCATGGTCGCGGGCATCTCCGGCAGCGCGTCGAGCCGCGCCCAGAAGGCCTCGGTGTTCTCACCGTCGGCGGGGAAGGGCTCCCCGGAGACGTACCGGCAGGCGAACACCAGGTCGAGGTACTGCGCTCGGTCACCGTTCGGGTACGTCATCTCCGGCAGCACCTGCACCCACGCGAGGCGCTCGGCGACGGCGACGACGTCGGCTTCCTCGAGGACCTCGCGTTCGGCGGCGACCGCGGGTTCCTCGCCGGGGTCGACGATGCCGGTGACCGGCGTGAACGCGTGGTTGTCGGCCCGGCGCACGACGAGGAGCTCACGGTCCGGACCCTCGCCGCGCGTCACCACGGCGGTGACCCCGGTGAGCCAGAGCGGCTCGTTCCCGATCTTCGAGCGGAGGGACAGGACGAAGTGAGGCGTGGGCATGCCGCCACGCTACCGACACGGGACCCTGTCGCGGACTGGTCATGACCAGTAGGCTGTCACCGTGGAGATCATCATCCTGCCCACGCCGGCTGAGGTCGGTCGCGTCGCCGCGGCCAAGATCGCCTCCGTCGTCGCGAAGAAGCCGTCCGCCGTCATCGGTGTCGCCACCGGGTCCAGCCCGCAGGGCATCTACGCCGACCTGCAGCGTCGTGTCGACGCGGGGGAGATCTCGTTCGCCGAGGCCCGCGCGTTCGCCCTCGACGAGTACGTCGGCATCCCGCTCGAGCACCCCGAGTCGTACGCCTCGGTGATCCAGCGCGACGTCATCGATCCGCTCGGGTTCGAGCCCTCCCGCGTCCGGGTCCCGGACGGCCGCGCGTCCGACCTCGAGTTCGCGGCGAAGGAGTACGACGCCGCGATCCGTGCCGCGGGCGGGGTCGACGTGCAGATCCTCGGGATCGGCGCGAACGGGCACATCGGGTTCAACGAGCCGACGTCGTCGTTCGCGTCCCGCACGCGCATCAAGACCCTCGCCCCGTCCACGCGCGAGGCCAACGCCCGGTTCTTCGACAGCCTCGACCAGGTCCCGACGCACTGCATGACGCAGGGGCTCGGCACCATCCTCGAGGCCCGCGAGCTCGTCCTCGTCGCCCAGGGCTCGTCGAAGGCCGACGCCGTGGCCGCCGCGGTCGAGGGGCCGCTGTCGTCGTTCGTCCCCGGGTCCGCGCTGCAGCTGCACGCGCACGCCACCGTCGTCGTCGACGAGGAAGCCGCGGTGGGCCTCGAGCTCGCCGATTACTACACGTACACGTACGCGAACAAGCCGGCCTGGCAGCTGTTCGAGTAGGGCCGCGGATCAGCCGCCTGCACGTCGTTCGAACGCGGTGTGCAGGCGGCTGAGTCCGTCGTCGAGGGTCTCCGCCGAGCACCCGAAGTTGAGTCGCGCGAACCCGGCCCCCTGGCGTCCGAAGTCAGGCCCGCTGCCGAGCGCGACCTTCGCCTCGTCGACGAGCAGGGCTGCGGGGTCGTCACCCCACGGGAGCGCCCGCAAGTCGAGCCACGCCAGGTAGGACGCCTGCGGCTGCCGGTACCCGGTGCCGGGCAGCACGTCACCGAGTCGCTCGGCCAGGGTGCGGCGGTTCGCGGCGAGCTCGGTCAGCAGCGACGCGAGCCAGGGTCCGCCCTCGCTGAACGCCGCCACGCTCGCGGTGTACCCGAGGATCCCGGTGCGCTCGACGACCTCGCCGGGCATGCCGTCGAACCAGGCGCGAGCACGCTCGGAGGCGCCGACCATCAGGGCGCACTTCGTCCCCGCGAGGTTCCACGCCTTGCTCGCGCTCGTCAGGGTGACCCCGAGCTCCGCTGCCTCGGGGCAGGAGTCGAGGAAGGGCGTGAACGTCGCGTCCGCGTGCACGAGCGGCGCGTGGATCTCGTCCGAGACGACCACGGCGTCCCACTCGGCGGCGACTCGGGCGAGGGCGGCGAGGTCCTCGCGGGTGTGGACGAGTCCGAGGGGGTTGTGCGGGTTGCAGAGCAGCACCGTGCGGGCCCCGTCCGCGAACGCCCGGCCGATCCCGTCGAGGTCCATCCGCCACCCGGCCGTCGTGTCGAACGGATCCGCGGTGCCCTCGGGTGCGAGCAGCGGGACCTCGGTCACGGAGCCGCCTGCCTCGGCGACGTACTCCCAGAACGGCGGGTACACGGGCGGCATGATGACGACCTGGTCCCCGGGCTCGATGACCCGGCGGAGCGTCTCCACCGCAGCCACCGAGACGTCCGTGGTGGTCCGCACGAGGTCCGGGTCGAGGCGCCACGACCAGCGGGCCTCGGCGAAGTCGGCGAACGCCTCGGGGAGCGCCCGGCCGTGCCCGACGTACCCGGTGTCGCCGTTCGTGACCGCGGCCACGAGGGCGTCCCGCACGGGTTCGGCGAGCATGCTGTCCATCTCCGCGACGAACATCGGCAGCACGTCCGGCGGGTAGGCCGTGTACTTCTCGCTGGTGCGGGTGCGGTGCGCATCGAAGAGGGAGACCATGACGCTCATGGGGCCATCCTCGCAGCGGAGGGTGTGATCTGGACCTCAGTCGACGTCGGCGAGGGTGTACGGTCCGCTCGCGCCCGCGAAGGACACCACCTGCGCCCGGACGCCGACGTCGCCCTGCATGCGTGCTGCTGTGCGGAGTCCCAGTGCTCGGGTCCCCGCGTCACCGAACGGACCCCCGGCCCGCTCGGTCAGCGCGCGCCACCCGACGATCGCGCGCGCGGTGCCCTCGCGGAGCCCGGCGGCGCGCGCGGACATGATCTCGGCGCGGCGGCGGCCGTTCCAGGACTCGACCTCGGTGCCGACGCGGTCGGCGGGCGCCACCACGACGGGGTGCGCGACCGGGAAGGTGTCGATCCCGCTGCCGGCGCCGCACCAGACGTGGACGTCGTCACCGACTTCGAGCTGCACCCTGCTCGCGAGCGTGAACGCGTCGACCCGGTGGGCGTCACGGACCGCGGCCGAGGGCCACTCGAACGACGTCCCGCTCAGCGCGTCGAACACGTCGTTCCACGCCTCGAGGTCGTGCCGCAGGGCAGCGCTGAGGCCGAGGCCGTCCGCGTCCGGATCGACGAGGCCGACGTCCTCGGAGGATCCGCGGTACCAGAGCGGCGAGTCCCCGACGCCGTACTCGGCCATCACGAGGACGATCGCCCGCGGTGGGCGACGTCGACCGCCCGGCGCGTGCTCGTCCCCGTGGTGCATGGCGTCCATCCAAGCAGGCGCGGGCGGGGCGACCGATCGACGTGAACAGCAGGGGAGCGCTCGGTGACCGATCGCGCGTCCCCCGTCCGAGGGGTCTAGCGTCGCGGGCGTGAACCGTTCCCGCGTGCACCGTCGCCCGCTCCTCCGCCCGCTACCGCTCGCCGCGGTGGCCACGATCGCCGCGCTGCTCGGGACGGGGATGGTCGCCGCACCGGCGGTCGCCTCGCCGACCGGGCAGGCGGGGCAGGCGGCCCGGACCGTCTCCGACCCCGCCCGGTACGTCGACCCGTTCATCGGCACGAGCGGCGACGGCAACACCTGGCCCGGCGCGACCGCTCCGTTCGGCATGCTCCAGTGGAGCCCCACCGGCACCGCGGGCGACCAGACCTCGACCCCGGTCGCGAACGGCTACTCGTACGACGTCGACCGACTGCGGGGGTTCAGCCTGACGCACCTCAACGGTGCGGGCTGCGCGCCGGGGGCCGCCGGCGACGTGCCGATCATGCCCGTCACCACACCGGTCACGACCTCGCCGTCGTCCGACTCCACCGACGCGGTCTACGCCGCCGGCTACTCGCACGACGACGAGTCCGCGAGCCCCGGCCGCTACACGGTCCGCCTCGACAACGGCGTCCGCACCGACCTCGCCGTCACCACGCGCGCCGGCATCGGCGAGTTCGCGTTCCCGGCCGGCAAGGACGCGAACCTGCTCTTCCGCACGTCGAACTCGATCAACGGCAGCGAGGCGGCCACCACCCGCGTCGACGCACGGACCCGCACGGTCAGCGGCAGCGTCCTGACCGGCGGCTTCTGCAGCCGCCGTGCGAACGGGGGCGGGGCCACCAACCCCGACCGCCGTAGCTACTACCGCCTGTTCTTCACGGCGACCTTCGGCCGGGCGTTCACGAGCACCGGCACCTGGCAGGACGGCACGGTCCGGCCAGGAGGCACGTCCTCCTCCGGCGGGGAGGGCTACCTGACCGGCGCCGACCGTGCCGGACGCGGCTCCGGCGCGTGGGTCGGGTTCGACGCGCGTCGCGGTGCGACGGTGCACGCGAAGATCGGCATCTCGTACGTGAGCGCCGCAGGAGCCGTCGCGAACCGCGACGGCGAGGTGACCCCGCGCTCGACCGTCGCCAGCGTCGCGGCCGGCACCCGCGCCTCCTGGAACCGCGAACTGTCGCGCCTGCGCGTCGGTGGCGGCACCGCGGACCGGACCACCCAGCTGTACACGTCCGTGTACCACGCGCTCATGCAGCCGAACACCCTGAACGACCGTGACGGCCGCTACCTCGGGCCGGACCAGCGGGTGCACCGGATGGACAGGGGCCACAGGGCCGTCTACGGCACGTACTCCGGGTGGGACCAGTACCGGGCACAGATCCAACTGCTCGCCCTGCTGCGACCGGACGTCGCCGGCGACATGGCGCAGTCGATGCTGCGGTTCGCCGAGCAGAACGGCGGGGTGTGGGACCGGTGGCTGCACCTCGGTGCGCCGACGCACGTCATGACCGGTGACCCCTCGGCCGCGACCCTCGCCACCTGGTACGCCATGGGTGTCCGGAACTTCGACGTGCGGGCCGCCTACGCCTCGCTGAAGCACCAGGCGACCGTCGAGAACGCCGACGCCGAGAGCGACATCGGCTGCCCGGGCCAGTGCCTGGCGCAGCGGCCGGCCCTCGACGAGTACCTGCAGCGGCAGTACGCGGCGAACGACGACTGCTCGTGCTGGGGTGGCGCTGCCGAGACCCTCGAGGACTCGATCTCCGACAGTGCGCTCGGGTACCGGGCCTCGTCGCTGGGGCTTCGCTCGGACGCCCGGATGTTCAGCGCCCGTGGTGCCTACTGGAAGAACACGTTCAACCCGGCCGTCGGGTACCAGGCCGCTCGCCAGGCCGACGGATCGTGGACGCCGGACTGGTCGCCCTCGACCGGAACCGGGTTCGCGCAGGGGACGAGCGCGCAGTACACGTGGCTCGTGCCGCAGGACGTGCACGGGCTGTCGACCGCGCTGGGCGGAGACGATGCCGCTGCGGCTCGCTTGGACGCCTTCTTCCACGACAGCTCCGGCGCGTTCGCGGTGACCGGCGGTGACCCCACGAAGTTCGATCCGACCAACGAGCCCGACATCCACACGCCGTGGATGTACAACGCGCTCGGCAAGCCGTGGAAGACGCAGGAGACCGTGCGTCGGGTCGTCGACGACGCCTACACGACCGGGCCGAGCGGGCTGCCGGGCAACGACGACCTCGGCACGATGAGCGCCTGGTACGTCTTCGCGTCGATCGGGTTGTTCCCGCAGACGCCGGGGCGGGCGGAGATGCTCATCGGCAGCCCGACGTTCAGCACGGTCGACATCCGGCGGTCGAGCGGGGAGCGGATCGTCGTCCGGTCCTCCGGCACGGAGGCGTACGTCCACGGTGCACGCCTGGACGGCCGGACGCTCGAGAAGTCCTGGGTGCCGGCGTCGTTCGTGACCCGCGGTGGGACGCTGTCGCTGCGGGTCGGGGACACGGCGGACACGTCGTGGGCGAGCGGGGTGCGGGGGCGGCCGGTCGACCGGTAGGCGCCGCGGGGATCAGCGGAGCCGCCGCCCGGCACCCCAGACGCGGCGGACCTCGAACGACGGCGACAACGCCACGAGGTCGGCGGCGTACCCCGGCGCGAGCCGACCCAGCCGGTCGCCGAGCCCCAGCGCCGCCGCCGGCACGCTGGTCAGCGCCGCCACGGCGTCCGGCAGCGTCTGCCCCGCGAGGGTCACGGCGTTCCGCAGCGCCACGTCCTGCGTCAGCGTCGACCCCGCGATGGTGTCCGTCCCCGCGACGTGCGCGATCCCGTCCGTCACGGTCACGGCGAGGGATCCGAGCGTGTACGGGCCGTCGGCCGCACCGGCAGCGCCCATGGCGTCGGTGATGAGGGCGACACGACTCGGCGCCGCCCGCAGCAGCATCGACGCCACGGACGGGTGCACGTGCACGCCGTCGAGGATGAGCTCGAGCGTCACGCGGTCGTCGGCCACGGCGGCCGCGATCGGCCCGGGAGCCCGGTGGTGGATGCCCGGCATGGCGTTGAACGCGTGCGTGAGCAGGGTCGCGCCGGCGTCGAACGCTGCCCGGGCCTGGTCGTACGTGCCGACGGTGTGGCCCACGGCGACGGTGACGCCCGCGGCGACGAACCGTTCGGTCGCGTCGAGGGCGCCGGCGAGCTCCGGCGCGATGGTGACCTGGCGCACGACGCCCTCGCCGGCCTCGAGCAGGTCCGCGACCGGACCGGGCGCCGGGTCGATCAGGAACGACTCGTTGTGGGCACCCTTGTTGTGCGGGGAGAGGAAGGGTCCCTCGAGGTGGACGCCGAGCACGAGCGGGTCGTCGGCCATCACCCTGCGGATGCGGTCGAGCGAGGCGGTCAGCGCGGGGACCGGGTTCGCGACGAGGGACAGGACCGAGCGGGTCGTGCCGTGGGACCGGTGGACCTCGAGGGCGGCCGCGATCGAGTCGTCCTCGTACGCGGTGCCGCCGCCGCCGTGGCCGTGCAGGTCGATGAAGCCGGGCGTCAGGACGGCGTCGCCGAGGTCCACGACCTCGTGCACCGAGGTCGCCGCCGGTGCCTCGGGGCCGGAGCCGACCGCGTGGATCGTGTCACCGACGACGAGGACCCAGCCGTCCGCCGTGGAGCCGGCCGCGTCGACCACGTGGGCCGAGCGGATCAGGGTGCGCCGCGCCTCCCGTCCGCCGGAGCCGCCGACGTTCACCGGGTCTCCTTGCGGAACTGCACCACGCCCGACAGGGCCGCCACGAGGATGAAGACCAGCCCCACCACCGGGTGCCCGATCGAGATCCAGCACCCGCCGGCCGCGATCACGAGGGCGACCTCGACGATGGTCTTGCCGACGATGTCGGTCTCGATCGGCGACGCCTGCGACCGGAACAGGTACCAGACCACCGCCGCGAACACCGGCGCGCCGATCATGAACAGGATGCCGGGCATCGGGAACGGCCACGCGATGTAGCCCCAGTACGCCAGCGAGACCAGGCCGAAGGCGCACACCAGGATGCGGAGCACCGTCCAGCCGTCGAGCCTCCGCGGGCGGATGGCGTGCGGGTCCGGGGTGTCGCCCCAATCGACGGGGGACTGCGGTGCTGACATGCGGTGCCTACTTGAAGATGATGGTGCGGGCGCCGTCGAGGAGGACACGGTCCTCGGCGATCCAGCGCACCGCCTGGGTGAGCGTGCGGGACTCCTCGTCCTGGCCGATCGAGACCAGCTCGGCGGGGTCCTTCGTGTGGTCCACGCGGACGACGTTCTGCTCGATGATCGGGCCCTCGTCGAGGTCGCTCGTCACGAAGTGCGCCGTCGCACCGATGAGCTTGACCCCGCGGGCGTGCGCCTGCCGGTAGGGGTTGGCGCCCTTGAAGCCCGGCAGGAACGAGTGGTGGATGTTCACCGCGCGACCCTCGAGGGCGGCGCACAGCTCCGGCGAGAGGATCTGCATGTACCGGGCGAGGACGACGAGCTCGATGTCGTGCTCCTCGACCGCCTGCAGCACCCGGCGCTCCATCTCCTGCTTGCTCGCGGCGTCGGTCACCGGCCGGTGCTCGAACGGCACGGAGTAGAACGACGCGAGCTCGGAGAGGTCCGCGTGGTTCGAGAGGACGAGCGGCACCTCGATCGGGAGCTGTCCGCCGCGCTGCCGGTACAGCAGGTCGTTCAGGCAGTGCCCGGCCTTCGACACGAGGACGAGGGTGCGCAGCGGCCGGCCGACGACGTCGAGCTGGACGCGGGCGTCGTAGCGTTCGGCGACGGGAGCGAGCGCGGCCTCGAACGTGGAGCGGTCGACGGGGGCCATGACCTGGAGGCGCATGAAGAACGTGTTCGTGTCGACGCTCGAGAACTGCTGTGACTCGGTGATGTTCCCGCTCGCGGCGACGACGGCTCCGGAGACGGCGTGCACGATCCCGGGCTGGTCGTCGCAGACCAGCGTGAGGGTCCAGTGCGTGGGGGTCTGCTCGCTCGGGGCGGTCGGAGCGGTCGGGTCGGTCACCGGATCAGGCTACCGGGATCGGGCTGTCGGGAGGCGCGGCGCGGCCCCGCCGGTCGGGCTGCGGCCCGCCGGCGGTCGCGCGGCCGCGGCGCGCGCGGGCGGGATCGTGGGCAGAAACGGTCGGGTGCGGTGACGTGACCCGACCATTTCTGCTCACGAAGTGGGGTCCGCGGGCGCGGGCGCGGGCGCGGGGGCGGGGGCGGGCGCGCCGCGCCCGGCGCCGCGCCCGCCCGGCGCCGCGCCCGCCCGGCGCCGCCCGCGCCGCGCGGTCAGCGCGGGAGCGGCCGCGACAACGCCCGGTCGGCGATCGTCAGGACGCTCAACAGCACCGCGACCCCCACGATCACCCACGCCAGCACGTGCAGGTCCGGCGTCGTCGGGGCCTGGCCGAACACCCCGCCGATCAGCGAGGACG
Organism: Curtobacterium sp. MCBA15_016; assembly: GCF_001865105.1. Taxonomy (NCBI): domain Bacteria; kingdom Bacillati; phylum Actinomycetota; class Actinomycetes; order Micrococcales; family Microbacteriaceae; genus Curtobacterium; species Curtobacterium sp. MCBA15_016. The sequence goes on from NZ_MJGR01000027.1 coordinate 8,706, forward strand.
CCCCGATCGCCCCGATGTACACGCTCGTCCGGGACAGCCCCGCCGCCGTGCCGATGTACTCCGCCGGCACGACTCGGTAGAGCGCCGCCTGGTTCGACACGGACGCCAGGGCCTGCGGCACGCCGAACAGCGCCGGCGCGAGGACGAGCAGGAACACCGGCGACCCGGTGTGGAGCAGCAGGAGGAGCAGCCCGCCGACGATCGGCACCACGGCCGCGACGATGAGCGGCCCCCGCACGGCGGTCTTCCGGGCAATGAGGAACGACGCGACCCCGGCGACGATCGCCGCGGGCAGCTGCATGTACCCGGCGACGTCGCTCGAGTACCCCGCGACGTCCTGCACCCACTGCGAGAAGCCGTAGGTCATCGTGTACGCCAGCAGGTACACGAGGAACAGCCGCATGTACGTGCGCGAGAGGGCACCGTTCCGGGCGAGCATCCGAACGTCGACGAAGGGCCGCACGGCGCGGAGCTCCCAGAGCACGAGCGCGACGAGCAGCACGACCGCCGTGCCGAGCAGCCACCAGAGTCCGGCGGACAGGTCGAGCAGGAACACGAGCAGCGCCGACACGAAGCCGGTCATGAGCAGCATCCCGAACGGGTCGAGCGCGGTGAGGACGGGCAGGTCCTCGTCGGTCCGCGGCCGGAGCCTGTCGGACGGCAGCCACAGCGCGGAGACGACGATCCCGAAGGCGGCGAGCGGGACGTTGACGAGGAAGATCGCGTGCCAGCCGAACGCGGCGATGAGCGCTCCACCGAGGGGCGGCCCGGCGGCGGCGGACACGAGCGACGTGATCGACAGCGCGCCGAGCACGAGCGGCGGGGTGGGCTTCCCGATGCGGGCGGAGTGCTGGCGCAGGGTCGTCAGCGCGGCCGGGTACGCCGACGAGGTCCCGATGCCGATCAGCACGCGCGCGAACACCGCGCCACCGAAGCCGGTCAGGAACTCGGGCACGATCCCGGCGATCCCGACGATGACGAGTCCGGTCAGGAACACCTTCTTCGGACCGAACCGGTCGGCGAGCTTGCCCATCGTCGGCTGCGCGATGGCGCTCGCGAGGTACAGCGCCGCGACGAGCCAGATCGCCTGCGCGGCACCGATCCCGAGGTCGCGGGAGATAGGCGCGAGGGCGACCGACACCATCGTCGTGTTGATCGGGTTGAGCAGCGGTCCGACCAGGACCGGCACGAGGAGCTTCGGGCCGAAGCCGCTGCCGCCGGGGCCGGTCGACGGGGAGACGGGTGTGGGGGCGGTTGCGGTGGACGTGGTCGACTGCCTTTGCGAGGGGGTCGCGTCGTGACGGCCAGGAGGCGCGGCTCGCGTCGGTCGACGCGGGTCGCCCCTCCTGGTGGTCACGGTTCGACGAGGGGTTCGAGGATGCGGAGGGAGCGGGCGACCGTGGCACGGTCGTCTGGGTCGAGCGTCGCGAGGCGCTCGGCGAGCAGGCGGGTCCGGGCGCGGTGGGACTCGTCGCGGGCGGTGCGGCCGGCGTCGGTCGCGGCGACGATGGTCCGGCGCCCGTCGGTCGGGTCCTGCGTGCGGGTGACGAGGCCGAGGTCCTCGAGCGCCTGGACGGTCGCGCCCATCGACTGCGGGCGGACGCCCTCGGCGCGGGCGAGTTCGGCGGTCGTGGTCGCACCGTCGCGGACGAGCCGCCCGAGTGCGGCGGACTGCGAGGCCGTGACGTCGTCGACCTTGCCGACCAGGGTCGTGCGGCGGATCTTGCCGTACAGCGTCAGCAGCGCACCGGCGAGCACGTCCGAGCCGTCACCGTCCGATTCCATACCGTCACGGTACTACTTCGACAGGCGAACTTGCAAGGCTGCCTTCTGAACTCAGGGTTCGAAGACGATCCGCCGCTTCGTCACCACGAACCCCGCACGCTCGAACGCCCGACGCATCGGGGTGTTCGTCGCGTCCGTCGTCCCGACCACCCGCGGTGCACCGGCAGCGGCGTGCACCCGGACCGCCTCGGCCAGCAGTCCGTCGACGATGCCGCGCCCCCGGTGCTGCGGCAGGACGCCGATGGAGCTGACGGCCGCGTCGTACGCCGTCCGGGTCGCGATGACGAAGCCGACGACGAGCCCCTCCGCGTCGAGGGCGATCCGCCACCCGTCCCGTGATCCGGGCAGCGACCGGTAGAACGCGAGGTCGTCGGCGGCCGCACCCCGCGAGCCCAGTTCGGCGACGGAGGCCAGCGTGTGTGCATCGAGGCTCCCGACCGCGACGCGCGCGAAGAGGTCCACGAACTCGGCGTCGTCGCCGCCGCGGAACCGCAGGGCCGGCGTCGACACCGACCCCGTCGCGGGAGCGCCCGGCTGTTCGAGCGCGACGCTGACCCGCTCGGTCATCCGTCCGAGTCCGGCGGCACGGGCCGCTTCCGTCCGCCACCGCACGGCCGCGACGGCGTCGTCGTCCGTGTGCCAGTCCACCGCGACGTCGACGATCCACTCCGGCAGCGAACCGAACGCGGCGGCTCCCGCGGCGATGAGTCCGGCGGCGATCTCCCGGCGCTCGTCGGGGTCGGACGACCCCGGTGCGATGAGCAGGTCGTCGAGTGTCGACGGTGCCGTGGCGTCCGCGCCGCCCCACCAGAGCGCACGGCCGACGGGGCGACCGTCCCGCAGGGCCAGCCACGACCACTCCGGGCGGTAGTTCCCCGTGGCGGACTCGGCCCGGTACCGGTCCGCACCGATCCACGCGACCGGTTCGTCCGTCGAGAAGGCGAACAGCGCCTCCAGGTCGTCACCGTCGACGGGGCGGAAGGCGACGCTCACCGCGGACCGGTCAGGGTCTCGACCAGGTGCTCCTGCACGTACCCGAGCCAGTCGTAGACGTCCCGGAGGCCGACGCTCGCGTCGGCGGTGTACGACTGCTCCTCCGTGGCGGAGTCCACGATCCCCAGCCGGTCCGCGATCGTCAGCCGCAGGTCCGTAAGACAGCGCAGCCAGGCCTGCTCGTCCGAGGTCTCGAAGGCGCCGTCCCGTGCCCCGGTGAGCCACGCGTGCACGGCCCGGGCGTTCTCGGTCTTCCTCGCCACCAGGTCCGACTCGGTCCACCGCCGGAACTCCGCGCTCGCCTCGGCGTCGTCGCGGTAAGCGTCCGGGAACATCCGCGCCGCGACCGGGTCGGATGCGAGGTCCCCGTCGAGCACCTGCTGCAGCTGCTCGGTCAGCGACGTGAGCACGCCGCGCTCGCCGGAGGACATGGCGAGGTGCACGCCGTCGGCACGGCGGACGAACGGGATCACGGAGCGGGCGCCCTGTCCACCGAGGCCTGCAGCCCGTACCCGTGCATGGCCTCGACGTGGGCCTCCATCGCTTCGCGGGGGCCGGTCGCCACGATCGCGCGTCCCTCGTCGTTCACCTGGCGCATGAGTCGCTCCGCCTTCGCCCGTGGGAAGCCGAAGTACTGCTGGAAGACGTAGGTCACGTAGGACATGAGGTTCACCGGGTCGTCCCACACGACGGCGACCCACGGCGTGTCCGGTCGCACGCTCGTGCGGGCGTCGGTGCGCTCGTCCACGTCGGGCGTCAACAGGGTCATGCACCCAGGGTGACACGAACCTGCTCGCTCGGTACGATCGGGGGGTCGCGACTGGCGTTGGATGGGTCACCATCGGGGAGCGACACCTGACACGGTGCGCGGCCGTACGCCTGGGCCGCGCCCACCCGTCCACCTCGTCGTGCGCGTGCGCGACGGAACAGACAACGAGGAGTCCCGTGTCCATCACCGATCTGCCCCCCGCAGCCACCAACACCGCCTTCAACGCCCCGCTGAACGAGGTCGACCCCGAGATCGCCCGCGTCCTCGAGCAGGAGCTCGGCCGCCAGCGCGACACCCTCGAGATGATCGCATCCGAGAACTTCGTGCCGCGCGCCGTCCTCGAGTCGCAGGGCTCCGTGCTCACCAACAAGTACGCCGAGGGCTACCCGGGCAAGCGCTACTACGGCGGCTGCGAGTACGTCGACGTCGCCGAGCAGCTCGCCATCGACCGCGCGAAGGCGCTGTTCGGCGCCGAGTACGCCAACGTCCAGCCACACTCGGGTGCGACCGCGAACGCGGCCGTCCTGCACGCCATCGCGTCCGCCGGCGACACCATCCTCGGCCTCGAGCTCGCACACGGCGGTCACCTGACCCACGGCATGAAGCTCAACTTCTCCGGCCGCATCTACAACGCCGTCGCGTACGGCGTCGACCCGGAGACGTTCGAGGTCGACTACGACGACATCCGCGCGAAGGCCATCGAGCACCAGCCGAAGGTCCTCATCGCCGGTTGGTCGGCCTACCCGCGCCAGCTCGACTTCGCGAAGTTCCGCGAGATCGCGGACGAGGTCGGCGCGAAGCTCTGGGTGGACATGGCGCACTTCGCCGGTCTCGTCGCCGCCGGCCTGCACCCGTCCCCGGTGCCGCACGCCCACGTGGTGTCCTCGACGGTGCACAAGACCCTCGGTGGCCCCCGCTCCGGCATCATCCTGTCCAACGACGAGTCGCTCTTCAAGAAGCTCAACTCGGCCGTGTTCCCGGGCCAGCAGGGCGGTCCGCTCATGCACGTGATCGCCGCCAAGGCCACCGCGTTCCTGCTCGCCGCCACCCCGGAGTTCAAGGAGCGCCAGGAGCGCACGATCCGCGGTGCACAGGCGCTCGCCGCACGGCTGACGGCCGACGACGCGAAGGCTGCGGGCATCGACGTCCTCACCGGTGGTACCGACGTGCACCTCGTGCTCGTGGACCTCCGCACGTCCGAGGTCGACGGCAAGCAGGCCGAGGACCTCCTGCACGAGGTCGGCATCACCGTCAACCGCAACTCCGTGCCGTTCGACCCGCGCCCGCCGATGGTCACCTCGGGTGTCCGCATCGGCACCTCGGCGCTGGCCACGCGTGGCTTCGGCGACGCGGAGTTCACCGAGGTCGCGGACATCATCGCGCTGACCCTCATGCCGAACCCCGACATCGACGCGCTCTCGGCCCGGGTGAAGGCCCTGACCGACGCGTTCCCGCTCTACGCGTGAGCGCCGCCGCCCCGTCGCCCGCGCCGCTGCCGCGCGAGCGCTGGGCGGGTGAGGGCAGTGCCGTCCGCATCGACGGCACCGCCCTCGCCGCCCGCACGCTCGACGACCTGAAGGTCCGCATCGACCGGCTGCACGACCACGGGTTCCGCCCCGGGCTCGGCACGATCATGGTCGGCCAGAACGCGGGCTCGGTGTCCTACGTCGCGGGCAAGCACCGCGACTCGGCGCAGATCGGGCTCGACTCGGTCCGCATCGACCTGCCCGAGACCGCGTCGGCCGCCGACATCCGGGCAGCGATCCTGCAGATGAACGACGATCCCCGGGTCACCGCGTTCATCGTGCAGCTCCCGCTGCCGCAGGGGATCGACCCGATCCCGATGCTCGAGCTGATGAACCCGGCGAAGGACGCCGACGGCCTGCACCCGACCAACCTCGGTGAGCTCGTGCTCGCCGTCCCGGGCGGTGCCGGCACGATCGACGCACCCCTGCCGTGCACCCCGCGCGGCATCGTCGCGATGCTCGAGGCGTACGACGTCCCGATCCGGGGCCAGCACGTCACGATCATCGGGCAGGGGCTCACGGTCGGTCGTCCGCTCGGGCTGCTCCTCACCCGGCTCGAGGCCACCGCGACCCTCACCCACTCCCTCACCGAGGACGTCGCCGCCGAGTGCCGCCGCGCGGACATCATCGTCGCCGCGGCCGGTGTCGCGGGGCTCGTCCAGCCGGACTGGGTGAAGCCCGGTGCGGCGGTCATCGACGTCGGCATCAGTCGCGTGGTCTCCCCGGACACGGGCAAGGCTCGCCTCCGGGGCGACGTCGACCCCGCGGTCGCCTCGGTGGCGGGCTTCCTGTCGCCGACGCCCGGCGGTGTCGGCCCGATGACCCGCGCGATGCTGATGAAGAACGTGGTCGAGGCCGCCGAGCGCCACTTGCACTAGCGCGCGGCGCGCGTCGCGCGCGCCGCGCTGTGCGCTTCGTGAGCAGAAATGGTCGGGTCCCGTCGTGGAACCCGACCATTTCTGCTCACGAAGCACGGTCGGGAGGCGCGGGTCGCCGCCGCCACGTCCGCGCGGGCACGAGGTGGCCGGGTCCGGGGCGTGCCCCGGACGGGCGCTTCTGCCGCGGCCGGCACCGCGCTACCGTTCGAGCATGACCACCTCCGCCGCGGAGCCTCGGGCACACGAGTCGCTCTTCACGAAGGACGCCCGCAAGCTCGTCGGGATCACGCTGCTGTGCCTGTTCCTGCAGGTCCTCGGACAGAACTGGTCCGCTCAGCCGCGGCTGCCCGGCAGCACGGACGTGCACGAACTCGGCTTCGTGCAGTTCGAGGCCCGGCCGTGGAGCGGGTGGGTGCTCCTCACCGTCGGCTTCGCGGTGGCCGGCTTCGTCGTCGGGGTCGCTCGGCGCGGAGCCGCACGGTGGGACCAGGACCGCGTGCTCGCGCTCGGTCTGGGCGGGGTGGTCGGGGTGACCGTGCTGGTGTGGGTGCTGTTCATCGTGCAGTGGCAGTGGGTGTACTGGGCCGTCGCGCACGGCGACCTGCACCCGTTCACGATCGGTGACGTCTCGTGGTCGATCCAGCGACTCGAGGGCGCGCCGTGAGCGTCGACCGCAGTGCTACGGTCTCGAACATGGGGGAGAACGTGCAGACCGCGCCCGTGATGGCGCACGCCGGACGGCAGCTGCGACCGCGAGCGCGGGGCCTCGTGCTGATCGGGGCCGTCGCGCTCCTGTCGTACCCGACGCTCACGATGTGGTCCGCCTCGTCGGAGTACGGCGGGACGGACGGCGACGGGCACTGGATCGACAACGCCGGCAACCCGCTGTCGAGTGCGCCGCCCACCGTGCACGTCGAGAGACACACGGCGCCGGCCGCGATCGCCGTCCTGCTCCTCGTGGTCGTCGTCGGGGTGTTCCTGCCGCCGATGCTCGCGCGGTTCGGCAAGCGATCGCTCGGTGACGTCGTCCGGTTCGCGGCGTACCTGGCCGTCCCGGTGGTCGTCGTGGTCGGCGTGCTGATCTACACCGTGTGGCAGGGGCACGTCGTGATGGACCAGATCGACCACGAGGTCCTGCACCCGCACGGCTTCCCGTGGGGCGGCGTGACGGTCACCACAGGGCACGCGACCCGCTGACCCGGGGCCCCCGGCCGGCCCAGCCCGAGAGACCCGGCGCGTCAGTCGCGCCGGACGCCCTGCGCGGCGTGCACCGTGAACACCGTCGGCTCGCGGTACCCGGCCGCGGCGAAGGCGGCGGCGACCGCGTCTGCGATCGTCTGCCGCGCCTCCTGGTCGACCAACGCGATCGCCGCACCGCCGAAGCCGCCACCGGTCATCCGCGCGCCCACCGCACCGTGCTCCATCGCGGTCGCGACCGCGAGGTCGAGCTCCGGCACCGAGATCTCGAAGTCGTCCCGCATCGACTCGTGCGACGCGACCAGCAGGGACCCGATCGCCCGCGGCCCGTGCTCGCGAAGCGTGCGGACGGTGTCGAGGACGCGCTGGTCCTCGGTCACGACGTGCCGGACACGGCGGAAGGTCTCGTCGTCGAGGAGTTCCTGCGCGCGCGGCAGGTCGTCGACCGACAGGTCGCGGAGCGCCTCGACACCCATCACGGCCGCACCGTGCTCGCACGACTCGCGTCGGGCCTTGTAGCCGCCCGTGGCGTGCGCGTGCTCGACGCGCGTGTCGACGACGAGGACCTCGAGCCCGTTCGCCTCGAGCGCCAGGTCGACCACGGCGGTGTCGAGCGTGCGGCAGTCGAGGAAGACGACCGCGTCCTGCTCCCCGAGCAGCGAGGCGGACTGGTCCATGATCCCGGTGGGGGCACCGACGGCGTGGTTCTCGGAGTACTGGCCGACCCGGGCCAGGGTCTTCCGGTCGAGCCCGAGCTCCCACAGGTCGTTGAAGGCGAGTGCGACGCCGCACTCGATCGCCGCGCTCGACGAGAGCCCGGCACCGACCGGGACGTCCGACTCGATGAAGACGTCGAAGCCGGTCTTGTCGGTGAGGTCCGCGCCCGCCTGCTCGCGGAGTGCCCACGCGATGCCGAGGACGTACGCCGACCAACCGTCCATGCGCTCGGGCGCGAGCTCGTCGAGGGAGAGCTCGACGACGGTGCCCGCGTCGAACGCCGACGCGACGCGCAGCTGCCGGTCGTCCCGGGGCGCGATCGAGGCGGTCGTGCGACGGTCGATCGCGAAGGGCAGCACGTACCCGTCGTTGTAGTCAGTGTGCTCGCCGATGAGGTTGACCCGGCCGGGCGCGGAGTACCGCACCGCGGGCTCGTACCCGTAGACCTGCTGGAACGTCATGCGCGTTCGATCCCTCCTCGGATGAACTCGGCCGCCTTCTCGGGGACGAGGTCCCCGATCCACGCGCCCATGGCGGCTTCGCTGCCGGCCAGGAACTTGAGCTTGTCCGCCGCGCGACGCGGGGACGTGATCTGGAGCATGAGCCGCACGGTGTCGCGGCCGGTGTGCACCGGCGCCTGGTGCCACGCGGCGATGTACGGCGTCGGGTCGCCGTAGAGCTTGTCGATCCCGCGGGTGAGCCGCAGGTGCATGTGCGCCAGCTCGTCCTTCTCGGCGTCGGTGAGCCCGGCGAAGTCGGGGACGTGCCGGTGCGGGAGCATGTGGATCTCGATGGGCCAGCGTGCGGCGAAGGGCACGAAGGCGGTGAAGTGCTCACCGGCGAGGACGACCCGGTCGGAGGCGCGCTCGTTCGCGAGGTGCTGCTCGAACAGGTCCGGCCCGAACCGCTCGATGCTCTCGAGCAGGCGCTGGGTGCGCGGGGTGACGTAGGGGTAGGCGTAGATCTGCCCGTGCGGGTGGTGGAGCGTGACGCCGATGGCCTCGCCCCGGTTCTCGAACGGGAAGACCTGCTGGATGCCGGGCATCTGGGACAGCGCCGCCGTGCGGTCCGCCCACGCCTCGACCACGGTGCGGGCGCGTGACTCGGAGATCGACGCGAAGGAGCCCTCGGTCGCGGGCGAGAAGCAGACGACCTCGCACCGCCCGACGCTCCGGAACTGCCGGTTCAGCCCGACCTCGGTCAGGGAGTCGAGCGATGGCGGGGCGTCGTCCGCCCCGTCGGGTCCGGCGAGCATCGGGCCGAAGGACGGGGAGCGGTTCTCGAACACCGCGACGTCGTACCGGCTCGGGATCTCGGAGGGGTTCTCCGCCGACTGCGGCGCGAGCGGATCCTGGTCGGCTGGCGGCAGGAACACGCGGTTCTGCCGGCTCGCCGCGATGGACACCCACTCGCCCGTGAGGACGTCCTGCCGCATGCGCGCCGTCTCCGGCCGCGGGTCGAGGACACGCTGGTCGATGCTGCGTTCTGCGGGCAGCGTCGAGTCGGCGTCGTCGAAGTAGAAGAGGTCGCGTCCGTCCGCGAGCTTCGTCACGCGCTTGGTGATCACCGCACAACCCTAGCGGCTCCACGAAGCATTGCGAAAGTGTTCGTAAGCACGCGAAACTGGTGGCATGACGGACGACGACCTCTCCTTCCTGGCCGGCGCACTCCCCGCGCCGCTGCGGCAGGACCGCATCGTCTCGATCGTCGAGGGCGCGCCCGGACTCGTCCGCACGGCCGCCCTGGCAGCGGCCCTCGGCACCAGCGAGGTGACCGTCCGGCAGGACCTCTCCCTGCTCGACCAGGAGGCGCGGATCCGGCGGGTCCGCGGCGGTGCCGTCCGCCTCGGGGCCGGTTCCACCGAGCGCCCCTTCGAGGAGACCGCCGTCGAGCACCAGGTGGCCAAGGCCGCCATCGGCCGCGCCGCGGCGGCGCTCGTGCGCTCCGGGCAGTGCGTCGTGCTCGACGTCGGCACCACGCCCGCCGCCGTGGCGACGGCACTGGTCGCCCGCGAGGACCTCGTCGACGTCACGGTGGTCACGAACTCGCTGACGACCGCGCTCGTGCTCGAGGCCGCCGTCCCGCGCTTCACCGTCATCGTCACCGGGGGGACGCTCCGTCCGCTGCAGCACTCCCTCGTGGCGCCGTTCAACGGCACGCTGCTGCCGATGATCGCCGCGGACCTCGTGTTCCTCGGCGGCACCGGGGTCGACGTCGTGCACGGCCTCACCAACGTGAACCTGCCCGAGACCGAGGCGAAGCGGATGCTCGCGGCCGCGGCTCGGCGTACGGTCGTGGTCGCGGACGGGTCGAAGTTCGGCCGGGCCCACATCGGGGTCGTCCGCGCGCTCGAGGACATCGACGTCGTCGTCACCGCCGAGACCACGGCGGAGCAGGTCGCCCCGATCCGGGCGGCCGGCGTCGAGGTGGTCGTGGCGGACGAGCCGGCAGTACCCGCACCATCTGCACGATCCGCACCATCCGCACCGGGAAGGACCCGTACCTCATGACCGCAGCTCCCACCGGAGGGCAGTACCACCTCCGCCACGCCGGACCCGACGGGGTCGTCGAGGCGATCGTCACCGAGGTGGCCGCCGGCATCCGGGAACTCCGCGTCGCGGGGTTCGACCTCACCGAGCCGTTCCCCGTCACGTCGCAGCCGCCCGGGGCGAACGGGATCGTGCTCGCGCCGTGGCCGAACCGCGTCGCCGGCGGCGTGTGGGAACTCGACGGCAAGCGGCAGCAGCTCGACGTCTCCGAGCCGAAGTACGGCAACGCCTCGCACGGGCTGCTCCGGTTCGCGCCGTACCGCGTGGTCTCCCAGACCGAGTCCGGCATCGTGCAGGAAGCCACGATCCACCCGCAGCACGGCTGGCCCTTCACGCTCGAGACCCGCGTGCACCACGAGCTCGTCGACGACGGCATCCGGGTGACGCACGAGGTCGTGAACCGCTCCGGCGCGCGTGCGCCGTTCGCGATCGGCGCACACCCGTACCTGCGTGCCGGGGACACCCCCGCCGAGGACCTCGTCGTCCGGCTCGACGCGGCGACGGCGTTCACCGTGGACGAGCGGAAGATCCCGAACGGCACCGTGGCCGTCGACGGCACCCCGTTCGACCTGCGCTCCGGTGTCCGCGCCGGTGACGCGGACCTCGACACCGCCTACACGGACGTCACGCCTGACGCCGAGGGCATCCGCCGCACGACGATGCACGGGCCGGAGGGCGACGGCGTCGAACTCTGGCAGGACGGGTCGTTCCCGTACGTGCAGGTGTTCACCTCCCGCGATTTCCCCCGTGGCGACGGCACCGGGCTGGCCGTGGCGGTGGAGCCGATGACGGCGCCGGCCGACGCGCTCAACTCCGGGGAGGGGCTGCGCTGGCTCGAGCCCGACGAGGCCTGGACCGGCAGCTGGGGCATCCGCCGCGTCTGGTCCTGACCCGGGCGCGGCCGGTCCGCGGCCGAGACTCGGCCCGGCGGACAGTTTCGCGTGTCCCGCGCCGCGACGGTGTCCGCGGAGCCGAGACTCGGCCCTGCTTACACGTTCGCGACTCGTGCGGCGCGAGGGTGTCCGCGGAGGCGAGACTCGGTCGGGCAGTGGGGCACCGCCGCTGGTCCGCGCCGGACACGACGAAGGCCGCCCCGGGGAGGGGCGGCCTTCGTCGTTCGTCCGGGAGGGTCAGGCGCGACGCATGCGCAGCGCCTCGACCGCGAGGGACTCGCTCGCGTAGCGGCCCACCTCGTGCGCCCACGCCGGGTCGTCCCCGCGGAGGGCGATGAAGTCCTTGCGCTGCCGGCAGACGTAGCCGAGCACCGCGGTGCCGGTCGCGACCTCGACGAAGTCCTTGCGGATGTGGCGGGTCGTGACCTGGGCGTTCCGGCGGAGCGTGTCGAGCAGGAGCTCGTTGCTCATCGTCGTGTTGGTCGCTGCTGCGAGCTCGACGATGCGGCGCGCGTCACCGGTGGTGCTGGTCTGCGTGGCTTCGATGGGCTCGATCACGGTGTACCCCGTTCGTTCTGCGATGGTGCGGTGCTGCAGGATCCGTCGATCGGATCCGGGAACGACACTATCGGCGGGAGCCCAACAGTCGGCTGAACGCGGACTGAACTGTGCAGTGGAACCACCCTGAGGCTCCTGAGGACGACTTGTACCCCGGTCGAGTGCTCAGAGGCACTGTTCGCCGTCGGGCTGCGTCGCGAGCTGCTCGAGCTCGGCGTCGATCTTGCCCGCGAGGTACAGGTACCCGGCGTCGTTGAGGTGCTGCTGGTCCGTCGCGGCGTAGCTGCCGCTGTTCATCGCGGTGAACCACTGCCCGTCGATCGCGTCGATGTACGGGACGCCCACGGCGCTGGCGCCGGCGGCCACCGCGTCGTTGATGCCGGTCGTGGCCTCGGCGCGCGGCTGGGGTGCCGACGGGCCGATCGCCACCACGACCGCGTCCGGCCACTGCACCTCGGCCTGTCGGAGCGTCCGCTCGACGGTCTTCTCGAGGGTGGCGGAGTCGGTGAGCCAGTCGTTCTGGCTGCCCTGGACGATGACGAGGTCCGGCGTGAGTGCTGCCCGCTGCTCGATCCGGGACAGGTAGACGGCGCGCGAGGAGCGACCGCGGCCGGGGTTCACGTAGCCGGTCCCCGGGTAGCCGTTGATGGTCGCGTCCCACTGCCGCTCGGACACGAGGTCCTGCGCCCACCCGTGCACGTCGTCGTAGGAACCGCGACCCGTCGTGTACGAGTCGCCGACGATGAGGACGTCGGAGCCCGGAGCGATCGCGTCCGCGACCTGCTCAGCCGAGAAGTCGGACGTCGCGGGCACCGGCTGGCAGGCGTCGGACACGGCGGGCAGCATGACGAGCAGCCCGGCGATGCCGAGGCACATGGCGCCGAGGGCGATCGCGGGGACCGCTCGTCGGCGCCTGGTCTGCGCGGTGGACCGACGGGAGCCGCCGGGCACACCGCCGTCGGTTCGTCGAGCCACACCGGGATTGTAGGTGCTCAGCATCCGTGCCCCCGGACACCCGCCCGGCGAGGTGCTGAACCGTCAGACAGCCTGCGGGACGGGTGGACGGCTCGAGAGCGACTTCGCGATGTGCTTCGCCAAGCGGTGCGCCGGCAGTTCCACGAGCCGCGAGAACACGTAGGCGACGCCGATGCCGATCGGGATCGCGACGAGGACCAGCCAGGACGGCAGGGCACGCGGGAGGAGGTTCGCGACGGACACCGTGATGGGTTCGTGCACGAGGTAGAGGCTGAACGAGAGCCGTCCGAGCTCGCGGGGGATCGCGCCGAGCAGGAAGCGCTCGGCGGGCAACCACCTGCCGGCGAGCACGACGATCGTGCCGGCCGAGGCGAGGATGATCGCGGGCAGCACGGGCGACCACCACGCCGTCGTCGGCAGCCACCACTTCACGGTGATGCCGAGCAGGCTCACCACGAGCAGGACCCAGCCGAGCAGCGTCGGGACGTCCGGCAGGCGCTCCCAGCCGGCCGCGAGCGCGGAGCCGAGCAGGAACATCGGCAGGTACATCAGCCACTTCGAGTGCTCGTACTCGCCGAGTGCCGACAGGAAGACGGCGACGATGGCGGTCACCCACCACCAGCGTCGGGTGACCGCGGCGATCGAGACGAAGAGCGGCAGGAGCAGGGAGAAGAGGACCTCCCACGTGAGCGACCAGAGCGGGCTGTTCACGAGCGTCGGAGCGAGGAGCGTGAGGTCGTTCACGAGGCCGTGCAGGGTGAACGGCTCGGCGTGCCGGTTGATCCAGAACGACTGGTGCGGCTGGTCCTGCCGGGGCACGAGGAAGAAGAACACGAGCGCGAGTGCGATCGACGCCACCACCGGCAGGTAGAGGCGGACGAGCCGGCTCGGGTAGTAGGCGATCCAGTCCTGCGACCGGCGGAGGGCCGGGAGGGTCAGGACGAAGCCGCTCAGCACGAAGAAGACGAAGACGGCCTCGCTGCCGGCCCACACGAGGTGGGCGGGGGAGTACACCATCCAGCTCGCCCAGTCGGGGACGTCGCGGCGGTAGTTGCCGTCCGAGAGGGTCGGGATCGAGAGGAAGGCGTGGTGGACGACGACGACGGCGGCAGCGACGCCGCGGAGTCCGTCCAGTGAGCCGATCCTGCCGGTTGGGCGATCGCGCATGCCGACGATCCTACGGGAAGCCCGGCCAAGCCAAGGAACGGTCACGTTCGGTGGGCCCCGTGGGGCTCGAACCCACGACCCTCGGATTAGGCGTAGGAGCCTTCCGCGGGGTCGCACCATGTTCCGCTGGCCGCCGACGGACCCGCGGACGGCTGCCTAGGGATTGCGTGGAACTGCGCGAGGTTCCGTCTTTTGTGCGGGGTAAGTTCGGGCTCGCTAAGCGGTCCTGGCGCTTCCACAAGCGCGCGGGACGATCCCCAACCCCTCCGGACGACCAGAGGGAGGACGTGCCAGCACTGCCCGACGTGAGGACCGCGCGTCACTTCGAAGGCTCCGTGCGGGGCGCGTCGGGCTCGCCCGGGGTATCGGAGATGAGGTCCCGCAGGTCCTTTAGCGAGGCGGAAATCCCAGCGGCGAGAAACTCAATTGTCTCAGCCGGATTCATGCCCTCCAGGCCGAGCGCCTTTATCACCTTGCCCGCTTCGCTTCCACCCCAGTGCGCAACACCACCAGAGGACCTCAGTCGCTGAAGCGCCCGAAACGGCTGAACCATGGTGGCGGAGCCGCCTACTCGAACAACCACAGATTCGAGGAGAGCAAGCCCTCGCTCTTCCTCATGACCGGCACCGAGGAATGTCCGTAGGCCCTTCACATCGATCGCGTCGACAAGTGCCTTCGTCAGAGTGATCACTGGCAAGACCAATTCGTGTCGCTCATCAGTCCCTGGAGGCGTAAGTCGCTCGAAGTTGAGTCGGTCGTGGCTATCGAGCTCACGTATGACAGGCGTGCTCAGCCTCTCCAAGGCGGTCTGCCGGAGGCTTTCGAGATTCGCTCGCAACTCCTCCAGGGTGGTCGGGCCACCAGCCCACTCGGCAAGAAAATCACGCCGGAAGCGAGACTCATCCATAGTGCCCCTGGGTGGAACGTTGTAGCTCTTCCAGTGCGCTCGCTCTTGCCATGGAAGATCTCGACCGAGGTCACCAAGGTAAACTTGGATGGAACCTTCTGTGCCTGTGCCTAGCCCGAGAGACCAGAGCCCAAGGCAACTGAGCCGCGTCGCGGTCACCTCGTACTTAGAAGGCTCATCTCGATATTTATTGAGAACGCGCTGGTCAAAGTGCACGAGGGTGAGGTAATGAGGAGCTTCAGGGTTCTTCCCGAAGTAATTCGCCAACCTCTCGGGGTCGCTGGTGAAGACTCGGTCAGAGCCTGTCTGTGGATCCACCCCGATGATGTAGTCGGGGTGCTCGTTGCTCCGCGGGTCCTCGTGATCGAGAGCGGGAGGAATGGGGCCGCTGCTCATCCCGCTGATTAGCCGCTTTCCCAGCAGTCTGGAGAAGGCGTTATAGCCGTGGCCAATAGCGTCGCGAACAGGAGTCCACGTGAAGGACGCCCAAGCATTGCGGAACTGGTCCGACGTAGACGCGAAGGGCGCGGAGTTGGCATAGGTGACAACGTCGTATTGGATGACGGCGACACGTCTTGTCCGCTCAAGGAAGCGGCGGAATTCGCGCGCGCTCACCTCGACGCGCCAGGAGTCGGAAGTGGCAATTGTGCGGACGAGGGGATGCTCGTTGCCTGCGCTATCAAGATAGCTCCAATTGTTGCCGTCTCTCATAGCATTCCAGAACCACTGGAACGGCAAGGACACGTCAACCGTCCGAGGCTTTAGGCCGTGATTCGACTGAGTGTCAACGAAAAACTCGGCGATAATCCCCCGATCGTCCTGCGCGAGGCCTGTCTCGTCGCCGGAGTATTCATCGAAGGAGTAGTCGCCGAGGTACCGAGCATCCCAATCGAAGTGATCTGCTGCGATCGCCCATCCATCAAGGCTGGTCAAGAAGGTTGAGACGCCGGACGAGCCGGACGATGCCGAGTAGTCATGCTCTTCGACAACAAGCCAACCTGTGGGATGCTCCTCGATCGACCCGAGTGCGCCACTAGGCCACAACTCGGTTGCGTAGTCACCGGGCGGCTGCTGCCACTCGGCGGCAAGCGACGGGGAGTCGTCCGTGTATCCAGGAATCTTGGGGAGCATGCTCGTCCGTTCGTCACCACGATCACTCGCGGATGTGAGTATCGGTCGCAAGTCTGCCGCTACCTATCGCGAAGCTGATGTACCCCGTAGTGGGCACACCACCCTGAGTCGTCCTGGCAGCGTAGCGATCAAGAGGGCTCCTGAGACTCGCTGTCGTTCGGGCCTCTTCGTGACGCCGCGTCGATCGACAGACCCAGTCGCCAGTCCTGGTCGAGAGGTCTAGTACCGGCGGCGGGAGGCGCGCGCGCCATGGCGCTGTGCTCGGACGTGCCTCGCTACTTCCGTCGGTGGAGGAAGGGAACGGTGAGTTCCGGCCGTATCGGTGGTGCGCCAGCGAGAGTGTCGTCGAACACGGAGGCAGACTGGCGCGCGAACCGAGACAGACTGGGCTTCCCTGGCTTCAAATCACACGGCTTCCGCAAGACCGTGGCCACGGTGCTCGACCAGGCTGGGCTGAGCACCCGCGAGATCGCCGAGTTCCTCGGGCACGAGAATCCGAGCCTCACGCAGGACGTGTACATGAGCCGCACCGCCGGTACGGTTAGGGCGGCAGCTGCTCTCGACTCGCTGCTCGCACGGGCTACTGCGGCGTGATTGTTCGGGGAAAGTTCGGGGTGCGGTGCGCCTGGCGCCTTCGATCCCTGCAACTGTGGGCCCCGTGGGGCTCGAACCCACGACCCTCGGATTAAAAGTCCGGTGCTCTACCAACTGAGCTAGAGGCCCTCACCCGCAAGGCTAGCGGGTGAGGGCCTCCGGGAAGAACCGAGGGGACGGGTCAGCTGCGACGCCCGGTGAGCGTGCGGACGAGCCACAGCACGACCGCGACGATGAGCAGCACGAGGCCGACCCAGAGCAGGAACTTCAGGCTCGCGGTGAAGCCACCGACGAACAGCAGGATGACCGCGATCACGGCCAGGATGATGAGCAGGGGGTTCATGGGAGTCCTCTTCCTTCGCGTGCGGGAGGAGCGCCTCCCGATCAGACACCGTACGCGCGACGGAGCGGTTGCGTTCTGGGCGAACGGAGGGCGGGCGCGTCACCGGCCGTGCCTACACTGACGCGGTGCCTCGCGATCACCACCGTCCCGTCCACTTCACCGACCAGGAGTTCGCCGCGATCCAGGGCGGCGAGGACCCGGCCGTGGTGAACCGCGTCGCGCACGAGACCGCGAACGCCCTGCTCCACCGCGTGCGGCAGGACCCGGACCCGGCGGTCGTCGAGCGCCTGGTGACCTACACGGACGTGCACGGCATCGACGCCATCGCCGAGCTGTGGGCGCGGGTCGGGGCGCACACGCTCCCGGGCGCACTGTGGCGGATCTACCTCGTCCGCACCGTCATCCGGCAGAACCCGGAGGAGATCGCGTACCTCTTCGCGCGCGGCACGGAGCGGATCGGCACGATCGACCAGGCCGTCGCGGGCGCGGAGCAGCCGACCGGACCGGCGGAGATCCTGACGCTGGCCGACCGGATCCTGCACGGCCTCTACACGGGGGACCTCGCGGTGGCGCTCGACCGCGGTGCCGCGTTCTGCCGGCTCACCGCGGCGGGCGCGACCGCGGTGGCGGACGACGCGGACCTCACGGCGGGGGACCGGGCGTCCGAGCTCACGACGCGTGCGCTGCGCCTGTCGGAACTGGCGGCCGACCTCACCGAGGCGGCGTCGCTCTGGCGCCGCGACAGCCTGGACTGAGCGGGCCGCGGGGCGGACCCGCACCGCGCCTCCTGGCCCGAACGCGACGACGCCCACCGGGCACGCGACACGCACGCAAGAAGCGGGCACGCGACACGCACGCCAAGAAGGGGGCACGGAACGCGCACCCGAGAAGCGGGCACGGAACGCGCACACGAGAAGCGGGCAGAGAAGAACCGGGCCGCAGAAGCGCCTCTCGGCGCGAGGCCGCTCGAAGCGGCGAATTTTGGAGCCCGGGGCTTGCTGCGGCCCGGCGACATCGATTCTACGAGACCGTGGCCGTGCACACGACCCTGTTCACTCTCGGTGGACAGAACCGACGCCGGGCGTGCCCCGACCGCGCCCCAGCGACAAGCCGTGAGAACCGCTCCAATCCGGTTGGGCGAGGGTGCCGAATCATCACCGTGACAGGCGATGAGCCGGTCACGACAGCGAGGGTCCCGCGAGACCCGGTCCGCTCCCTGGCGGTCAATTCCCTGCGGGTCACGCGGGCCCTCGTGCTGTCCTGCACCACTGTCCCGACCACGAGACCCGAACGCGTGGTCGGACAGGACTCACAGCCAGATCGCAACCGAGAGGAGGGAAACCTGCAATGCTTGCCATCGTGGACAGTGACACCGAGAGCTGGAGCTCGACCGAGCCGGCTCAGGCGTCCCCAGACGACCTCCTCACCCGCGTGGCGTCCGGCGACCAGGCAGCCTTCTCCGACCTGTACGACGTGCTCTCGGGCCGCGTGCTCGGCCTCGTGACGAGGCTCCTCCGGGACCGCGCACAGTCGGAAGAGGTCACACAAGAGGTCTTCCTCGAGGTCTGGCAGCAAGCCACCCGCTACGACCGCAAGCGCGGCACCGCAGCGAGCTGGATCCTCACCATGGCCCACCGCCGGGCGGTCGACCGGGTGCGGGCATCGCAGTCCTCGCACGACCGCGACACGAAGATCGGCATCCGCGACTTCGAGGCCGGCTTCGACCAGGTCTCCGAGTCGGTCGAGATCCGGATCGAACACGAACGCGTCAGCCGGGCGCTCGCGAAGCTCACCGAGTTCCAGCGCCAGGCAGTCCAACTCGCGTACTACGGCGGCTACTCGCACAGCGAGATGGCCGACCACCTCGGTGTCCCGATCGGCACCGTCAAGACCCGTCTCCGTGACGGGATGATCAGACTCCGCGACGAGATGGGGGTGACATCATGACCGAACGACACGACGACCCCGCACTGCTGACGGGTTCACACGCCCTCGACGCGCTGTCGGACGACGAGCGGGCACTGCTCGACTCGGCGCTCGCCACCTCTCCGGAGCTGCAGGCCGAGACCGACTCGCTGCGCGAGACCGCGCTGCAGCTCGCCTACGCCGTCACCCCGATCGAGCCGCCCTCGTCGCTCAAGGCGTCGCTGATGGCCCAGATCGCATCGACCCCGCAGGCTGCTCCGGTGGCCTCGCGGTCCGAGCCGGCTGCCACGACCGCTCCGGTCGCTGACGCGCCGGTCGGCGATGCCGGCCAGGAGGCGCGGTTCGCCCCCGCCACGGACCTCGCGTCCGCCGGTGGTGCGGCTTCGGAGAAGGCTCGCCGTCGCTGGTTCCAGCGTCCGGCAGCAGCACTCTCCGCCGCGGCCGCCGTCGCCGTGGTCTTCCTCGGCGTCGGACTCGGCGTCGGCACGTCCTTCACGCCCTCGAACGAGCCCGGCCCTGGTACGACCCAGGCGTCCGGCGGACTCGACCGCATCTACGCCGCGTCGGACTTCCAGCGCAGCACCGCCAAGGTCGCGGGCGGCGGGACGGCCACGGTCGTCTGGTCGAACGAGGTCGGCAAGTCCGCGGTCATCCTCGACGGGGTCCCCGCGGCTCCGGAGGGCAAGACCTACGAACTCTGGTACATCGGCTCCGAGGGCACCGGCGGCAAGATCAACGCTGCCGGCCTGATGGACGGGGTGTCCTCCGGGGTGCACTCGGCGGTCCTCAAGGGGTCGCTGTCGCACGGTGCGACGATCGGCATGACGGTGGAGCCCGCCGGTGGCTCGGACCAGCCGACGACGACGCCGATCATGGCGGTCCCGACCACCTCGGCCTGACCCGGGCACTGGTTCGCACGTCTCCCCGCTCGCGTGGCACGGTCCGCGGGCGGGGAGTTCGTCGTGCCCGGCGGGTGTGCCGGTCGCGCGGCGTGGGCGTGGGCGTGGGCGGTCGTGCGCGGGCGGTTCTTGCGCGTGCATGTTCCGACATCGCGCTCGTCGATCGACGCGTGCAACGTCGACACATGCACCCGCACCGTCTGCGTGCGCATCGTTCGACGTTCCACCGGTCGATCGACTGGTGGAACGTCGGAACATGCACGCGCACGAGCGCACGTGCGCCCCGCGCCCCGCGCACGCCGGAAGGCCCGGTGCGCGTCCGTGGCGGACGTGCACCGGGCCTCCTGGTCGACCGTCAGCGCGACGGGCGGACGACGATCACCCGAAGCGGCCGGAGACGTAGTCCTCGGTGGCCTGCACGGACGGGTTCGAGAACATCGTCGCGGTGTCGTCGAACTCGATGAGCTTGCCGGGGGCACCGGTGCCGGCGATGTTGAAGAACGCCGTCTTGTCGCTGACGCGCGAGGCCTGCTGCATGTTGTGGGTCACGATGACGATCGTGTACTCCTTCTTCAGCTCCTCGATGAGGTCCTCGATCGCGAGGGTCGAGATCGGGTCGAGCGCCGAGCACGGCTCGTCCATGAGGAGCACGTCCGGCTGCACCGCGATCGCCCGGGCGATGCAGAGGCGCTGCTGCTGGCCGCCGGACAGCCCCATGCCGGGCTTGTCGAGGCGGTCCTTGACCTCGTTCCAGAGGTTCGCGCCCTGCAGGGACCGCTCGACGACGTCGTCCGACTCGGAGCGGGAGAGGCGCTTGTTGTTGAGCTTCACGCCCGCGAGCACGTTGTCCTTGATGGACATCGTCGGGAACGGGTTCGGACGCTGGAACACCATGCCGACCTGGCGACGGACGAGCACCGGGTCGACGCCCGCGCCGTACAGGTCGTCGCCGTCGATCTTGACCGAGCCCTCGACGTAGGCGCCCGGGATGACCTCGTGCATGCGGTTCAGCGTGCGGAGGAAGGTGGACTTGCCGCAGCCGGACGGACCGATGAACGCGGTCACGGTGCGGGGCTCGATCGTCATGTCGACGCCCTCGACCGCCTTGAACTTCGAGTAGTAGACGTTGAGGCCGTCGACCTCGATGCGCTTGGACACTGTGTTCCTTCGGGGTGGGTGGATCCGCGCGTCAGCGCGAGAGCTTGGGGGCGAAGAGGCGGGTGATGAAGCGGGCGAGCAGGTTCAGCAGCATCACGATGAGGATGAGCAGGAGCGCTGCCGTCCAGGCCCGGTCGACGAACGGCACCGGGTTGGCGCCCTGCTGCGAGTACTGCGTGTACGCGAACACCGGCAGGGTCATCATCGGGTTCTTGAACAGGTCGTAGTTCATGCTCGCGGTGAACCCGGCGGTGACCAGCAGGGGGGCGGTCTCGCCGATGACGCGGGCGATCGAGAGCATGACGCCGGTGGTGATGCCGGCGAGCGACGTGGGGAGCACGACCTTGAGGATCGTGAGGTACTTCGGGACGCCGAGTGCGTACGAGGCCTCGCGGAGCTCCATCGGCACGATCTTCAGGACCTCTTCGGTGGAGCGCACGACGATCGGGATCATCAGCACCGACAGCGCCACCGAGCCGACCAGGCCGAAGCGGGCGCCCGGGCCGAGGAACAGCGCGAAGAGCGAGTACGCGAAGAGGCCGGCGACGATGGAGGGGATGCCCGTCATGACGTCGACGAAGAACGTGATGCCCTTGGCGAGGGCGCCCGTACCGTACTCGACGAGGTAGATCGACGTGAGCAGCCCGATCGGCACCGAGATGAGCGCCGCGAACAGCGTGATCTCGAGCGTGCCGATGAGGGCGTGCAGTGCGCCGCCGCCCTCGGAGATGACGCCGCGCATCGAGTACGAGAAGAACTCCACGTCGAAGCGGGCGAGGCCGTCCGCGAGCACCGTGTAGAGCAGGGAGACGAGCGGCAGGACCGCGATCACGAACGCCGTGATGACGAGCGAGGTGATGAGCCGGTCGACGGCCTTGCGACCACCCTCGACGATCCGCGAGACGACGACGATGAGGACGTCGAACAGGACCGTGCCGAGGAAGAGCGCCGCGACGACGTTGAAGTCCTTGACCGCGCCGCCGGCGTTGAGCAGGGCGAAGACGAGGATCAGCGCGATCCAGGAGCCGACGAGGAGCAGCCACGGCACGGACTTGTGCAGCTTGCCGTTGGCGTAGACGTTGCCGGCGACGCCGGACTGACGGATGGCGAGGGACATCGGGTCGTACCTCTCAGCTCACTCGCTTGCGGACGATGTACCGCGCGAGCATGTTGATGACCAGGGTGATGACGAAGAGGATCAGACCCGACGCGATGAGCGCGTTCAGGGCCGTGCCGGACGCCTCGGCGAACTGCAGGGCGATGTTCGCCGCGATCGTCGAGGGGTTGAGCGACGTGAGCATCTGGAAGGTGACGTTCGTCGACACCGACAGCACCAGCGCGATCGCCATCGTCTCGCCGAGCGCACGACCGAGGCCGAGCATGATCGCGGACACGATGCCGGACTTGGCGAACGGCAGGACCGAGAGGCGGATCATCTCCCACCGGGTCGCGCCCAGGGCCAGGGCCGCTTCCTCGTTGAGGCGCGGTGCCTGCAGGAAGATCTCGCGCATGACCGCGGTCATGATCGGGATCGCCATGACGGCGAGGACGATCGACGCGGTGAGGATCGTGCGACCCGTGCCGGACACCTGCCCGGAGAACAGCGGGATCCAGCCGAAGTAGGTGTTCAGGAAGACGTAGAACGGCTTCACGAACTGTGCCAGCACCACGATGCCCCAGAGGCCGTAGACGACCGACGGCACCGCGGCCAGCAGGTCGATCACGTAGCCGAGCACCGGCGAGATCCGGCGCGGGGCGTAGTGCGAGATGAAGAGCGCGATCCCGAGCGAGAGCGGCACGGCGATCACGAGCGCGATGAGCGCGGACCAGACGGTGCCGAAGACGAGGGGGCCGACGTAGTCCCAGAAGTTCGTGGCGCTGTTCGGCAGCTCGCCGACCTTCGCGGAGAACGCCGGGATGCTCTGCCAGACCAGGAAGGCGGCGACGAGCACCAGCACGAAGAGGATGAGCCCGCCGGCGATGACCGACGCGGCGGAGAAGACGCGGTCGCCGATGCGGACGACGGGCTTCGGCTTGGGGGTGACGGGGGCCACTGGCTGGGCCGGTGCGGTCGTCATGGGACTCCTGTCGGAGGAACGCCGGGGGAGGCGACGGGTCGGGGGTGTCCGGTGGTGCGCGGTCCGCTCGGAGCGTGGAGCGGACCGGCGAGGGCCCGGACGCCGGTCAGGTGGGTGGGACCGGCGTCCGGGCGCTCAGGGTGTCTTACTTGATGGAGGCGACGGCCTTCGCGGCCTTCTCGGCGAGGTCGGTCGAGAGGGCGGCCGACTTGGCCTCCTTCGCGGCGGCGTCCTGCGCGTCCTTCGAGACGACGTAGTCGAGGTAGCCCTTCACGAGCTTGCCCTTGTCGGCGTCCTTGTACTCCTGGCAGGCGATCGCGTAGGAGACGAGCACCAGCGGCCAGGCGTTCTCGGCCGTGTCGGTGCGGTTGATGTCGATCGCGAGGTCGTTGTCCGCGCGGCCGGAGACCGTCTCGGAGTCCGCGACGACCTTGGCAGCACCCTCGGCGGAGATCTCGGTGGCCTTGTCGCCGACCATGAGCTTCGCCTTGTCGAGGTCACCGGCGCCGGAGTCGTCGATGTAGGTGATGGCGTTCGAGGCGCTGGCCATGGCCGAGGCCACACCCGAGGTGCCCTTCGCGCTGTCGCCGACCTGGTACGGGAAGGTCTGGCTGGGGGCCTCGGTCCAGACGTCCTTGGCGTTCGCCGCGACGTACTCGGAGAAGTTCTGCGTGGTACCCGAGTCGTCGGAGCGGTGCACGACCGTGATGTTCGCGTCCGGCAGGGTCGCGTCCTTGTTCAGGTCGGCGATCTGCGAGTCGTTCCACTTCGTGATCTTGCCCGAGAAGATGCCCGCGATGGTCTTCGCGTCGAGCGTGAGGTCCTTGACGCCGTCGACCTTGTAGGCGATGGCGATCGGGGAGATGTAGACCGGGATGTCGATGGCCTTCGAGTCCGCGGCGCACAGGGCGAACGAGCCCGCGAGCTCCTCGTCCTTCAGTGCGGCGTCGGAGCCGGCGAAGTCGGCAGCACCCGAGATGAAGTTCTTGCGGCCGGCGCCCGAACCGTCGGGCGAGTAGTTGACCGTCACGCCGGAGGCGACGTTCTGGAAACCAGCGGCCCAGGTGGCCTCGGCCGTCTGCTGGGCGGACGAACCCGAGCCGGTCAGCGTGCCCGAGAGCTTCGAGTAGTCGGTGCCGGAGCTCGAGCTGGACGAGGGCGTGTTGCCCGCGTCCTCGTTCGCCGCGCACGAGGAGAGCACGACCGCGCCGGCGATCGCGATTGCCGCGACCGTACCGATTCGCTTGATGTTCACAGGGGTCCCTTCGGGAATGTCAGTGCAGGTGGGACCGCTGCTGGTCCCGTGGGCCGGTGCTGACCCGGGAGCGACTGTAGGGACGCGAGGTGACGGGGATCACCCGCCCTGGTGAACGGGAGGTGAACGAGGGGTTGTCCTGGACGGGGCGCCGTGCGTCGGAGCGCGCGCGGGTGCAGGATCGGGAACGCCGCGCCGTGCGCGGGCGCATGCGTGCGCATGCACACCGCAGGGGCCTGGAGGCGCGGCTCGGCCCGGGCGCTCGGCCTACGCCGAGACGGGGTTGCGGTGCGTCTCGACGGCCACGAGCCTGCCGCCGGCGATGTGCAGCACCGAGAAGTCGCCGACCGAGAGCATCGCGGCACGACGGAGGTCGAACCGTCCGGACTCGTCGGCCGTCGCGGTCGCGATGCGGGCGATGATGTCCGGCAGCACGGGCCCGTGCGAGCACAGGACCGTCGTCTTCGCCTTGTCGAGGCGTTTCTGCACGACGCCCTTGACGTCGGCGGCACCCCGGTCGTGGGCGTCCTGGCTGATGTCCGGCGTGCTCGAGACCCCGAGGTGCGTCCGGTCGGAGAGCGGTTCGACCGTCGCGAGGCACCGGGCTGCGGTGCTGCTGACGATCTTCTTCGGACCGAAGGCTGCCACCGGCGACGCGACCGACTTCGCCTGCGACCGGCCGACGGGCAGGAGCGGACGGGTGGCGTCCGGTCCGTTCCACTCCGATCCGGGGACGGTCTTGGCGTGCCGGAGGGCGATGAGGGCGAAGGTGCGGTGTTCCCCGGCGGCGACGCGGTCGGCGAACCGGTCGAGGATCGCGACGTCACGCTCGTACGTCAGTCGGTGCCGGGCGTCATCGAGCGTGACCCACTCGACCGAGGCGACCTCGTCGTTCGGGCGGAACTTGCCGGCGCGCTCGTACTCCTTCGCGGGGACGCGGGCGGACCAGTAGTGCACCACCTTGTCGCGGCCGCTCGGCAGGACGTACTCGGCCGTGCCCAGGGGAGCGCCGAGGTGCACGCGGTAGCCGGTCTCCTCGTCGATCTCGCGCACGGCGGTCGTCGGGACGCTCTCGCCCGGGTCGACCTTGCCCTTCGGGAACGAGACGTCCTTGTGGTGGTCGCGGTGGATGAGCAGCACGAGCGGGACGCCGTCCTGTTCACGCCAGACGACGGCACCCGCAGCGACGACCGGCCCTGAGGAGCCGCCGCTCACCGAGTGGAGCGCTTCCGCGCCGAGATCTTCCGCATGAGGACATTCTGCACGTCATCGAGCGGTCGGCCGTCCTCGTCCGTCGAGTGGCGCGTCCACTCGCCGTCCGACTCGAGGTGCCACGAGCTCGTCGTGTCCGCCATGGCGAGGTCGAACATCTCGTGGACCTCGTTCACGTGGCCGGGGTCGGACAGCCGGACGAGCGCCTCGACGCGGCGGTCGAGGTTGCGGTGCATCATGTCCGCCGAGCCGATGAACACGGCCGGGTCGCCGTCGTTGTGGAACGCGAACGCCCGCGAGTGCTCGAGGTACCGGCCGACGACGCTGCGCACCCGGATGGTGTCGCTGACGCCTTCCATGCCGGGCTTGAGCGAGCAGATGCCGCGGACCCAGACGTCGATCGGCACACCGGCCTGGCTCGCCAGGTACAGCGCGTCGATGATCTGCTCGTCCACCATCGAGTTGACCTTGATGCGGATCCCCGAGGGCTTGCCGGCACGGGCGTTGTCCGCCTCGGTCGTGATGCGCTTGAGCAGACCCTTCCGGAGGTGCAGCGGCGCGACGAGCAGGCGCTTGAACTTCTTCTCGATCGCGTAGCCCGACAGCTCGTTGAACAGGCGCGTGAGGTCCTTGCCCACGGTGTCGTCCGACGTGAAGAGCCCCATGTCCTCGTAGATGCGCGAGGTCTTCGGGTTGTAGTTGCCCGTCCCGATGTGGCTGTAGTGCTTGAGCGTGCCGCCCTCCTGCCGGATGACGAGCACGAGCTTCGAGTGCGTCTTCAGCCCGACCAGGCCGTAGACCACGTGCACGCCGGCCTTCTCGAGCTTGCGGGCCCACGTGATGTTGTTCTGCTCGTCGAAGCGCGCCTTGATCTCGACGAGTGCGAGCACCTGCTTGCCCGCGGCCGCGGCGTCGATGAGCGCCTCGACGATGGGGCTGTCGCCCGAGGTGCGGTAGAGCGTCTGCTTGATCGCGAGCACGTTCGGGTCGGCAGCGGCCTGCTCGAGGAACGCCTGCACACTCGTCGCGAAGGACTCGTACGGGTGGTGCACGAGGACGTCCTTCGCCGCGATCGCGCGGAAGAGGTCCGGCTTCGTGTTCGGTTCGCCCGGCTGGAACTGCACCGGGGTCGTCGGCACGTGCTTCGGGTAGTGCAGGTCCGGGCGGCCGATCTTGGCGATCTCGAACAGGCCGCCGAGGTCGAGCGGCGACGGCAGGCGGAACACCTCCTGCTCGGTGATGTCGAGTTCGCGCACGAGCAGGTCGAGCGTCACCGGGTCCATGTCCTCGGTGATCTCGAGACGGATGGGCGGCCCGAACCGACGACGGAGCAGCTCGCGCTCGAGTGCCTGGATGAGGTTCTCGGCCTCGTCCTCCTCGATCTCGACGTCCTCGTTCCGGGTGACCCGGAACACGTGGTGCTCGAGGACCTCCATCCCCGGGAAGAGGTCGTCGAGGTGGTTCGCGATGAGGTCTTCGAGCGGGATGAAGCGGAGCAGCCCGGAGTCGTCGTCCGGCAGCTTGATGAACCGCGAGAAGTTCTGCGGGACCTTGAGGCGGGCGAACTCCTGCCGCTGCGACTTCGGGTTGCGCACGCGCACCGCGAGGTTGAGCGACAACCCGGAGATGTACGGGAAGGGGTGCGCCGGGTCGACCGCGAGCGGCATGAGCACCGGGAAGATCTGCTCGTTGAAGTACTCGCGCATCCGGAGCCGGTCGGCCTCGTCGAGGTCGGACCAGTGCTCGATGTGGATTCCAGCGGCGTCGAGGTCCGGTTTGAGCGACCCGATGAACGCCTGCGCGTGGCGGTCCTGCAGCTCGTGCGCCTTCGTCGCGATGTCGCGCAGCACGTCGCTCGGCGCGCGACCGACGTTGGTCGGCACGGCGATGCCGGTGTCGATGCGGCGCTTCAGGCCGGCGACCCGGACCATGAAGAACTCGTCGAGGTTGGACGCGAAGATCGCCAGGAAGTTCGCCCGCTCGAGGAGTGGCTGCGTACGGTCCTCGCCGAGTTCGAGCACGCGCTGGTTGAACCGGAGCCAGCTGAGTTCACGGTCGAAGTAGCGGTCGGTGGGCAGCGACTCGTGCTCGATCTCGACGACCTCGTCGAAGTCGTCGAGGTCCGGTGCGACGGAGTCGCCGTCGAGCTGCGGTTCGGTGTCCATGCCCACATCCTGCCACCCACCCCCTGCGCCAGGAGGGCCGCACGTGGACGCTGTGGAAACGGGCGGTGAACGACGCCGTGTGGAGGAGCGTCAGCCGGCCGCGTACTGGACGTCGATCGCGTGCTGCTCGAACCCGGATCGGCGGTACAGGGCCAGCGCCGGGGCGTTGTCCCCCTCGACGTAGAGCGCCGCGGCGGAGAGGCCCCGGCCGGTCAGGCGAGCCGTCCCCGCGCGCATCAGGACGCCGCCGAGTCCCCGGCCCTGCAGGTCGGGTCGGACGGCCACGGCGTAGAACTCGCCGGTGTCGCCCTCGACCTTGAGCCAGCACGACCCGGCGAGGTCCCCGGAGTCGTCGCGGAGCAGGAGCAGGTCGTCGCCGGAGAACCAGTCGTCGGCCTCGCGGGCGCGCAGGTCGTCGAGCGTCATCCGGCCCTGTTCCGGGTGGTGCGCGAACGCGGCGGCGTTGAGCGCCAGCCAGTCGGCCTCGTCGGCGGGGTCGCCCGTCCGGAACGACGACAGGGACCAACCGGCCGGCACCGCGGGGTCGGGGGCGACGGACGCGATCGGGGCGCGGAGCTGCAGGAGCGTGCGGACCGCCGTCCAGCCGAAGCGGGCCGCGAGTGCTCGGGCAGCGGGGTGGTCCCCGTGCGCCCACGCGAGCCGAGGGGCCGGCCCGTCCACGGGAGCGGCCCCGCCGCCCGGGGTGAGCGCCTGCCGGGCGAGGGCGGTGCCGAGACCGTGGCCCCGCGCCTCCTGGGCGACCACGAGTTCCAGCTCGCCGTCACGGACCACCGCGACCCCGCGCTCGTCGCCGAGCACGGTCGCGCGGCCGGCACGCACGTCGACCAGGGTCTGGTCGGAGAACGGCGGTGCTTCGCCCGGGACGACGAAGCGCGACAGGTCGACCACTACTGGCCCGCGAGCCGGTCGGCCTCGTCGTCGTAGACGTTGAAGCGGTACCCGACGTTGCGGACCGTGCCGATGAGGGACTCGAGGTCGCCGAGCTTCGCGCGGAGGCGCCGCACGTGCACGTCGACCGTCCGGGTGCCGCCGAAGTAGTCGTAGCCCCACACCTCGCTGAGGAGCTGCTCGCGGGTGAAGACCCGCGACGGGTGCGTGGCGAAGAAGCGGAGGAGCTCGAACTCCTTGAAGGTGAGGTCGAGCGGCCGACCGCGGACCTTCGCCGAGTAGCTGGCCTCGTCGATGACGACACCGGACGCCTGGATCTTCGACCCGGTCTGGTTCTTCGACGCGCGACCGGCCGTGAGCCGGATGCGGGCGTCGACCTCGGCCGGGCCGGCGGTCTCGAGCACGACGTCGTCGACGTTCCACTCGCTGTTGACCGCGGTCAGACCACCCTCGGTGACGACCAGGATGATCGGCGTCGTCGAGCCGCTCGTCGCGAGGATCTTGCACAGGGCCTTGGCGCTCGCGAGGTCCGTCCGGGCGTCCACGAACATGAGGTCGCTCTGCGGGGCGTTGACCAGCTGTGCGGCCTCGGCGGGGACGTGGCGGATCCGGTGGCTCAGCAGTCCGAGGCTCGGCAGGACGTCGCCGGGCGCGGCTGAGGTGAGTACCAGGAGCTGGGCCACAGGACCTCCAGGGCGTGGGGGAGTCGTGCACACATCCTAGTGATGCTCGGGAAGCATCCCTCCCGGCCGGACGGTCGGGGACGCGTTCCGGGCACCTTCGGCACGCGGCCCTGTCATGATGGGGCGCGTGACCGAGCCTGTTCAGCCCACCGACCAGCGCCGCCTCCGGCTGACGTCCGTGCTGCCGGTCTGGCTGCTCGCGGTCGTCGGCGCCGTGCTCGTCCTCACCCTCACCGACAAGGACTCGTTCGCGTGGCTGCTGCTCGTGTTCGTGCTCTGCGTGCTGGTCAGCTTCGTGCTGCAGCTCATCACCGCGACGAAGGACGGGCTGGTCGAGCGGATCAGCATCGCGTCGTCCGGGGCGTTCGTCGTCGTGCTCGTCACTGCGGTGGTCCTGCTGGTGCGCTGACGCGCCGCCGTCCGCCTGGCGCCGTCAGGCGTGACGCGTAGACTCCAGCCATGGATTCGCTGCTTGCGCTCGAGCTCTTCTACGTGGGCCTGCTCGGCCTCGCGTCGCTCGCGATCGCGTTCGTCTCGGTGACCGTCGTCGTGAAGCTGTTCAAGGGTCAGCGTTGATCGAACTGCCGGAGGGCCTCGCGCCCGAACTCGTCCCGCTGTCGTGGCTCGTCGGCGTCTGGGAGGGCACCGGCGTGGTCGAGTACCCCGTCGGTGACGAGGACGAACCCCGGAAGTACGAGTTCGGCCAGCGCGTGAGCTTCAGCCACGACGGTCTGCCCTACCTCAACTACTCCTCCACGACGTGGCTGCTCGACGACGAGCACACCCCGCTCGCGGCCGAGATGGGCTACTGGCGGATCGACCGTCCGTCCGAGCCCGGTGACCGCGGCCCGGCGATGCTCCTCGGCGAGGGGCCGACGCCGTTCGGCACCGTCGAGAGCGTCGAGGCGCTGCGGAACACCACGGACGGCTTCGACGTCGAAGCGGCGATCATCCACCCCACCGGCGTCAACGAGCTCTACGTCGGGCGGGTCCGCAAGGGCCGCATCGACCTCGCGACCGACGCCGTGATGCGTTCGCCGAACGCCAAGGACTACTCCGCGGCGACCCGGCTCTACGGCCTGGTCGAGGGCAAGCTCTTCTGGGCGTGGGACATCGCCGCACTCGGCAAGGAGCTGACCTCGCACGCCTCGGGGCAGCTCGCGAAGGTCGACTGATGTCCGCCTTCGCCGGCCGCGCCGGCTTCGTGGCGACGGACTCCGGCCCCGCCGCGCACTTCGGCAACCCGCTCGGCGAGCAGCGTCTGCTCGCCCGCGGCCGTGCCGTGGTCGAGCTCGGCCTCGGTGTCGTCACCGTCACCGGCCCGGACCGTCTGTCGTGGCTCAACTCGATCACCTCGCAGCTGCTCACCGGGCTCGCCGCCGGCGTGAGCACCGAGACGCTCGTGCTCGACCAGTCCGGTCGGGTCGAGCACGCGGCGCGCGTCGTCGACGACGGGTCGGTGGCGTGGCTGCTGACCGAGCCCGCCGACGCGGCACCGCTCGCTGCCTGGCTCGACTCGATGCGGTTCATGCTGCGCGTCGAGGTCGCCGACCGTTCGGCGGACTTCGCGACGATCGGCTGGTTCGGCGA
Organism: Curtobacterium sp. MCBA15_016; assembly: GCF_001865105.1. Classification (NCBI taxonomy): domain Bacteria; kingdom Bacillati; phylum Actinomycetota; class Actinomycetes; order Micrococcales; family Microbacteriaceae; genus Curtobacterium; species Curtobacterium sp. MCBA15_016. The sequence continues at coordinate 39,563 of NZ_MJGR01000027.1, forward strand.
GTCCGCGCCGTTCGCGTCGACCGACCTGCCCGAGACCCCGGTCGCCGAGTGGGTCGACCCGTGGGCGTCCGTCACGCCCGGCGGGTGGGGCTACGCCGACCAGGAGGCGCACCCCGCCTCCGACTGGACCCTCTGCATCGCCGTGGTCACCCCCGGCACCGCGGGCGCGATCGCCGCGTCGGACGAACCCGTCGCGGGACTCCTCGCGTACGAGGCCCTGCGCATCGCCGCCTGGCGACCCTCGCTGTCCGACGTCGACGAGCGCACGATCCCGCACGAGCTCGACTGGCTCCGCTCCGCCGTGCACCTGTCGAAGGGCTGCTACCGGGGGCAGGAGACGGTCGCCAAGGTCCACAACCTCGGACACCCGCCGCGCCGGGTCGTCATGCTGCACCTCGACGGGTCGGACGGCGTGCTGCCGGCTCCGGGGACGCCGGTCGTGTCCGGCGAGAAGGAGGTCGGACGTCTGACGGCGTCGGGGATCCACCACGAGCTCGGGCCGATCGGGCTCGCGGTCGTGAAGCGTTCCCTCGACCCCGCCGCCACGCTGACGCTCAGCGCCGACGACGTGGTCGTGTCCGCCACGCAAGAGGTCATCGTGCCGCCAGGAGCCGGCGCCACCGCCGACGTCCCGCGCCTGCCGCGCCTCGGCGCCGTCCGCCGCTCCTAGCCCGCGCGGGCCCGCGGCGCGCGCCGGCCGGTCAGGCCGGGGCCACCGCGGCCCACGGGACGCTGAGCTCGCCGAGCCGCCACCGCGTCACCCCGTGCAGCACCGGCCACCCCCGGTCCCGCATGCCCCGGACCGTCGCGATCCACCGCTGCCGGGGGCCGTACGTGCCGAGCGGCGCCGCGACCGCCCACGCCAGGTCGAGGTCGCCGAGGAACGCGTGCACCCGCTCGCCGGGGACGTTCCGGTGGATGAGGGCCTTCGGCAGCCGTTCGGCCACGACCGAGGGGACGTCGAGCCCCGCCAGCCGGAGCGACACCGTGAAGGTGCGTGGCGCGACGTCGTCGAGCGTCACCCACGAGGCCACCCGCCCGACCTCGTTGCACGTCCCCTCGACGAGCGCGCCGCCCGGTTGCAGGCGGTCCTGCATGATCCGCCAGGACTCCACCACCGCGGACTCGTCGTACTGCCGCAGCACGTTGAAGGCGCGGATCACGGCGGGCCGGCGGTTCCCCGGTGTCGGTGTCTCGAACCCGCCGAGCCGGAACGTCACCCCGTCCCGCGTGCCGGCGTTCGCGAGGGCCACCCGGGCCGGCTCGATCTCGATGCCGGTGACCTCGACGTCGGGGCGGACGGCGGCCAGGCGGTCCCGGAGTTCGAGGGTCGTCGTCGGCGAGGCCCCGTACCCGACGTCGGCGACGAGCGGGTCGGCGCTCCGGCGGAGGGCCGGCAGCGTGGCGATCCACCGGTCGACGCGGCGGAGCCGGTTGTACCCGGTCGTCCCGCGCGTCACGTTCCCGATGGGCATGCCGACCAGGGTACGGGTCCGGGGACCGGCTGCACGGCGCTCGGTAGACTCGGGGCATGACCTCCACGCTCGTCCTGCTCCGTCACGGCAACAGTGACTGGAACCAGAAGAACCTGTTCACCGGTTGGGTCGACGTCCGGCTCAGCGAGCTGGGCGAGAAGGAGGCGAAGCGCGCCGGCGACCTCATCGCCGAGTCCGGCATCGTCCCCGACGTCCTGTACACCTCGCTCCTCACCCGTGCGATCCAGACGGCCGACATCGCGCTGCTCCAGGCCGACCTGGCGTGGCTGCCGGTGAAGCGCGACTGGCGCCTCAACGAGCGCCACTACGGCGACCTGCAGGGCAAGGACAAGGCCCAGACGCTCGAGCAGTACGGCGAGCAGCAGTTCATGGAGTGGCGCCGGTCGTTCGACGTGCCGCCGCCCCCCATCGCCGACGACGCCGAGTGGTCGCAGTTCGGGGACCGCCGCTACGCCGACCTCGGCGACCAGCTGCCCCGCACCGAGTCGCTCAAGCTCGTGATCGACCGCCTGCTGCCCTACTGGGAGTCCGACATCACGAAGGACCTCGGTGCGGGCGGGACCGTCCTCGTCACGGCGCACGGCAACTCGCTCCGGGCGCTCGTGAAGCACCTCGACGGCATCTCCGACGAGGACATCGCCGGCCTGAACATCCCGACCGGCATCCCGCTGGTGTACGAGCTCGACGACGACTTCCGTCCGACGAAGCCGGCGTACTACCTCGACCCCGAGGCCGCCGCTGCCGGAGCCGCCGCCGTGGCCGCCCAGGGCGCCAAGAAGTAGCAGCGCAGCGCTGCACACACGAACGCCCCGCCCGGACTGACCGGGCGGGGCGTTCTGCGCGTTCACACGAAGTGGGAGGCGATCTCCTGCACCAGCGCGCCGACGTCGTACGGCTTCGTCGTGTCGACGCGGACCACCGGGACGCCCGGCAGGCCGACCGGCTGGGCGGCGTCGCCGTGCTCGTCCCAGAACGCGAGCACGTCGGCCAGGTCCCCGTGCACCTCGTGGCGCACCGGCACGGTGCCCGGGTCGTACCGGTCGCGCAGCCGCTCCTCGGCGGTTGCCCGGTCCGTGTCGCACCACACCTCGACAGCGCGCGGCGACCCGGCGGAGGCGAGCCGCGCCTCCAGGAGTCCGCGGTCCCGCGACGGCAGCCAGACGGCGTCGAGGACGACGCCGTTCTCGACGGCCTGCGCCATCGACCACATGGTGTCCATCGCGATGCCGCCGAGCGGACGCGACGCGATCATCGGGCCGACGAGCTCGGCGAGGGGCTCCTTGATCCGGTCCTTCGACAGGAACGGGCAGCCGAGCACCTCGGCGAGGGCGGCACCGATGGTGCTCTTGCCGGAACCGGGCATGCCGTTGACGATGATCGCGACCTGGGCCATGCCTCGATCCTGTCAGAACCCAGCGAGCCGAGCGGAACGCAGCGAGCCGGGCGGACCGTGTGGTCCGTCCGGCTCGGTGACGCCGCAGCGTCGGGTCAGGCGGGCGACACCGTCACCGAGGACGCGCCGGCCCAGTCACCCGTCGCCAGGTACTCGACCTTCTTGGCGATCGAGACCGCGTGGTCCGCGAAGCGCTCGTGGTAGCGCGATGCCAGGGTCGCGTCGACCGTGTCGATCGGCGCACCCTTCCAGGTCTCGCCGAGCACGAAGTCGAACACGCTCGCGTGCAGCTCGTCGATGGCGTCGTCCTCGTCGCGGATCTCCCCGGCGAGGGCGATGTCCTCGGTGGCGAGCAGCCGCGTGAGCTTCTGCGCCATCGCGACGTCGAGCTGGCCCATCTTCTTGAAGGTGCCGCGGAGGCCCTTCGGCACGACCTTCTCGGGGAAGCGCTGCCGGGTGAGCTGGGCGATGTGCTCGGCCATGTCGCCCATGCGCTCGAGCGACGAGCTGACGCGCAGGGCCGTGACCACGACGCGGAGGTCGCGGGCGACGGGGGCCTGACGCGCGAGGATGTCGATCGCGATCTCGTCGAGGCTGTTCGCCGCCTCGTCGATCTTGACGTCGTCGGCGATCACCTCCTCGGCGAGGGACACGTCGGACTCGCTGAACGACTGCGTGGCTCGGGTGATGGCGGACTCGACGAGCCCGGCGATCTCGGTCAGTCGCTCCTGGACGTCCTGGAGTTCCTGCTGGAAGACTTCGCGCATGGGGGAGTACCTCTCTCTGCGTACCGGTCGAGTGTCGTCACGTCAGGTGAACGAACGGTGACGTGCGGTTGAACGCTTCGCGATCCGGCCTTCCGCAGACGGTGAACGGTACCGGAACCCCGCATGACCATCCCTACACTGACGGCATGGACAACGCGTGGCTCGTGCCACTGTCGATGCTCCTCGGCGGGGTGTTCGGAGCAGGCGTCGTGGTGCTGATCATCACCGCCGAGCGCACGGCTCGTGCTGCCGACGTGGCGGAACGCACCCTGCCCGACGGCGTCGCCGCGGTCATCGCCACGATGCACAACCCGGCCGTGGTGGTCGACCCCTCGAACACGGTCGTCGCCGCCTCGCCGCAGGCACTGACGGTCGGACTGGTGGTGCGGCGGAAGCTCGTGCACCGCGAGCTCGTCGACCTCGTCGACCGCGTGCGCAAGAGCGGGGAGATGGGTGCCGAGGACCTCGAGCTGCCCCGCGGCCGGGGCAGCGACCAGATCGGCTACCTGAGCTTCCGCGCCGCGCAGCTCGGCAACCGGTACGTGCTCGTCACGGCCGACGACCTGACCGAGACCCGGCGCATCGACGAGGTACGGCGGGACTTCGTCGCGAACATCTCGCACGAGCTGAAGACCCCGATCGGCGCGATCGGCCTGCTCTCCGAGACCCTCGTCGCCGCCGCCGACGAACCCCAGCACGTGCGGAAGTTCGCCGCGCAGCTCGTCACCGAGTCGGAGCGGCTGGCCGCCCTGACGAAGGACATCATCGAACTCTCGCGGCTGCAGTCCGTCGACACGCTGGAGAACAGCGAGGAGACGTCGATCGACCGCATCGTGCAGGCCGCCGTCGACGCGAACGAGATCGTCGCCCGCGCCCGGGACATCGAACTCGTGCGGGCGAAGAAGTCGAAGCTGCGGGTGATGGGCGACCCCGCCCTGCTGCAGATCGCGGTGTCGAACCTCATCGCCAACGCGGTCAAGTACTCCCCGGACAACACCCGCGTCGGCGTGGGCGTTCGGTCCGCGAAGGGCTTCGTCGAGATCGCGGTGACCGACCAGGGCGTCGGCATCCCCGAAGCCGACCTCGACCGGGTGTTCGAGCGGTTCTACCGCGTCGACCCCGCCCGGTCGCGTGCCACGGGCGGCACCGGCCTCGGCCTCGCCATCGTGAAGCACGTCGTCGGCAACCACGGCGGGGACGTGCGCGTCTGGTCGCAGCCCGGCAAGGGCTCGACCTTCACCATCCGCCTGCCCGAGGCGGACCCCGAACTGACCACAGCACTCGAAGAGCAACTGGAAGAGCAGCCATCGTGACCAAGATCCTCATCGTCGACGACGAGCCGGCCCTGAGCGAGCCCCTGGAGTTCCTGCTGCAGCGCGAGGGGTACGACACCTCCGTCGCTGCGGACGGCGTGACCGCGCTGTCGAAGTTCGACGCGGAGAACCCCGACCTGGTGCTGCTCGACCTCATGCTGCCGGGACTCTCCGGCACCGAGGTCTGCCGACAGATCCGGACGCGCTCGAACATCCCGATCATCATGCTCACCGCGAAGGACTCCGAGGTGGACATCGTCGTCGGGCTGGAGCTCGGCGCGGACGACTACGTGACGAAGCCGTACTCGACCCGCGAGCTCCTCGCCCGCATCCGTGCGGTCCTGCGTCGCCGGACCGAGGACGACCCCGCGGACAGCGGGATCCTGCAGGTCGGTGGCATCCGGATGGACGTCGAGCGGCACACCGTGGCGGTGGACGGCTCGGAGACGCCGATGCCGCTCAAGGAGTTCGAGCTCCTCGAGCTGCTGCTCCGCAACGCCGGGCGCGTGCTCACCCGGGGGCAGCTCATCGACCGGGTGTGGGGCTCCGACTATTTCGGCGACACGAAGACCCTGGACGTGCACATCAAGCGCATCCGCTCGAAGATCGAGCGCGTGCCGAGCGCGCCGGAGATCCTGGTGACCGTCCGCGGGCTCGGCTACCGCATCGAGGGCTGACGCGAGGTCGGCTGACGCACAGGAGGCGCGGTGCCGGTCCCTGGGACCGGCACCGCGCCTCCTGTGCGTGCGTCTGCTGCTAGTTGCCGGCGTCCTGCGTCGCGTCGTCCGTCGGCGTGGCCGCGGGCGTCTCGACCGGGAGGGTGATCTCGCTGGTGGGCTCCGGCGAGGAGGTCGGCGCGAGCGTCGCGTACTCCTCCTGCTGGCTGGTCAGCACCGGGACGCTCGCCGAGACGCCCTCGGCGCCCGAGTACGAGAAGTAGACCTTGACCAGCGAGCCGGGCTTGGTGTCGGCGTCGTCGAAGACGACCTCGCGCGAGTCGCCGGCGGCCGTGCCCTGCGTGGTGCCGTCGCCCTCTTCCGTCGAGGCGGTGGCCTGCTCGGAGGGCTCCGCGGCGCCGCCGAGGTCGATGTGCGTGTTCGCCGGGACCGTGACGGTCTGGGTGTCCCCACCGACCTCGATCGAGAGGGTGATGTCGTCCCGCTCGGCGTTGTTCACGATCGTGCCCACGAACCGGGCCCCGTCGGCGTCGTCCGCGATGAGGAGCGCGTTGCGGATGTCCACCTTGCCGGTCGACACGTTCACGCCGTCGGTGATCTGCTTGATCTCCGTCGTCTGTGCGGGCGACATGAACTCGCAGCCGGTGGCGCCGAGCGCGATGGTTGCCGCAACGGCGACGGACACGAGTACCCGAGCTCGCAAGAGATTCCTCCGGAAGATCACGATTGTGGACCGGACGGTCCGGCACCATCCTACCGATCAGCGGGGGTGCCAGTTGTTAGGCGCCCCTTACCCGAACAACGCTTGTGGTAAACTGGGTGTCTCGGAACGGAGCCTGATACATGCAATTCGAGGTCGGCGAGACCGTCGTCTACCCCCATCACGGGGCGGCAACCATCTCTGAAGTCAAGACGCGCGTCATCAAGGGTGAGGAAAAGGTCTACCTGAAGCTGCGGGTCACCCAGGGTGACCTCACGATCGAGGTCCCGGCGGACAACGTCGACCTGGTCGGAGTCCGTGACGTGATCGGCAAGGAAGGCCTCGACAAGGTGTTCGAGGTCCTTCGTGCCCCCTTCACCGAAGAGCCCACGAACTGGTCGCGTCGCTACAAGGCGAACCTCGAGAAGCTCGCTTCCGGTGACGTCATCAAGGTGTCCGAGGTCGTCCGCGACCTCTGGCGCCGCGACCAGGACCGCGGCCTGTCCGCGGGGGAGAAGCGGATGCTCGCCAAGGCGCGGCAGATCCTGATCTCCGAGCTGGCGCTGGCCGAGAAGACCGACGAGGACAAGGCATCGACCGTCCTCGACGAGGTCCTCGCCTCCTGAGCGCACCGGACCACTGAACACGTCCTCGACCGTTCTGTTCCCCCACGGGGTGGACAGGGCGGTCGTCGTCGTTGCGGCCGGTTCCGGCACGCGGCTCGGCATCGGGACGGCCAAGGCGTTCGTCCCCGTGGCCGGCACGCTGATGCTCGCGCGGGCGCTCGAGCCGCTGTTCGCCCTGCCGTCGCCGACGCTCGTCGTGGTGGTCGCGCCGGCGGCGCTCCTCGACGACTGCCGACAGGTGGTCGCGTCCGTCGCCGGGGCTGCGGTCGCCTACACGGCCGTCGTCCCCGGAGGCGCGGATCGCCATGCCTCGGTCGAGGCCGGCCTGGCCGTGCTGCCGGACTCCGTCACCGCGGTGCTGGTGCACGACGCGGCGCGTTGTCTGACGCCGGCAGCCCAGTTCGAGCGGGTGTTCGACGCCGTCGCCGGTTCGCTGCACGACGGGGCGGGTGCCGGGTTCGTCCCCGCACTGCCCGTCACGGACACGATCAAGCGCGTCGACGGGGACGCCGTCGTCGAGACCGTCGACCGCGCGGCACTCGTCGGGGTGCAGACGCCGCAGGGGTTCCCGCTCGCCGCGCTCCGGCAGGCGTACGCGGTGTCGCAGCAGGCCGAGACCGACGACGCCGGGGTGTTCCAGGCGGCGGGCGGCACCGTGCGGTTCGTCCCCGGCGACGCCGACGCCTTCAAGATCACCACCCCGTGGGACCTCGGTCGTGCCGAGTCGATCGTGCGTGCCCGCGCCGCCATCCCCGAGGACACCCGGGTCGGCCTCGGGGTGGACGTGCACGCGTTCGACGCGGCGTCCCCGTGCCGGGTCGGGCTGCTCGACTTCCCCGGTGAAGCGGGGCTCTCCGGCCACAGCGACGGCGACGCGGTCGCGCACGCGGTCTGCGACGCCCTGCTCTCGGCGGGCGGGCTCGGCGACATCGGCGGGACGTTCGGCACGTCGGACCCCGCCTACGCCGGGGCAGCGGGCGACGTCTTCGTCCGGGGTGCGGTCGCGATGCTGGCCGCCGCCGGTCTGGCGCCCGTGTCCGTCACCGTGCAGGTCATCGGGAACCGCCCGCGCATCGGCGCACGTCGGACCGAGATGCAGGACGCCCTCGGCGCCGTCGTCGGGGCCCCGGTCGCGGTCTCCGGCACGACGACGGACGGTCTCGGGTTCACCGGCCGCGGCGAGGGGCTCGCCGCGATCGCGACAGCCGTCGTCCGACCGGTCTGACGTCCTAGGCTGGACGCGTGACCGTTCGCCTCTACGACTCCCGCGCCGCTGCCGTCGTCGACCTCGTCCCGCTGGTCGACGGACAGGTGAGCATGTACGTGTGCGGTCCGACCGTGCAGTCGTCGCCGCACATCGGGCACCTCCGCTCCGCGCTCGTCTACGACATCTGGCGCCGCTGGCTCACCCACCGCGGCCTCCGGGTCACGCTCGTGCGGAACGTCACGGACATCGACGACAAGGTGCTCGACCTCGCGCACGGCACCGACGAGGCCTGGTTCGCCCGGGCGTACCGCGTCGAGCTCGAGTTCACGGCCGCGTACAACGCCCTCGGCATCCTGCCCCCGACGTACGAGCCCCGGGCCACCGCGAGCGTGCCGCAGATGCACGACATCATCACCAAGCTCATCGACCGCGGGCACGCCTACGCGGCGGCGGACGGCTCCGGCGACGTCTACTTCGACACCGGCAGCTGGGCGTCCTACGGGGCGCTCACCCGGCAGCGGCGCGAGGACATGGTCGAGGCCACCGACGCCGACCCCCGCGGCAAGCGCGACCCCCGCGACTTCGCGCTCTGGAAGGGCGCCAAGCCCGGGGAGCCGTCGACGGCGAACTGGGACTCGCCCTGGGGTCCCGGCCGCCCGGGCTGGCACATCGAGTGCTCGGCGATGTCCCGGCGTTACCTCGGCCCGGCGTTCGACATCCACGGCGGCGGGCTCGACCTGCGCTTCCCGCACCACGAGAACGAACTCGCGCAGTCCACGGCGGCCGGAGACGCCTTCGCCTCCTACTGGCTGCACAACGGCCTGGTCTCCGTCGACGGGCAGAAGATGTCGAAGTCGCTCGGCAACTCGATCTTCGCCGCGGACTTCCTCGGGTCCGCGCGTCCCGTGGTCGTCCGGTACTTCCTCGGCGCCGCGCACTACCGCTCGTCGATCGACCACCACGACGGCTCCCTGGCCGAGGCCGAGGCGGCGCTCGACCGGATCGAGGGCTTCCTGACCCGGGCCGCGCCGCGGCTCGAGGGCGTCCGGCTGGCCGATGCCCCGGGGGTGCCCGAGGCCTTCGCCGCGGCGATGGACGACGACCTCTCGGTGCCCCAGGCCCTCGCCGTGCTGCACGAGACCGTCCGCTCCGGGAACGCCGCCCTCGACGCGGACGATGCGGAAGCGCTCGGAACCGCGTACCATCAGGTGGCTGCGATGGTGGAAGTGCTCGGCATCGATCCGCGAGCCGCCCACTGGTCGGGTGGTGGCCACGACGCATCGGCCGCACCGCTCGCAGCACTCGTCGAACGCCTCGTGCAGGAACGCGCCGACGCCAGGGCCGCACGCGACTTCGCCACGGCCGACCGCGTGCGCGACGACCTCGCATCCGCGGGCATCACGATCGAGGACACCGCAGCAGGTACACGCTGGAGCATCGCCTGACAACGGCAGTGCCGGACAGGAGAGAGCAATGAAGAACGTCTCGGGCAGCAAGAAGGGACGGCCGGGCGCCGTCCGGACCGGTCGCAAGGGCAACAAGCAGGTCGGCTCCGGCGGCCAGGGCGCGCAGGCGCTCGAGGGCCGCAAGCCCACGCCGAAGGCCGAGGACCGTCCGTACCACCCCGCCGGCAAGCGCAAGGCGGCGAAGGAGCGCTTCGAGGCCGCTCGCGGGCGCCACGGTGCGTCGAGCTCACCGCAGCAGCGCACCGGTCGTCCGCCGCAGCGGAAGACCGACGACTCCGAGCTGGTCACCGGCCGCAACTCGGTGCTCGAGGCCCTGCGCACGAAGACCCCCTCGACGACGCTGTACATCGCCTCCCGCATCGAGGTCGACGACCGCGTCAAGGAGATCCTCGCGCTCGCCAACCACCGCGGCGTCCCGATCATGGAGATCATGCGTCCGGAGCTCGACCGCATCACGGGGCACGACAGCGTGCACCAGGGTGTCGCGCTCAAGGTCCCGGCGTACGAGTACGCCGTGGCCGAGGACGTCGTCGAGCGGGCGTTCGCCAAGGACGAGGTCCCGCTGCTCGTCGCCCTCGACGGCATCACCGACCCGCGCAACCTCGGTGCGATCATCCGCTCCACCGCGGCCTTCGGCGGCCACGGTGTCGTCGTCCCGCAGCGGCGTTCGGTCGGTGTGACCGCGTCCGCGTGGAAGACCTCCGCCGGTGCGGCCGCCCGGACCCCCGTCGCGATGGCCCCGAACCTCACGCAGACCCTCAAGTCGCTCAAGTCGATGGGCCTGTTCGTCCTCGGCCTCGACGGTGACGGCGACGTGGAGCTCGACGGCCTCGAGCTCGCCGACCGTCCGATCGTGATCGTCGTCGGTTCCGAGGGCAAGGGCCTCTCGCGCCTCGTCACCGAGACCTGCGACGCGATCGTCTCGATCCCGATCTCGAGCGCGACGGAGTCCCTCAACGCGGGCATCGCCGCGAGCGTCACCCTGTGGGAGGTCGCCCGGCGCCGTCGCGCCGAGTAGTCGCGCACTTCGTGAGCAGGAATGGTCGCCTCCCGGTTCGGGAGGCGACCATTCCTGC
>NZ_MJGR01000028.1:0-42203 GCF_001865105.1 Curtobacterium sp. MCBA15_016
CGGAAACGTGGTTCGACGTGCGCCCGGCCCGCCCAGCCGCCGCGCGAGCCGCCAGCTGGCGCGCGGCGCGCAAGCGCGCGCCGCGCGCGCCCCGCTACGCGGACTTCTCGACGCGCTTCGCCCTCGGCCGCGGGACGATCGTCGGCGCAGCGTTCTCGAGCACCGACTCGCGGGTGATCACGACGCGTGCGACATCGTCGTCCGACGGCACGTCGAACATCACCGGCCCGAGCACCTCTTCGAGGATCGCCCGGAGCCCACGAGCACCCGTCTGCCGCAGTACCGCGAGGTCCGCGATCGCCTCGAGCGCACCCCGATCGAACTCGAGCTCCACCCCGTCGATCTGGAACATCCGCTGGTACTGCTTCACGAGCGCGTTCTTCGGCTCGGTCAGGATCTGCATGAGCGCCGACTGGTCGAGCTGCGACACCGTGGTCACGACGGGGAGACGCCCGATGAACTCCGGGATGAGCCCGAACTTGTGCAGGTCTTCCGGCAGGACGTCGGCGTAGAGGTCCTGCTGGTCGAGCGGGCTGTGCAAGGGTGCACCGAAGCCGATGCCCCGCTTGCCGACGCGCGACGAGACGATGTCCTCGAGCCCGGCGAACGCCCCCGCCACGATGAACAGCACGTTCGTCGTGTCGATCTGGATGAACTCCTGGTGCGGGTGCTTCCGACCGCCCTGCGGCGGGACCGAGGCGACCGTGCCCTCGAGGATCTTGAGGAGCGCCTGCTGCACGCCTTCGCCCGAGACATCGCGCGTGATCGACGGGTTCTCGGCCTTGCGGGCGATCTTGTCGACCTCGTCGATGTAGATGATGCCGGTCTCGGCACGCTTCACGTCGTAGTCGGCTGCCTGGATGAGCTTGAGCAGGATGTTCTCGACGTCTTCGCCGACGTACCCGGCCTCGGTCAGGGCAGTGGCGTCCGCGACGGCGAAGGGCACGTTGAGCCGCTTCGCGAGGGTCTGCGCGAGGTAGGTCTTGCCGCAGCCGGTCGGCCCGATGAGCAGGATGTTCGACTTCGCGATCTCGATGTCGTCGCGGTCTTCGGCTGCGGTGATCTGCCCCTGCGCGCGGATGCGCTTGTAGTGGTTGTAGACCGCCACTGCGAGGGAGCGCTTCGCCGGGTCCTGCCCGATGACGTACTCCTGCAGGAAGTCGAAGATCTCGCGCGGCTTGGGGAGCTCGAAGTCACCGCTGGCGGTGTCCTCGCCGGCTTCGGCCAGCCGCTCTTCGATGATCTCGTTGCACAACTCGACGCACTCGTCGCAGATGTACACCCCGGGACCGGCGATCAGCTGCTGGACCTGCTTCTGGCTCTTGCCGCAGAAGGAGCACTTGAGCAGGTCAGCGCTCTCTCCGATGCGTGCCATGTCGGTGCCCTCCTTGGTAGACCGATGCAGGTCGACGACCTGCCCGACTCGTACCGAGCCTAATCGCAACCGGTGACACCGACCGCGACGCCGAGCCGGTTTCGCCCGGCGCGTTCGCCCAGGGCGTTCGATCCTGCTACCGTGTCCACGACTTCTCTACAAGTTGTAGAAGCCGCAGTCGCGGGTCGGAGGACCCGCAGTCCCGGAAGGAACCCCATGTCCAAGCGCCTCGCCGTCGTCGGCACCGCGACCCTCGGCGTCACCGCTGCGATCGTCCTCGGCACCGCGGGTGTCGCCAGCGCCCACGTCTCGGCGACGGCCACCTCGACCGCGGCGAACTCGTACACGACGGCCACCTTCTCGGTCCCGCACGGCTGCGACGGCTCCCCCACGACGAAGATCGAGTTCCAGGTGCCGGAGTCCGTCATCGAGGTCACGCCGACCGTCAACCCGAACTGGACGATCACGAAGGCCACGGCGCCGTACACGAGCCCGTCGGCCTCTGCGGACGACGAGTCCGCCGAGGACGCGGGCGAACGCGTCACGAGCGTCACCTACACGGCGAAGACCCCGCTCCCCGCCGACGAGCGCGACACCTTCGCGCTGTCCTTCTCGCTCCCGGACGGCAAGCCCGGCGACCTCGTCGAGTTCCCGGCCCTGCAGACCTGCGAGAAGGGCTCGGTCGAGTGGAACCAGGAGCAGAAGGCCGGAGAAGCCGAGCCCGAGCACCCCGCGCCCTCGATCACGCTGACCGCGGCCGAGGCCACCGACGACGACGGTGACCCCGTCGCCGCCACCCCCACGGCCGCAGCGGCAGCGGAGTCCACGCCCGCCGACCCCGACCTCGTCGGACGCTTCCTCGGCCTCGGCGGCCTGGTGCTCGGAGCAGCCGCCCTGGTCGTCGCCGTCGCCGGCACCCGCCGTCGGAGCGCCTCCAAGTGACGGAGCGCGACACCTCGACGAGGCGCGTCACGACGACGGACCGCGTCACGTCGACGGAGCGGTCACCGCGCCTCCGGCGGGCCTGGAGGCGCGGTGCCGGTGTCGCCGCCACCCTCGCCATCGCAGGCGGTGCGGTCCTCGGCCTGGCCGGCCCCGCCAGCGCGCACAACTACATGATCGCCTCGACCCCGAAGGTCGACGGCACGCTGACCGCGCTGCCGAAGGCCTTCGAGATCACGACGAACGACAAGCTGCTCGACATCGACGACACGAACTCGGGCTTCGCCTACCGGATCGTCGGCCCCGACGGGAAGTACTACGAGGACGGCTGCCTCGACGTGGACGGCCCCTCGATGACCACGACGGCCGCACTCGGCGCCTCGGGGAAGTACACCGTCGAGTGGCAGATCGTCTCCGCCGACGGGCACACCGTGTCGGACGAGTACCGCTTCGCGTGGGACGCCCCCGCCGGGTTCACCCCGTCGAAGGGCTCGTCCACCCCGCCCGTCTGCGCCACGGCCGGCAGTGCGGCGAGTGCCAGTGCCGACACCACGGGCACCGCCTCGGGCGACACCGACTCCACGACGTCCGACGCCCTCTGGATCGGTGCCGGCGGCGTCGTGCTCGTCGGGCTCGTCGTCGCGCTCCTGCTGCTCCTGCGTCGTCGCCCCGCCCCCGCGGCCGACGACGACCCCACCGACGACTGACCCCATCGCACGACGAAGGCCCCGCACCGATCGGTGCGGGGCCTTCGTCGTGCGGGTCGCCGGTACTACTTGACGAGCGCCGGCAGGTTCTTGCGGCTCGTGAGGACCTGGTCGATCAGGCCGTACTCGAGCGCCTCTTCGGCGGACATGATCTTGTCGCGCTCGATGTCGTTGTTGACCTGCTCCGGCGTGCGGTTCGAGTGCTTCGACAGGGTCTCCTCGAGCCAGGTGCGCATGCGGAGGATCTCCGCTGCCTGGATCTCGATGTCGGAGGCCTGACCGCCGCCCTGCTGGACCGCCGGCTGGTGGATGAGCACGCGGGCGTTCGGGAGCGCCAGACGCTTGCCGGGGGTACCGGCAGCGAGGAGCACCGACGCCGCCGAGGCAGCCTGACCGAGGCAGACCGTCTGGATCTGCGGACGGATGTACTGCATCGTGTCGTAGATCGCCGTCATCGCGGTGAACGAGCCACCGGGCGAGTTGATGTACATCACGATGTCGCGGTCCGGGTCCATCGACTCGAGCACGAGCAGCTGGGCCATGACGTCGTCGGCCGACGCGTCGTCGACCTGGACGCCGAGGAACACGATGCGGTCCTCGAACAGCTTCGCGTACGGGTCCTGCCGCTTGTAGCCGTAGGCCGTGCGCTCTTCGAAGCTCGGCAGGATGTACCGATCAGTGGGGGCCGGGACGTTCTGCGCGCCACCGAGCATGGGGAGATGCATTCTCGTTTCCTTTTCTTCGGTGGGTGGGGTCAGGACTGGGCGTCGGGCTCGGCCGCGTCGGTGGGGGTCTCGCCGTCGCCGACGGTGCCACCACCGCCGATGACCTCGGTCGACGATGCACGGAGGTGGTCGACGAAGCCGTACTCGAGGGCTTCCTGCGCCGTGAACCAGTTGTCGCGGTCGTTGTCCTTGAGGATCTGCTCGATCGACTTGCCGGTCTGCTCCGCCGTGAGCTCGGCCATCCGCTGCTTCATGTCGAGGATGACCTTCGCCTGCGTCTGGATGTCGGCGGCCGTACCGCCGAACCCACCCGACGGCTGGTGCAGGAGCACGCGCGCGTTCGGGGTGATGTAGCGCTTGCCCGGGGTGCCCGACGAGAGCAGGAACTGCCCCATCGAGGCGGCGAGGCCGATGCCCACCGTGACGATGTCGTTCGGCACGAACTGCATCGTGTCGTAGATCGCCATACCGGCGGTGATCGAGCCACCGGGCGAGTTGATGTAGAGGTAGATGTCCTTCTCAGGGTCCTCGGCGGCGAGCATCAGCAGCTTGGCTGCGATCTCGTTCGAGTTGTCGTCGCGGACCTCGGAGCCGAGCCACACGATCCGGTCTCTCAGAAGGCGGTCAAAAACACTGGGGTTCAGTGTCGCTTCGGCCATGGAAAAGCTCCCGTTCAGTTGTCGCTTGTTGTCGAACTTATCGGGTGCAACGCACCACTTCTCGTCTGTTCGCTGTCGGCAATGCGGTGGTGCCGAAATACGGGACGGGAGGCGCGGTGCCAGCTGGCACCGCGCCTCCCGTCCGTCGTGCTGGTGGCGTCGAGATCGTTACTCGGCGTCCTCCGCAGGCGTCTGCGCGACCCCCGCCGTGAAGGCGGAGAGGTCGACGTCGTCACCGTTGGTGTCCTTGACGGTCACCTTGGAGAGGACGGTCGCGACGGCCTTGGAGCGCGCGACCTCGCCGACCATGCCCGGGATCTGCCCGTTCTGGTCGATGACCTTGATGAACTCGCCCGGCTCCATGCCGTACTGCGCAGCGGCCTGGATGAGGTACTGCGTGAGCTCTTCCTGCGAGACCTGGATCTCTTCCTTCTCGGCGATCGAGTCGAGGAGGATCTGCGAGCGGAAGGCCTTCTCGCTGGACTCGGAGACCTCCTTGCGGTGCTCGTCGTCCTCGAGGCGGTTCTCCTGCTCGAGGTGGCGGTGCACCTCGTCCTCGATGAGCTGCTCCGAGATCGGGATGTTGACGTCCTCGATGAGCTTCTCGACGAGCTTGTCGCGAGCCGCGGCGCCCTGACCGAAGGTCTTGGACTTCGCGATCTGCTCCTTGAGGTCCGCCTTGAGCTCGTCGATCGTGTCGAACTGGCTGGCGATCTGCGCGAACTCGTCGTCGGCCTCGGGGAGCTCGCGCTCCTTGACGGCGGTGACGGTCACGGCGATCTGGGCGATCTCGCCTTCGCGGTCGCCACCGACGAGCTTGGACTCGAAGGTGGTGGACTCGCCGGCGGTGAGGGACTCGAGCGCCTCGTCGATGCCCTCGAGCAGGTCGCCGGAGCCGATCTCGTAGGAGACGCCGGTGGCCGAGTCGACCTCGTCGTCGCCGATGGTGGCGGTGAGGTCGATCTGGGCGAAGTCACCCGTGGTCGCCGGGCGGTCGACCGTGACGAGCGTGCCGAAGCGGGTGCGCAGGTTCTGCAGCTCCTCTTCGATCTCGTCGTCCGAGACCTCGACCGCGTCGACGGTGAGCTCGTACTTGTCGTACTCCGGCAGGTCGAACTCGGGGCGGACGTCCACCTCGAAGGTGAGGACGAGGTCGCCCGTGAAGTCCTTGACGTTCGGGAGCTCGGCGACGTCGGCCTCGGCGCGACCGAGGATGCGCAGCTCCTGCTCCTCCACCGCCTGGCGGTAGAAGTTGTCGATGGCGTCGCCGACGGCGTGGTTCAGGACCTCGCCGCGGCCGACGCGCTGGTCGACGATCGCCGGCGGGACCTTGCCCTTGCGGAAGCCGGGGATGTTGATCTGCTCGGCGATGTGCTTGTACGCGTGGTCGATGCTCGGCTTGAGATCTTCCGGCGTCACGTTCACGGTGAGCTTGACGCGGGTGTCGCTCACCTTGTCGACGGTGCTGGTGGCCAAGGGATGTTCTCCTGTTGGTTGACGTTCGTGTGGTCCTGGTCGGGGCGACAGGATTTGAACCTGCGACCTCCCGCTCCCAAAGCGGGCGCTCTACCAAGCTGAGCTACGCCCCGTTTGACTGGGCCAGGGGTGTCCGCGCACGCCGGTGGGGCGCATGCGACGCCGATGAGTCTAGCGGTCCCCGGGCGCGCGGTTCCCGGCAGGTTCGGAGCCGTCGTCGGCGGCGCGTCGCAGGCCCGTCCGCCACCGCACGCCGACGACGACCTGCACGCCGAGCGCGGCCACCGCGAGCAGGATGCCGGCGACGATGCGCCACGCGTGCAGGAGCGCGTGCGCGGGCTGGGCCTGCGGGTCCCCGAACAGCTCCGGCCGCAACGAGAGGACGGTCGCGGCGAGGACGACCAGCACGTAGGAGAGCACCCGCGAGCGCTTGATCCGCCGGGCATCCCGGTCGCTCGGCGGGAGCACGACCCGGGACGACACGGTACGTGGTGACATGTCGGTGCTCGTTCGTCCGCTACGATGGTCGGGCTGCGCCTGGTGCGCAGGCGCGGGGATGTAGCTCAATGGTAGAGCCCCAGTCTTCCAAACTGGCCACGCGGGTTCGATTCCCGTCATCCCCTCCACTCCTCGCTCGCGGCCCTTCCGGGCCGTCGATCGGTGTGCGGTCAACCGACTGCAAGGAAATGTTTGCAAAGAACTGTTTGCAAACATCTCTTTGCGGTGTACGGTCGAGTCATGACCGACGAGACCCGCATCCTCGACGTCGCCGCCCTCAAGGCACTGGCGCACCCGCTCCGGGCGCGCCTGCTCGACCTGCTCTCCCAGAACGGCCCCTCGACCGCGACGTCGCTCGGCGCGAAGCTGGGCGAGTCGAGCGGCTCGACGAGCTACCACCTCCGGCAGCTCGAGCGCCACGGGTTCGTCCACGAGCTCCCCGACCGCGGCAACGCCCGCGAGCGCTGGTGGGAACGCACCGCCGGTCGGATCAGCATCGGCAGCCCCGACGAGGGCCCGGCCTCCCCCGCGCAGCAGACGGCGACGCAGCTCGCGAGCCTCGCCGTGATGGACGCCGAGAACGACCTGGTGCGCGAGTGGACCACCCGTGACCCCGACACCGTCCCGGCCGACTGGCGTGGCGTCTCGGGGTCGTCGACCTACGTCGCGCTCACTCCCGACGAGTACGGCGCGATGTGGCGGGAGTTCGAGGCCGTCATCGAGCGGTACCGCGCCATCCGCGGGCAGGCCGCCGATCTGCCCGAGGGCGTCCGTCGTGTGTTCGCCCAGGTCCGCAGCGTCCCGATCATCGACGAGGAGCCGACACCGTGACCATCTACCAGCCCCGCACGCTCCCGGTCCCGCCGATCTCGCCGGTCGAGGTCCTGACCAACCGACTCGGCACCGCGCTCGTCCGCTGGAGCCTTCGACACGCCGAACGCCGTGCCCTCCGAGCCGTCACGGCCCGCGAACGCGCTCTCCGTCGCGCGCTCGGTGAGCGGGCCCCGGCGATCACGAGCACGACGACCGACCTGGTCGCGGCCGAGCTCCGTCGGCGCTGGTGACCCGGCCGGCACGACCACCGTCCGCGGACCTCAGGGACCTGCGAGCTCGAGGGTGATCGCCGGTTCGTCGCCCAGCTCGACACCCGCGCGACGACGTTCCGCGGCCCGGAGGGGCACGAGGTACCCGCCGTCCCTCGGGAAGAGCGAGGTCGTCCAGGTCACCGACCCGATCGTCACGCGGGCGGGGATCACGCCCCAGCCGTAGGTGAGCATCGGAGCGAGGTCGTGGATCACCTCGGCGGCGTCCGGCGGCACGACGGCGTAGAAGAACGGCGCCGGGCCGCGCCACTCGATGACCTCGCCGGTGAACTGGAGCTCCACGTCGCGATCGTACGGCGCACCGCACGCGGACGGGCGGGTTCTGCCGCGTTCGTGACCGTTCCGGTTCACGATCCCCGGGTTCTGCGAACCAGAACGGTCAACGCGCACGCGCGAATCCTGCTCCAGCGACGGGAGGCGAGGGACGGGACGGACGCGCCCCGCGCCTCCTGGACCGTGCCGAGGAGACGCGGGGCGCGAGCCGCCGCACCGGACGCGACGTCAGTGGTACGTCGCGGCCTGCCCGTAGAGCACCTGCGTCATCGACGACACGTACGACGAGACGTCACCGTCCGGCAGGTTGTACGTCATGAAGACGCCGTACCCGTCGGCCTTCGTGCGCTGTGCGAGCGACACCGCGGTGGACTGCGCCGTGTTCTGGATGTCGACCGCGGCGGCGGACAGCTTCGCCTTCCCGAGGCCCGGGATCGACGGCGCCGAGTAGGTGCCGTAGTACGGGTTCCAGGCGTAGTCGAGCTTCGAGCCGATGGTGCTGCTCGACGACGAGAGCGACGAGGACGCCGGGCCGATGTCGTAGAACGAGATGAGCTTGCCGGGCATCTGGGCACGGAGCGCGGTGATGAGCCAGCCGATCGACTGCTGGTTCGGCTGCGGCGTGCCGTTCGTGCCGTAGTCCGAGTACTCGTCGTCGAGGTCGACCCCGTCGAGGCCGTACTTCGTGACCGTGGCGGTGACCTGGGACGCGAAGTCCGCGGCGGCTGCCTGGGTCGGGAAGTGGGCGATCCCGGCGCCCTGGTGGTTGCCGAGGATCGACAGCGAGACCTTGATGCCCTTGGCCTGCAGCGGCTTGATCTGCGTCGCCGCGGCGTCGAGCGTCGCCTGCACCTTGTCGTTGTTGTACAGAACGGCCTTCGAGCCGTTCCAGTTGATGTTCGCGGCGAAGATGATCGCCACGTCGAACGCGTTCGCCCCGTTCGCCAGCTGGTAACGGCCGACGTTCGCGAGCTGGTCGTTGTTGACCTCCACGTACGCGATGCTCGTGGGCCCGGACTTCGTCGCGCTGGTCGCAGACGCGGTCGCTCGCGCCGGGTCAGCCGACGCTGCAGACGGCACGAGTGGTGCCGCCACCATCGCGGCGATGGCCGCCACGATGCCGAACTTGATCGTCTTCTTCATCACATTCCTCCTTGAATGGGTCGGTCGTTCAGTTGTGTGGGAAGCGGAAGGTGCGGACCTCGTAGGCGTCGACGGCGAACGAGGACGCGTCGACGGTCCCGGCCGAGGCCAGTGGCTCTTCGAGCAAGGTGACCTCCGCCCCCGGACCGAACGGGCCGTCGACCACGATCCCGCCGGTCCCCCTCCGCCCGGACGGCTCGTACACCCGCACGACCAGGTCGCCGGACCGGTCGTCGGCGAGCTTGACGCTCGACAGCACGACGTCCCCGGAGACCTGCACGAGCGGGTCGAACCCGTGCCCACCGGTGGTCACCCGCGCAGCGGCGTTCATGACCAGGCCGGCCGCCGTCGCCCCGAGCTGGTCGGTGCCGATGACGAACCCGTACCGGTGCGTCTGCACGCCCTGGTCGGTCTCGGGGTCGGGGAACCGCGGTGCCCGCAGCAGTGAGAGCCGCACGGTGGTGGTCACGTGCCCGTCGACGGAGTCGCGCGTGGTGTCGAACCCGTGGATCGAGTCGTTCACCAGGGCGACGCCGAAGCCCGGCTCGGACACGAGCACGTAGCGGTGCATCGAGGTCTCGAACTTCGCGGCCTCCCACGAGGTGTTCGTGTGCGTCACCCGCTTCTGCGCCCCGAACTGCGTCTCGGCGACGGTGTGCTCGGCGCGGACGTCGAGCGGGAACGCGACCTTGAGGAACTTCTCGGTCTCGTGCCAGTCGGTCGTCTGGTCGAACTCGAGGGTGCGGGAGTCCGGCGCGAGCACGAGCTCCTGCCGGACCGTCGAGTCGCCGAACGCCCGCTCGACGACGACGCGCGCGACGCCGTCAGCGTCGACCGAACCGTGCAGCCCGGTGACCGACACGAGGTCCTCGACCCGGTTCCGGTAGTAGCGGTCGACGTCCCACGCGTCCCACATGTTCGGGAAGTCCTGGTGCAGCTGCAGCAGGTTCGCCGCCTGCCCCGGAGCGATCGCCTCGCGCCCGGTCGCCCGGTCGACGGCACTCGTCACGAGCCCCTGCGCGTCGACGACGACCCGGACGAGGTCGTTGGCGAGCACGTACCCGCCGTCCTCCTCGGTCAGTGCCACGGCGGTCGGCTCCGGCACGTCGGTCGCCAGGACCGCGCCCTGCGCGGGTGCGCCGGCCTGGAGGAACGGGGCCGGGTTCACGACGACGGCCGCATCCCCGGTACCGGCGAGCGCCGACAGCGCCTGGTCGATGATCGTGGTCAGGGCGCGGTCCGTCTCGGCGTACTTCGCGACCGCTTCGCGGTGCACCCACGCGATCGAGGTCCCCGGCAGGATGTCGTGGAACTGCTGGAGCAGGACCTGCTGCCAGAGCGCGTCGAGCTCGTCGTACGGGTACTCGAACTCGGTCCGGGATGCGGCGGTCGTGGCCCAGAGCTCGGCCTCGATGAGGAGCTGCTCGGAGCGGCGGTTGCCCTGCTTCGTGCCGTGCTGGCTGGTCAGGGTCGCGCGGTGCAGCTCGAGGTAGAGCTCCCCCACCCACACCGGCGGGTCGGGCAGCTCGGACTTCGCCCGGTCGAAGAACGTGTCCGGGTGCTCCCATCGGACCTTGGCACTCCCCTCGAGGTCGGCGAGGCGCTTCGCCGTGCCGGTCATCTCGCGGGTCGTGCCACCGCCGCCGTCGCCCCAGCCGACCGGCGCGATCGACCCCGAGGCGAGCCGGTTCTCGCGGAACTGCCGGGAGGCCTTCGCGACCTCGCTGCCGGACAGCCGCGAGTTGTACGTGTCCATCGACGGGAAGTGCGAGAACACCCGCGACCCGTCGATGCCCTCCCAGAGGAAGGTGTGGTGCGGGAACTTGTTCACCTGGTTCCACGAGATCTTCTGCGTGAAGAACCACTCGAAGCCCGCGCGACGCATGAGCTGCGGCAGGGCCGGGGAGTACCCGAAGCTGTCCGGCAGCCAGACCCCCTTCGGCCGGATCCCGAACTCGCGCTCGAAGAACCGCTGCCCCTGCGAGAACTGGCGGACGATGCTCTCGCCCGTCGGCATCACGGTGTCGGACTCGACCCACATGCCGCCGATCGGCAGGAAGCGTCCGGCCGCCACGGCGGCCTTGACCCGGGCGTAGACCTCGGGCCGGTGCTCCTTGATCCACGCGTACTGCTGCGCGCTCGACATGCCGTACAGGAAGTCGTCGGTCTGGTCGATGAGCTCGGTCATCGTCGAGGTGGTGCGGGCAACCTTGCGGATCGTCTCGCGGACCGGCCAGAGCCAGGCGGAGTCGATGTGCGCGTGCCCGACGGCGGAGATCGTGTGGGCGGAGGCCTCGGCGGGCGCGGCGAGGACGTCCGCGAGGGCCGCTCGGGCCTCGGGGGCGGTCGCGGCGATGTGCTGCAGGTCGAGCCGGTCGAGGGCGTCGTCGAGGGCCTGCAGGATCCGCATCCGCCGCGGTCCCTCCGGGAGCTCGGCCTGCAGTTCGAGCAGGACGTCGATGTCGAGCGCGAGTTCGTGCACCTCGGACTCGAAGACGGCGAGGTCCATCCGGCGACTCGTGTAGAGGCGCGTCGACGACGAGGTCTGGACGTCGCCCTCGTGCGTCGGGAGGAAGGGGTGGTAGTCGAGCAGGACGGGGTTCGACGCCGCCTCGACGAAGAGCTCGACGGTCTCGCCGCCGACGGCCTCCTCCGCGACGAGCACCCACTGGTTCCGGGGGTTGATCGACTTCACGGGCGTGCCGTCCGCGCGGTAGACGAGTCCCTCGCACTGGAACCCGGGCATGTTCTTGTCGAAGCCGAGGTCGACAACGGCCTCCACACGGCGGCCGGCCCACTCGTCCGGCACGGTCCCGGTCAGCCGGAACCACGTCGTCCCCCATGCTGCACCCCACGTCGTGCCCACCTCGTACGGCGTGAACTCGAGCGCGAGCCCGGCCGCGGGCGGGATCGGCTCCCCCGGCAGCTCGTGCCACGCGGTGTCGAGCGGCGTCGCGGTGGCGTGCACCGCCGGCAGGATGCGTTCGTCGAGGACGCGTCGCGCCCGGCCGGTGGTGAGGGGGATGTCGTCGTGCATGGGGACCTTCCTGTCGTGCGGTGGTGCTGGACGTGCGGGTGTGCGGGGTGTGCGGGGTGTGCGGCTCAGGCCATCGTGGCCGGGTGGGCCACCGACAGGAGCTCGGTGTGGGTGTCCTCGGGGACGTCGACGCACCGGGTGATGCCCCGGGCGGCGAGCAGCGCGTGGTCGTCGACCCGCGAGCGCAGGACCACCTGGGGACCGCGTCCGTCCGGGGCCGTCGAGGCGAGGGCGAGCCAGGCCGCGGCGAACCGGCCGCCCGGCGCGCAGTCGGCCCGGAGCCCGCCACGTGCGGCGCCGTCCGCGAGCACGTCGTCCAGCACGAGGGCGGTGGCCGGCGGCCCGGACACGGCACCGGTCGTGTCGGCCCGGCCGCGGGTGCCGTGCTCGCGGGCGAGAGCGGCGAAGGCCTCCCCCGCCGGCTTCAGCCGACCGTCGTTCGTGAAGAGGCCGAGGTCGTACTCGAGCTCCGGGAAGTCCGCGAGCGACCGCGAGACGTCGTGCGAGCACCACCACGTGACACCGAGCACGTGCTGCGCGTCGAGCACGTGCCGGATCGTCTGCTCGGTGAACGCGGCGGCGTCGGCGGGGTCGACCACGTTCGTCGGGGCGCCCACCTCCTGCAGCCAGTTCGGGCGCTCGGGGTCGCGGTTCCACGCGCTCGCGAGCTGCAGCAGGTACTCGCCGTGGCGGACCGAGCCGGCCCCGAGTGCGCCGTGCAGGGTCGCCGAGCCGTTGAACACCCACGAGTGCGTGACGGTCGCGTCGCCGTGGTCGGCCGCGTGTTCGGGGCCGAACGGCTGGGCGTCGTCGTACCAGGCCGCGTCGTACTGCGCGACGGTGACCAGGGGCCGTGGACGCGACCCGGTGCCGGGGCGGGCGGGCGGTGCCGAGCCGAGCCGCGCCTCCAGGCCGACCGGACTCGACAGCCCGGCCCGCGCCGCCGCGACCATCGCTGCCGCCCACGCGTGCCCCTGCTCCGCCGTGATGTCGTGCGGCGTCGGGTGCGGCGCGTGCGCGAACTGGTTCACCTCGTTGCCGATGGTGATGCCGAGCAGGTTCGGTTTGTCGGCGACGGACGCGGCGAGCGCCTCGACGTAGGCCGCCGTCGACGCGACCACGTCGGGGTCGGTGAACATGTTCCGGCGGTGCCAGCTCTCGAGCCACGAGGGCACGAAGTCGAAGCTCGACAGGTGCCCCTGCAGCGCATCGACGTTGACGTCGAGCCCGAACGAGCCCGCGATGTCGACGACCGTCGCGACGTCCCGGAGCGCCGACTGCCGGATGAGCGTCCGGTTCGGCTGCACGACCGGCCAGAGCGGGAAGATCCGCACGTGGTCCGCGCCGAGCGACGCGATCTGCTCCATGTCCCGCGCCGTGTCCGACGGCGAGAAGTCGAGCCACGAGTGGAACCAGCCGACCGAGGGGGTGTGGTTGACGCCGAAGCGCATCAGCCCTTCACCCCGCCCTCTTCGACGCCCTTGAAGAAGAACCGCTGCAGGATCGCGAAGATCACCGCGATCGGGATGAACGCGATCATCGTGCCTGCGGCGATCATGCGCTGGTCGGTCGCGAACGTGCCCTGCAGGTACTGCAGCCCGACGGTCAGCGTCAGCTTGTCCGGCGACTGCAGCACGATGAGTGGCCAGAGGAAGTCGTCCCACGCGCCGATGAACGAGAAGATCGCGATGACGGCGATGGTCCCCTGCACGGCGGGCAGCGAGATGTACCGGAGGCGCTGCAGGGCGTTCGCGCCGTCCATCACGGCTGCCTGGTCGATCTCCTCGGGGATCTGCCGGAACGCGTTGAACATGAGCAGGACGTTGAGCGCCGCGATCATGCCGGGCAGGGCGACGCCGACGAGGGAGTCGGCGAGGCCGAGGTCCTTCACGGTGACGAACTGGGAGATGATCGTCGCCTCGCCGGGGAGCACCAGGGTGGCCAGGAAGAGCCCGAGCACGGCCTTGCGGAAGCGCCACTGCAGCCGGGCGAGCGCGAAGCCCGCGAGGGTCGCGAACACGATGTTGCCGAGCACGTCGATCGCGGCGACGACGAGGGAGTTGCCGATGTACCCGAACACGGGGATCGCCTCTCCCACCCGCAGGTAGTTGCCGAAGGTCGGCTGCGTGGGGATGAAGGACGGGTTCGCCGTGTAGATGTCCTCCCCCGTGCCCTTGAGCGAGGTCGACAGCTGCCAGAGGAACGGGCCGATCGTGATGAAGAGCACCACGACGAGCAGGACGTAGCGGAGTACCTTCTCGCGGGTGGACATGACGCCCCACGCGGCGCGGCGCCGCTTACGTCCGTTGCGTCCGTTGCGCCCGTTGCGTCCGTTCGGTCGGGAGGCGCGGCTCCCGTCGGTCGCGCCGGTCACGTCCGGCGCGGGTGCGGCCGCGCCGGCGGCGCCCCCGAGGACGGGTTCGGTGGTCGAGGTCGTGTTGGTCACTTGTCCGCCTTGCTGTTCATCCGGGCGAGGGCGAGCATCGGGATGAGCGTCACGACGAAGAGCAGGAGGCTCAGGGCGGACGCGTAGCCGAGGTTGCCGGTGAAGCCGCGGGCGTACTGCTGGATGAGCATGACGAGCGAGTTGTCCTGCCCGCCCGGTCCGCCGGTGCCGTTGGTGAGGATGTAGAGCTCGCTGAACACCCGGAGCGCGCTCACGCACACGAGGATGCCGACGAGGGTCATGGTCCCCCGGACGCCGGGCATGGTCACGGACCAGAACCGGCGGACGGAGCCGGCGCCGTCGAGGGCCGCGGCTTCGTGCAGGTCCTTGCCGACGTTCCCGAGGGCCGCCAGGAAGATGATCATGTAGTACCCGAGGCCCTTCCAGACCGTCAGGCTGATCGCGCTGAAGACGAGCAGCCACCGGTCGGTGAGGAACGGGATGGAGCTCTGCACGATCCCGAGGGACTGCGCCATCTCGTTGATGACCCCGCGGTCGTCGAGGATCCAGTTCCAGATGAGCCCGACGACGACGGCGCTGGCGATCACCGGCGTGTAGTACGCGGTCCGGAAGAACGCGATGCCGGGGAGCTTCCGCTCGACGAGCACCGCCATGAGCAGCGGGAGCACCGTCAGCAGCGGCAGGCACACCGCCATGTAGATGACGCTGTTGAGGAGCGCCTCCCACACCTGCGGGTCGGCGAGCAGCGTCTCGAAGTTCTCGAGGCCCACCCACTGGCTCACGCCCCCGAGCGGGCTGGCGTTCGTGAACGACAGCCGGACGGTGTTGATCGACGGCCAGAGACTGAACGCGAGCAACCAGACGAGCGCCGGCAGGACGAGCAGCCAGGGCGTGAACCAGCGGTTGGCGCGCATCAGCTGTTCGCCAGCAGGCTGTTCATCTTGCTCTGCGCGGTCTGCAGCGCCTGCTTCGGCGTCGTGCCGCCCTTCATGGCCAGCGCGATCTGCTGGTCGAGGAAGTCGGTCATCGCCGAGTTCGCCTCGACCGGGTTGAGGTTCTTCGCCGTCTTCAGGGCGTCGTTGGCGAGCACGCGGGCCTTGGCCTCGACGGTGCCGTCGTCCTTCGAGAAGTACGGGTCGGACTGCGACGAGGTGGTCGACGGGAAGATGTTGACCAGGTGCGCGAAGGCCTCCTGGTTCTTCGCGTTCGTCATGAAGGCGGCGAGCGCCTCGGCCGTGGCGATGTGCTTGCTCTTCGCGCTGACGCTGAGGCCCTGCACGTAGAGCGGCGGGTTGTCGAGGGCCGACGACACGACGATGTTGCCCTTGAGCGAGGGGTTGTTCTTCTCGAAGTCGCTGATCGCGGTGGCGCCACCGGTGGTCCAGGCGACCTTGCCCTGCGTGAACAGGGTGGAGTTGCCGAGGTAGTCGGTGTTCAGGACGGACGAGGGCATCAGGCCCTCCTTGTAGGCCTTCGCGTACTTCGCGATGAGGTCGGCCGCCTTCGACGAGTTCGCGAAGGTGAACTTCGTGCCCTGGTCGTTGATGATCTTGACGCCGGCGAGCGAGAAGTCCGACAGGCCGGGCTTGCGGCTCATCAGGTAGTCGTCCGGGCACTTCTGGTGCATGGTCTCGGCCTGCGCGAAGAGCTCGTCCGTCGTCTTCGGCGGGTTGGCCGGGTCGAGGCCGCACTGCTCGAACATCGTCTTGTTCCAGTAGTCGACGTCCGTGTTGAGGTACCACGGGTAGCCGAAGGTGCCGTCGACGCCCTTGTAGTTGTACGCGGCGAGCGCGCCCTTGACGTAGGTGCTCGAGAGCTTCGAGTCGTCCTTCGCGACGTCCTGCAGGAAGCCGCGCTTGGCGAGGGGCAGGGCGATGTCCGGCGGCAGGTTGATCACGTCGGGCAGGGAGTTCGACGACGCCTGGCTGAGGACCTTGTCGGCGTAGCCGTCGCCGGGCTGGTCGACGAGCTTCACCTTCGCGTCCGGGTACTTCGCCTCGAAGTCCTTGATCACGCCGTTGAGGTAGTCCGTGTAGGTCGGGGTCAGCGCCCAGGTCTGCAGGGTGATCGATCCGTCGACCTTGCCGCTCCCGCCGCCGCTGCCGGCGCTGCTGCCGCTCGAGCAGGCGGTCAGCGCGAGGGCCGTGACGGCCGCTCCGGCGAGGATCGCGAGGGCGCGTCCCGTCGTCCTGCGTGTGGTGTTCTTCATCGCTCGTGACTCCTTCGTCGTGGTGCGCGTCGTGCTGAACCGGTTCAGTCCCCGTCACCGATCCGTGTGAATGGAGCGATGATTTCCGACTAAAGCGTTATAGTCAACCCCGTGGCCCAGAACCGTCGCACGACGATCGCCGACATCGCCGCACGAGCCGGCGTGTCCATCAGCGCGGTCTCGTTCGCGCTCAACGACCGCCCCGGCGTGTCCGACGAGACCCGAGCGCGGGTGCAGGCCATCGCCCGCGAACTCGACTGGCAGCCGCACACCGCCGCACGCGCCCTGGGTGGTGCGAAGGCCGGGTCGATCGGCTTCGTGCTGAACCGGCCGGCCCGGACGCTCGGCACCGAGTCGTTCTTCGGCGACCTCATCTCGGGGATCCAGCTCGGGCTGGCCGGCAGTCACGTCGGCATGAACCTCCTCGTCGCGCGGGACGCCGCCGAGGAGCTCCAGACCTACCGGGACTGGTGGCGCGGACACCGGGTCGACGGCGTGATCGTGATCGACCCCCGCCGCGACGACGACCGGCTCACGCTGCTCACCGAGCTCGGGATGCCCACCGTCGTCGTCGGGTCGCACCCCTCGGCCGAGCCCGCGGCACCGACGGTCTGGATCGACGACTCCGACGCGACCGACACCGTGCTGCGGTACCTGCACGCGCTCGGGCACCGGCGGATCGCGCACGTGGCCGGACGACCGGAGTTCGAGCACACGGCGATGCGGATCGACCGCCTCCGCGAGTTCACCGCGACCGAGGGGCTCGAGGACGCCGTGTCGATCCCGACCGACTACTCCGCCGAGGCCGGGGCGAGCGCGACCAGGTCCCTGCTCTCGCGGAGCGTCCGCCCCACCGCGATCGTGTACGACAACGACGTGCTCGCGGTCGCCGGGCTGGGCGTGGCGAGCGAGATGGGCGTGCGCGTGCCGGGTGACGTCTCGATCGTGTCGTTCGACGACTCGGCGATGGTCCGGCTCGTGCGGCCGTCGATCACCTCGCTCACGCGTGACACGGTCGAGCTCGGGCAGCGGGCGGCGACGCTCCTGCGCGAGCAGATCGACGCCGGCTCGCCGCTGCCGTCGCGCCCGGGGCCGTCGCTGACGCTCAGCGTGCGCGAGTCGACCGGCCG
Source organism: Curtobacterium sp. MCBA15_016 (assembly GCF_001865105.1). NCBI lineage: Bacteria > Bacillati > Actinomycetota > Actinomycetes > Micrococcales > Microbacteriaceae > Curtobacterium > Curtobacterium sp. MCBA15_016. The sequence continues at coordinate 17,685 of NZ_MJGR01000028.1, forward strand.
CGTGCGCCCCTAACCCCTCCGCCCCGCCGGCCCCGTCGACACGCCGATCTCGGGCGCCGCGTGCGCACGGGCAGCGCGGCCGACTTGACGCCGGTTCGAACACACGTTCGAATACTCTCGTGGGACGGCGTCGCGAGAACCGGTGGCAGCCCCCGGAACACCCGGAGGTCGAGCGTCCGCGCGCCTACTCCCTCTCCGAGGACGCCCGCGGTCCGGACGTCTGCCACGCCGTCACCCCCGTGCCGGTCTGGGCGTGGATCCAGTTCCCCACGTTCCACGTCCGCGTGAAGGCCTTCGCGAAGAGCTGGACCCGCGACGCCGTCCTCGTCGAGTGGGCGCAGTTCGGGCAGCAGGCGAACGCGTGGGTGTGGCGGTCCGCGGTGAAGCACCGCACCCTGCGTGCCGACGCGGCGCGGCGCAGTCCGCAGAACGCACCACGTTGACTTCCCCCGACATCGCGAGGATCGTTTACGGAACACCGGTACAGCAAGTAACTCACTGATCGAGACATTCGGTCCGAGTGCTGACGCTGGGAGGAGGCACCATGAAGAAGAGCGAGGTGCCGTCCTGGGTCGCCCACGTGCTCACCCCGCCCGAGGTCATCGCGGCCTACGTCGAACGACGGGTCAACGACCCGGCGTTGCTGACGGGTGAACACACGGAACCCACGTACGCGGACTTCCTGCGCGACGAGTAGACGGTCTTTCCGGAGGCGCGGCACACGTTCCGGACTCACGGAACGGGATCCGCGCCTCCCGTTCGACCGCCCCGACCACGACGCGCGGACAGCGTCACGCCCACGCTCGCGGCGGTGACGCACGCGAGGGCGACGACCTCGAGCAGCGCGAGCGCTTCGTGCAGGATCAGCAGGCCCGCGAGGGCCGCGATCGCCGGCCCGAGGCTCTGCAGGACCCCGAAGACACGGGTCGGCATCCGCCGGAGCGCGAGCATCTCGAGCGCGTAGGGCAGGACGCTCGACAGCACGGCGACGCCGCCGAACACGAGGAGGAGCACCGGTTCACGGACGACCCCGTCGACCGCCGACCGGAGCCCGAACGGCAGCGACACGAGCATCGCGACGAGCATCGACACGGCGAGCCCGTCCACGCCGGGGATCGCGGCGCCCACGTGCCGGTTCATGACGATGTAGCCCGCCCAGCACACCGCGGCGAGGACGGCGAACACGACACCGCCGACCGCGGTCACCGCCGCCGGACCGACCCCGAGCAGCACGACCCCGGCGAGCGCCAGCACCGCCCAGAGCACGTCGCGCCACCGTCGGGTGTGCACGAGGGAGAGGGCGAGCGGGCCGAGGAACTCGATCGTCACCGCGACCCCGATCGGGATGCTCGCGAACGCCACGTAGATGAAGACGTTCATGCCGCCGAGCGCCAGCCCGAGGCCGATCGCACCGAGCCACTGCGGCCGGGTCCAGTGCCGGACGCGCGGCCGGACCACGAGCGCGAGGACGACGGCCCCGATGACGAGCCGCAGTGTGGCGGCGCCGACCGAGCCGACGTCGTCGAACCGGGTCTTCGCGATCGCGGCGCCGAGCTGCACGGACACCATCGCCGCGAGGGCGAGGAGCGGCGCCGGGACGCGGTTCACCGGTGCGCCGTCACCCGAGGTAGGCGAGCACGGCGAGGACCCGCCGGTGGTCCTCGCCCGTGTCCTCGAGCGCGAGCTTGCCGAAGATGCTCGAGACGTGCTTCTCGACCGCGCCGGTGCCGATCACGAGCGCGCGGGCGATCGCGGCGTTGGTGCGGCCCTCGGCCATCAGCCCGAGGACGTCGCGCTCGCGCGGCGTGAGCGCTGCGAGCGGGTCACGGCGGCGGCTCATGAGCTGGGTGACGACCTCGGGGTCGAGCACGGTGCCGCCGGTGGCGATGCGGCGGACGGCGTCGTCGATCTCCTCGAGCCGGGTGACGCGGTCCTTGAGCAGGTAGCCGATGCCGGTCGCGCCCGCCGCGAGGACGTCCTCGGCGTAGGTGGCCTCGACGTACTGGGACAGTAGGAGCACGCCGGTGCGCGGAGCCCGGCGCCGGGTCTCGACGGCGGCGCGGACGCCCTCGTCGGTGAAGGTCGGTGGCATCCGCACGTCCATCACCACGACGTCGGGGGCACCGTCGGGGAGCGTGGCGAGGAAGGAGTCGGCGTCGGCGTACTGCCCGATGACGTCGATGCCCGCTTCGTCGAGCACGCGCGAGAGTCCTTCGCGCAGGAGCACGGCGTCGTCGACGACGACGGCCCGGATGCGTGCTGCATCCGGGCCGTCGCTCATGCCGACCAGCCTAGTGGGAGCGCGGACGCTCCCGGGGGCTCACGAGCGCGTCGTGGGCACGCCGTTCAGGGCGCCGAGCGGGATCCGTGCCGTCGCCTCGGTCGGACCGCCCTCGGGGCTCGAGACCGTCAGCTCGCCGTCGAGGGCGCGCATCCGACCCATCAGCCCCTCGATGCCGTGCCCCTCCTGCGGGCGGGCCCCACCGCGGCCGTCGTCGGTGACGCTGACCGTGAGGTACCAGAGTCCGGAGGCGTCGACCACGAGTCCGAGGTACACCCCGGCGGTCGAGGCACCGGCGTGCTTCGTGGTGTTCGTCAGCAGCTCGCTCACCGTGAAGTACACGTTGCGCTGGATCTCGGTCGCGAGCTCGAGCCCGTCGGGCAGGCGGACGTCCAGGCCGACGGGGATCGGGGTCCGGGCGACGAGGGCCTCGAGCGCGGCGACGAGCCCGCGGTCGAGCAGGATGGGCGGTGCGAACCCGCGGGAGAGTGCACGCAGTTCGTCGAGGGCGTCCTGGGCGTGTGTCGATGCCTCACCGATGAGCTGCTTCGCCTTCGCCGGGTCCTTGTCGAAGGCACGCTCGGCCGCGGACAGGTCCATGCGCAGGCGGACGAGTCGCTGCTGCGGGCCGTCGTGCAGGTCGCGCTCGATCTGGCGGAGTGCCTGGCCCTCGGCGGTGACGGCGCCGGCACGGGAGGCCTGGAGCCCGGCGACCCGACGCTCGAGCTGCTCCGCACGGAACCCGCCGAGCAGACCGAAGTCGATCCAGAAGTGCGCGATCACGGAACCGCGGGCCCACAGCGGGAAGAGCACCACCGAGGCGGCCATCGACAGGAGTCCGAGGAATCCGAAGCCCACGACGGACGTCATGTCCCACCCGAAGTACTGCGCGCTCATGCCGTTCACGAACGCGACCCCGGCGAGCCCGATCGGCCAGAGGAAGCCGGCGAGGAGCAGTGCCCCGGCGCCCACCGTGCAGAGCGCCGCGATCGGGTACACGACCGCCGCGTGCAGCAGGTACAGCCAGTAGTGCGGGTTGGCGACGGCCGAGCCCGTGCGCGTCCACCAGTTCTGCTGCCACCGGGGCGTCCAGTCGACCGGTCGGATCGGGCGGTTGTCGGCCCACCCGATGCGGAGCTTCTCGAACTGTCCGAGCCACCGCGCGACGAACAGCGCGATGAAGAACATCAGCAGGACGAACGGGTTGAAGAGGTCGCGGAAGCCGCCGCCGAAGATCGCCGCGGGGAACGCGGCGTAGAGCGTGCAGAGCAGCACCGCCGTCAGGGCCATGTAGCCGAAGTCGCGCGGCAGGCGCTTCCACGCCTCGCGGTAGAACGCGCCGGCGGTCATGCCCGTGCCCGATCCGGACCCGCCGGGCGCGGTCGGGTGTGCCGGCGGGACGCTCGGGCCCTGGCCGCTCGCGGGCGGCGTCGACGACCACGTCGGGGGCGTCTGGTTCGGCTGTGCGGGCATCGGTTCGGTGGCTCCTGGCGGGACGGAGTCGTGCAGCGGGACGGTCTCGGCCTGGTCGAGGCGGGCGGTGTCGGTCATGACACCAAGCCTCGCGATCACCGGCTCGATCCCCCATCCTGCCCCCTCCCGAACCGGAGGTGGGGTTATCCCCCGCACCGGCGTACCGTGTGGCCATGGGGAACACCACGGGGGTCCGGGTCGCGTCGGCGGCCGCCATTGTCGCAGCGCTCGTCTTCGGTGCCGAGGGGCTCGGCGACGCGTGGGGGGTCCTTGCCTTCGGCCCACCGGCGTTGCGGCTCGCCGGAACGGTCGTCGCCGGTGTCTGCGGAGCGGTCGTGCTCGTCGCCGCCCTGCGTTCCCGGGACCGCCGCGCCGTCGCGTTCGGGGTCGCCGTGCTCGCGTTCGCCCTGGCCTGGGCCGTCCCCGGGCCGATCGGCGACGGGCTGTACTGGATCGCCCGGGCGGCGCTCGTGGCGTTCGGCGTGCTGACCGTCCGTGGTCTGCGCGGACCGCAGCGCGTGCTCGGCTGGGTCGTGACGATCGCCGCGGCGCTGTGGTTCGTCGTGTCCGTCCTGACACAGACGGTCCCGCCGCCCTCCACCGCGCAGGAGGTCCTCGCCGTCGTGTACGCGGTCCCCGGCGTACTGCAGGCGGTCGCGTTCCTCGCGGCGGCCGTCCTCGTCGCCGTGCCCCTGCTCCGCCTGGTCGGTACCGGTGCGGGGTCGCTCTGGTCCTCCGCCGAGGTCCGCTGACCCGGACCGGTCCCCCGCTCAGACCAGACCCGCGGCGACCTCCGGCGTCTCCACCGGGATCGTCCACGGCTCCGACGTCATGCCGCCGCCGGCCCGGATCGACAGCACGGAGCCGTCGGCGTCGCGGCGGTACGTCACGTCCTCGTCGATCGACCCGAACCGGTTGCCGTGGGTCATCCGGAGCGTGTCCGCGTCGACGACCTCGAGCCGCGTCGGGGTGACGAGCGGCTCGGGTGCGGACGGGTCGACCTCGACGAGCCGGTCACCGATCCGGGCGATGTCGCTCACACCCCAGGGGTTCGCGAAGCGGCCGGTGAACGTGCTCGTGTCGACATCGGCCGGCACCGGGGTGCCCGGGGCGTCCGCGTCGGCCGCTGCGTCGAGGAACTGCACGATGGCGGTGGCGATGAGCGTCGCGGGGCCGGCCGCCGCGCTCGTCAGCACGGAGACGACGAGCCCGGACGCGGGGTCGAACAGCGACTGCGTGATGTGCCCGGGGAACCCGCCGGAGTGGCCGCGGACCTCTCGCCCGCCGATCCGGTCGACGATGAACCCGGCGCCGTACCCGCGTGCTGCCGGGTCCTCCGTGGCGCTCCACGCCTTCCGCTGGGCGAGCCGCTTCGAGTGGTCGTCGAGCAGGGTGCCGTGGCCGATGACGTGCTGCGAGAAGTACCGGACGAGGTCGGACGCCGTGCCGTGGAACCCCGTCGCCGCAGCCATCGCTCGCGTGTCGACGTGGTCGAGGCGGTGCCGGGTGCGCGCGGTGTGGAACCCGGAGTAGCCGACCACGAAGTCGTCCGCGCGGGCGGGGTCCCAGTCGGGACCGGTGTTCCGCAGCCCCAACGGCTCGGTGATCGACTCGCGGACGAAGTCGCCGTAGGACTGCCCGGAGACCGCCGCGATGACGAGTCCGAGCAGCGAGTACCCGAGGTTCGAGTAGTTGAACGACGAGCCTGCGGGGACCTTCTGGCCCCGGTCGAGGACGAGCGCGAGGAGCTCCTGTTCGTCCGGGAAGGGGCGCAGCTGCGACCAGTAGTCGCCGTCGTGGCCGTCCCGGATGACCCCGGCGCCCATCTCCATGAGCTCGCGGAGGGTCGCGTCGGCGAGGGGCGAGCCGCCGTCGACGAGTGCGGGGACGTACGTGCCGACCGTGTCGTCGAGCCGGAGTGAGCCCCGCTCGGCGAGCTGCAGGAGCGCGGTCGCGGTGAAGGTCTTCGAGTGCGAGGCGATGCGGAACAGGTCCGTCGTCCTGAGGCGCCGGCCGGCCTCGACGTCGGCGTAGCCCCAGGCCTCGTCGAGGAGGACCTCGTCGTCGTAGCCGATCGCGACCTGCACGCCGGGGATCCGGAGTTGCCACACCTTGTACGCGATCCACTCGCGGACGTAGGGCAGGACGGTCTCGTACGCAGCGCGGTTCGACATGCCCTCCACCCTCGCATGTGCCACGCTGGCGGGCATGCGACACACACCGCACTTCCTGATGACCGACGTCGACGAGGTGCGACGCCTCATCGGGGGCAACCCGTGGGCGACGATCGTCTCGCACACCGAGGCCGGGCTGGTCGCGTCGCACTACCCGTTCCTGCTCGAGACGCCCGCACCGGGCGGCGCTGCCGACCCCGACGAGCTCGTCCTGGTGTCGCACGTCGGCCGCCCGGACGAGGTGGCCCACGAACTCGGTCGACACGAGGTGCTCGTCGTGTTCCAGGGCCCGCACGGCTACGTCTCGCCCGCCTGGTACCCGCCGGAGCAGTTCGTGCCGACCTGGAACCACGTGACGGCGCACTGCTGGGGCACGCCGGAGATCCTGTCCGACGAGGAGAACTTCCGCGTCCTCGGCGAACTCGTCGACCACTTCGAGCGCGTGATGCCCGAGCCGGTCTCCCTCGAGGTCGACGAGGAGACGGCACGCCGGATGGCGAAGGGCACCGTCGGGATCCGCATCCGGGTCACCCGGTTCGACGCCCGCGCGAAGCTCTCGCAGAACAAGGCACCGGAGGTGGTGGACCGGATCGTCGCGGGGCTGCGCGGCGACGGTCCGTACGCCTCGCCGGCACTCGCCGACGAGATGGAGCGCGCCCACGCGGCACGCGCGGCGGCCCAGGAGGCGCGGTGAACGAGGTCCTGCTCCGCACCGTCCGACGGGTGGGCACGTCCGGCGCCCCGTCCGACGTCCGGATCGTCGACGGGCTGGTCACCGCGATCGCGCCGGCCGGCACGCTCGACCCCACGGACGCCGACACCGACGTCGTCGAGACGGCCGGCGCCTGGCTCGGTCCCGGTCTCGTCGACCACCACGTGCACTTCGACCAGTGGGCCCTCGTCCGCCGTCGCGTCGACGTGTCGGCCTGCGCTTCGGCGGAGGCGACCGCCGACCTGCTGGCGGAGGTGGCACGCACCGGTGTGGCGGACCGCGTCCTGATCGGCCACGGCTACCGCGACGGGATGTGGCCCCGCCCTGCACGACGTGCGCTGCTCGACCGGATCGAGCCGCGCCTCCCGATCGTCGTCATCAGCGGTGACCTGCACGCCGTCTGGTGCAACGCCGCCGCGCTGGAGCACTTCTCCGGCGTCGTCGGCCGCCCGCTCGTCGCCGGCGACGACGGGGTGCTCCGCGAGCAGGACGCGTTCGACGTGACCGGCGCGCTCTCCCGCGTGCCGGACGAGGTGCTCGACGGCTTCGTCGCCGACGCCGTCGAGGCGGCCGCCGCCCGCGGCGTGACCCGGGTGACCGACCTCGAGATGACCTTCGGACTCGACCGCTGGACCCGCCGTGTGCAGGCCGGCACGGACGGCCTCCGCGTCGACTCGGGGGTCTACCCGGCCGACCTCGACGCCGCGATCCGTCGGGGACTCCGCACCGGCGACGTGGTCGAGGGCACCCGCGGGCTCGTCCGGACGGGCCCGTTCAAGGTGATCACCGACGGCTCGCTCGGCACCCGGACGGCGGCGACGGCCTCCGGCGACGGCGTGCTCGTGTGGTCGTTCGACGACCTCGTGGCGACGGTCCGTCGGGCGGTCGACGCCGGACTCGTCCCCGCGGTGCACGCGATCGGCGACCGGGCGAACACCCTCGCACTCGACGTCTTCGAGGCGGTTGGCACACGCGGCACGATCGAGCACGCGCAGTTGCTGGCGGACACCGACCTGGAGCGGTTCGCACGGCTCGGGGTGGCCGCGTCGGTGCAGCCCGAGCACGCGATGGACGACCGCGACATCGCCGACCGCTACTGGGCCGGGATGACCGAGCGGGCGTTCCCGTTCGCGTCCCTCGACCGTGCCGGAGCTCGGCTGCTGCTCGGCTCGGACGCACCGGTCGCGCCGCTCGACCCGTGGGTGTCGATGGCCGCGGCCGTCGGACGCGACCGGGACGGCCGCGAGCCGTGGCACCCGGCCGAGCGCCTCGGCGTGCTGACGGCCTGGCGCGGGTCGACCGAGGGCGGTCGGGTCGGGGTGGCCGTCGGCGACGTCGCGGACCTCGTGCTGCTCGAGGCGGACCCGCTCGCGGCGACCGGGTCCGGGCCGCTCCGGCGAGCACGGGTGCTGGCGACCGCGATCGCCGGACGGTTCACGTACCGGGACGTCTGACCGGCGCTACTTCTGGTCCTTCGGGCACCAGTAGAGCTTGCGGCCGGCCATGTCGGCCATCCGGATCTCGGTGCCGCACACCCGGCAGGGTTCGCCCTGACGGTGGTAGACCCAGTGCCGGTCCTTGCGGGACCGGACGGCCTTCGCGTGCTCGCTCGTCGACAGGCCGTCCATGGTGAGCATGAGGCCGTCGCGGACGCCCTCGTGCAGGAGCTTCGACCAGTCGTGCCAGAGCGCCTTCGCCTGCTTGACGGTGAGCTGCTTGCCCGGCTTGTAGGGGTCGATGCGCTGCCGGAACAGCAGCTCGGCGCGGTAGATGTTGCCGATGCCGCTCACGACGGCCTGGTCCATGAGCAGCTGCCCGATCGCGACGTTCCGCTTCCGGACGTTGTCGACGAAGGTCTTCTCGGCCTCGGGCCCGTCGTCGTTGATCGGGTCAGGGCCGAGCTTGTCGAGCGCCTTCTGCACGCCGGCCGGGTCCTCGACGACGCACGCCGTCGGACCGCGGAGGTCGGCGACGGTGTCCTCGGTGAGCAGCCGCACGCGCACCTGTCCGACGGGGTCCGGCGGGAACGCCTCGATCGGGTCCTCGACCTTCTCCTGCTCGGCCATCCGGTAGCGGGCGAGACGGGGAGCGCCGATCGACGTCAGGGACTCCTCGCCGTCGTCGTCCGACAGCGCCCCGGCGGTGGAGAGGTCCCCCGCGAAGTCCCACGCCCCGTAGAGGCCGAGGTGGACCCGCAGGAACCGATCGCCCTCGAACTCGAGGAACATCTGCTTGCCGACGGCCCGGGCAGCGACCATGCGCGTGCCGTCGAGCTGGGCGGCGCCGGCGGCGAACCGTCCCTGCGGACTCGACACCTCGCAGCGTTTGCCGACGAAGTGCCGGGTGAACTGATTGGCGATGCGGTGGACGGAGTGACCCTCGGGCATTGCTCTTGTCTACTCGGCCTTACTGGTCGATCTGCTTGCCGGCGATCAGGCCGGTGGTCTCGTACTCGGCGAGCTGCGCGATGCGGCGGGCGTGACGCTCCTCGCCCGAGAACGGCTCGGCGATGAACAGGTCGACGAACCGGATCGCTTCGTCCTCGGTGTGCTGGCGGGCGCCGATCGAGATGACGTTGGCGTCGTTGTGCTGGCGGGCGAGGAGCGCGGTGGACTCGTTCCACACGAGCGCGGCGCGGACGCCCTCGACCTTGTTCGCGGCGATCTGCTCGCCGTTGCCGGATCCCCCGAACACGACACCGAGCGCCTGGACGCCCGCACGCTGGTCCTGCACCACGGCGTGCGCGGCGTTGATGCAGAACGAGGGGTAGTCGTCGAGCGCGTCGTACTCGGTCGGACCGTGGTCCACCACCTCGTGCCCGGCCTCCGTCAGGTGGGTGGCGAGGGTCTTGTTGAACTCGAGGCCGGCGTGGTCCGTTCCGAGGTGGATGCGCATGGGATCGATCCTATTCCTGCGACTACTGCCCCCGGACCACGACCACGACGTACCGCGTGGGCTCCTCGCCCGGGTTCCGGTAGACGACGTCGGCGGGGTCCCCGAGCTCGATGCGGTCCCCCGCGGCGAGCGGCGTCGGCTCGCCGCCGACGACGAGTTCGAGCACGCCGTCGACCACCCAGATGCAGTGGCGCAGGAACGCGTACGCGGACGCCGGGTAGGCCACTTCGCGGCCGGACGGGAGGCGCACCTCGGTGACGTCCGCGGGGAAGGCCGCACTCGAGACCGGTCGACGCCGGTACCCGGTCTCGGGATCGGTCCAGGAGTCGGCGGTCGCGCCGCGCTGGACGCCCCGCGCATCGTCGGGATCGGTCGCCCGGGGCACCTCGTGGTCGAGGGACTCGTCGAGGAGCTGTGAGACCGTGAGTCCGAACGCTCCCGACAGCCGCCCGAGGATGGTCGCCGTCGGGCTCGACACCCCGCGTTCGACGCGGTTGATCATGGCGCGGGAGACCCCGGACTCCTCGGCGAGCTCGGTGAGGCTCCACTTCCGCTCCGTGCGGAGGCGCTGCAGGCGCTCGCCGAGCCGTCGTTGGTCGGCGTCGTCCGCCGTTTCCGGTTCCGACTCCGGTGCGTCTACGATGTGAGACATGACGACAGCATATGCGACGAACGGGTCGGGTCCGGTCACCGTCCGGGAGTGCGAGCCGCGCGACCTCGACGTCGTCCACGCGCTGCACGTCGACGCCGTCCTGCACTCCACCGCCATCTGGCAGGAGGAGCCGCACCCGCGCTCGTACTTCGACGGCTGGCTCGCCGAGCGTCGCGCCGACGGCTACCCGGTCCTCGTCGCCGAGGTCGGCGGGCAGGTCGCCGGGTACGCGACGTACTCGCAGTGGCGGCCGCACCAGGGGTACCGGCTGACGGTGGAGCACAGCGTGTACGTCGTCGAGGCGTTCCGTGGGCGGGGCATCGCGACCGTCCTCATGGACGCCCTCGTCGCACGGGCACGGGCGGAGGGGCGGCACGTCCTGATGGCGGGGATCTGCAGCGAGAACGCCGGGTCGATCGCGCTGCACACCAAGCTCGGGTTCGACACGGTGGCCGTCGTGCCCGAGGTCGGACGCAAGTTCGACCGCTGGCTCGACCTGACGCTCATGCGGCTGCCGCTCGCCTGAGCCGGGCCGGCGGGGCGGGGCGGACGCGCGCCGCGCCTCCTGGCCCCCGAGCGCAACCAAAGCGCATCCGAACCGGACGTTCCCGCGGTTCGGGTGCACTCCGGTCGTGCGGCGACCATCCGCCCCGGGTGCCGAGCGGACGGTTCCCGTGGTCGCGGCGCGTGACGGCGCACAACCAAAGCGCATCCGAACCGGACGTTGTCGTGGTTCGGGTCCACTCCGGTCGTGCGGCGACCATCCGCGCCGGGTGACGCCCCCGCCGGGCCGACGTCAGTCGGTGGTGTCGAAGATCGGTCCGACGGTCCGCGAGCGCTTGAGCTCGAAGAAGCCCGGGTACTTGGCGACCGCGACGACGCCGTCCCAGAGGTCGAGCGCCTCCTGGCCTTTCGGCGCGGGCGAGATGACCGGGCCGAAGAAGGCGGTGCCCTCGACGGCGATGACCGGCGTGCCGACGTCCTGGCCGACCCGGTCGATGCCGTCCTGGTGGCTGGCGCGGACGGCCTGGTCGACCTCGTCCGTCCAGGCGTACTCGAGCAGGTCGGCGTCGAGGCCGAGCTCCGCGAGCACCGCCGGCACGACCTGCTCCGGGTCCTGCTCCTGGCGGTGGTGGATGTGCTCGCCGAGCGCGTCGTAGAGCGGCTTGACGATCTCCTGCCCGAGGCGGAGCCGTGCCGCGGTCACGATGCGCGGGTAGACCTGCCCGGCCACGAGCCGCTCGCGGTAGGTGTCTGGGACGTCCTGGTCCTCGTTGAGGACGAACAGGCTCATCACGTTCCAGGTGACGTCGAGGTCGCGGTGCCGGGCGACCTCGCCGACCCAGCGGCTCGTCATCCAGGCCCAGGGGCAGTTCGGGTCGAACCAGAACTCCACAGCGGTGCGGTCGGCGGTCGTCTTGTCCACAGTCGTGTCGGTCACGGATGCGAGCGTACGCGTGCTCGCTAGGCTGGAGGCGACCGTCCCGCCGGTGCACGACGCCGTGCCGGGACCCCCCTCACGCGGACAAGGACCGTCCGTGTGCAACCGCGAAGATGGAGCGTCCGTGCCCGGAGAGAACCTCACCCGAATCGAAGCCCAGGAACGTGCCGCGATCGTCGACGTGCAGACGTACGACGTCGAGCTCGACCTGACCCGCGGTGCCGAGACGTTCGGCAGCACCACGCGGGTGCGCTTCACCGCCACCGCCGGTGCGTCCACGTTCATCGACGCCATCACGAAGTCGGTGCACTCGATCACGCTGAACGGCACGGCGCTCGACGTCGCCGCCGTGAACGACGGGGTCCGCATCCAGCTCGACGGCCTGCAGGAGCAGAACGAGCTCGTGGTCGTCAGCGACGCGCTCTACACGAACACGGGCGAGGGCCTGCACCGCTTCGTCGACCCGGTCGACGACGAGGTGTACCTGTACTCCCAGTTCGAGGTGCCCGACTCGCGTCGCATGTTCGCCGTGTTCGAGCAGCCCGACCTCAAGGCCGAGTTCACCTTCACCGTGACGGCGCCGTCCCGGTGGCAGGTCGTCTCGAACTCCCCCACGCCCGAGCCGCACGTCGACGGCGACATCGCCACGTGGGCCTTCCCCCCGACGGCGAAGATCTCGAGCTACATCACCGCGCTCGTCGCCGGCCCGTACGAGGTCGTGCGAGACGAGCTGACGAGCCGCGACGGCCGGACCATCCCGCTGGGCGTCTTCGCGCGGAAGTCGCTGGCCGAGTACCTCGACCCCGAGTACGTCTTCGAGACCACGAAGAAGGGCTTCGCCTACTACGAGGAGAAGTTCGACGTCCCGTACCCCTTCGAGAAGTACGACCAGCTGTTCGTGCCGGAGTTCAACGCCGGCGCCATGGAGAACGCCGGGGCCGTCACCTTCACCGAGACCTACGTCTTCCGGTCGAAGGTGACCGACGCCATCAAGGAGCGCCGGGTCGTCACGATCCTGCACGAGCTCGCCCACATGTGGTTCGGCGACCTCGTCACCATGAAGTGGTGGAACGACCTGTGGCTCAACGAGTCCTTCGCCGAGTGGGCCTCGACGATCGCCACGGCCGAGGCCACCGAGTGGACCGAGGCGTGGACCACGTTCCAGGCGATGGAGAAGTCCTGGGCCTACCGCCAGGACCAGCTTCCCTCGACGCACCCGATCGTCGCGACGATCAACGACCTCGAGGACGTCCAGGTCAACTTCGACGGCATCACGTACGCCAAGGGCGGCTCCGTCCTGAAGCAGCTCGTGGCGTGGGTCGGCATCGACGCGTTCTTCTCGGGCGTCTCGGCGTACTTCAAGAAGCACCACCACTCGAACACCGAGCTGCGCGACCTGCTCGTCGAGCTCGAGGCCACCAGCGGCCGTGACCTCTCCGAGTGGTCGAAGGCCTGGCTCGAGACCGCGGGGGTGAACACGCTCCGCCCCGAGATCGAGGTCGACGAGTCCGGCGCGATCACGTCGTTCGCCGTGCTGCAGGAAGCGCCGGCCGACTACCCGACGCTCCGTCCGCACCGTCTGGCGATCGGCGTCTACGCCGTCACGCAGGACTCGGACGCACCGTTCGGCGCCGACACCGCGTCCTCCGGCGGCAAGCTCGAGCGCGTGCACCGCGTCGAGATCGACGTCGACGGTGCCCGCACCGAGGTCCCGGAGCTCATCGGCGTGCAGCGCGGCGACCTCGTGCTCCTCAACGACGACGACCTCGCCTACGCCAAGATCCGTCTCGACGAGCACTCGCGCCGGACCGCCATCGAGCACCTCGCCTCGATCGCGAACCCGCTCGCCCGCTCGATCGTGTGGGGCGCGATGTGGGACGCCACGCGTGACGCCGAGTCGCCCGCCAGCGACTACGTCCGCCTGGTGCTCGGCAACATCGCCACCGAGACCGAGTCGACCACGATCCGCACGACGCTCTCGCAGCTGCTCCTGACCGCGCGCAACTACGTCGCGCCGGCGAAGGTCGACCAGACCGTGCGCACCGTCGGCGACACGCTCTGGAACCTCGCGTCGAGCGCCGAGGCCGGTTCCGACGCGCAGTTCCAGTTCGTGAAGTTCTTCGCGCAGATCGCCTCCACGCCCGAGCACGTGGCCACCCTGAGCGGCCTGCGCGACGGTTCGGTGACGCTGAACGGGCTCGAGATCGACACCGACCTGCGCTGGGAGCTGCTCGAGGGCCTCGTGCTCGCGGGTGCCGCCTCCGGCGCCGAGGTCGACGCCGAGCTCGCTGCGGACAAGACCGCGTCGGGCGAGCAGGCCGCCGCGCGCGCCCGTGCGACGATCCCCACGGCCGAGGGCAAGCTCGCCGCGTTCTCGTCGCTCGTGGACTCGTCCGAGCTGCCCAACGCGATCGTGCGCCAGACCACGGTCGGGTACCAGCACGTGAACAGCCCGGTCGTGCTCGAGGGGCTCGTCCCGAAGTACTTCGACGTGCTCACGCGCATCTGGGCCGAGCGCAGCTACCACATGGCCGACACCATCGTCTCGGGGCTCTACCCGGCGCCGCTCGCGTCGGCCGAGCTGCGGGACGCTGCGGCCGCGTGGCTCGAGGCGCACCCGGAGACCCCGGCGCTGCGTCGCATCGTGTCCGAGAGCCTCGCGGGGACCGAGCGTGCCCTGCGGGTCCAGGCGGCGGACGCCTGAGTCTCGGATGAGGATCGGCGGGGTCCTGGCGTTCCCCAGGGGACGCCAGGGCCCCGCCCTCTAGCATCGACCGGATCATGACCTTGGTTGCAGTTCCCTCCCCGACCCCGTCAGGCCCGGCAGAGGCCGTCTCGCAGACGTTCGGCGAGTTCGTCGAAACCTGGCACATCCCGATCACGATCGTCATCACGATCCTCGCCGCGCTGGTCCTGCGGATCATCCTGCGGCACTCGATCAAGGGCGTCGTCGACCGCGTCGTGAACGGCGTGAAGAAGCGTCAGGGCGCGACCGACACGCAGGCACTCATCGCCTCGCCGATCCAGACCGCCCGCGTCGTCCAGCGCACCCGCACGCTCGGCAGCGTGCTCGAGAACCTCGCGACGGTGATCGTCGTCGTGCTCGCACTCGTCGTCATCATCCCGCTCGTCATCCCGAACGCGGCCGTCGGGATCGTCGGTGGCGCCTCGCTCGTCGCCGCCGGGCTCGCGGTCGGCGCACAGAGCATCGTGCGCGACCTGCTCTCCGGCGTGTTCATGATCCTCGAGGACCAGGCCGGCGTCGGCGACGTCGTCGACACCGGCCAGGCCACCGGCGTCGTCGAGAACGTCGGGCTGCGGGTCATGCAGATCCGCGACGTGAACGGCATCCTCTGGTTCGTGCCGAACGGGCAGATCCTGCGCGTCGGCAACCTCTCCCAGGGCTGGTCGCGCGTCCTCGTCGACATCACGGTCCCGTACGACACCGACATCGACGCCGTGCAGGACGCCCTCCTCAAGGCCGCGGTCACGATGTCGCAGGAGCCCCGGTGGCGCCAGCGCATCGTCGAGAAGCCGGAGATCTGGGGGCTGCAGTCGATCACGGACGCCGGCATGGTGTTCCGGCTCGTGGTGAAGACGCGGGCGTCCGAGCTCGACGTCGTCGGCCGCGAGCTCCGCGTCCGGCTGAAGCACGCCGTCGACGAACTCGGCGTGACCCTGCCCGCCATGGCGATGATCATGCCCGCCGGGTGGGAGAACGCGACCTCGATCAACGGTCTCCGCACCGTGCGGACCCAGCCCACGCCGGCGCCGACCAAGCCCCGGCGCGGCCGCAAGAACGTCCTCGGTCAGCCGATCCGGACCGACGACCCCGACGCCGGGAAGGACCCACGATGACCGACCCCACCCCGCCCGCACAGCCGATCACGCTGCGGGTCGGCGAGCACGGCGCCTCGGCCACCGGCTCCCTCTTCGAGCGCATCGGCGGCGCACCCACCTTCGACCGGCTCGTCCGGCGCTTCTACGAGGGCGTGCAGCAGGACGACGTCATCTGGCCGATGTACCCGGCGGACGACCTCGAGGGGGCGATCTGGCGCCTCTCGGCCTTCCTGCAGCAGTACTGGGGCGGCCCGGGGACCTACAGCGAGGAACGCGGGCACCCCCGTCTGCGGATGCGGCACATGCCGTTCCGGATCACGTCCGAGGCCCGTGAGCGCTGGCTCCACCACATGCGCGAGGCGGTCGAGTCCCTCCAGCTCGCGCCCCTCGACGAGGCAGAGCTCTGGGCCTACCTCGACCGGGCGGCGCACGCCATGACCAACACGTTCGACTGACGGACGTGCGCGGCTGACGGACTGGAGGCGCGGTGCCAGCTGGCGCCGCGCCTCCAGTCCGTCACCGGTCGCGTCAGCGGACGTAGGAGCCGTCGGCGAGGTCCTCGACGAGCGGGGGCCGGGTCGGGTTCCACCCGAACGCGCTGCGCGCGTGGGCGCCAGAGGCCTCCTGGTGGAGCAGCAGCGCGCCGGCGTACTCGGTGCCCAGACGCTCGCGGCTGGCGTCGACGCTCTCCGCCACGATCGGCGAGCCGTGCGCTCCCGCCTCCGCGATCTCGCGGACCGTCGGGTTGTCCCCGGTGGCCGCGACGACGTAGCCGTCCTGCTCACCGCGGTGCAGGGCGAGGACGTAGAGCTCGCCGAGGTCGTCGGTGTGCACCGTCGTCCAACGCTGCGAACCGTCACCGACGAGTCGGACCTCGTGCTCGCCGTCACCGACGAACATCGCGGGGATGCCGGCGCCGCGGCCGTACACGATGCCGGGGGCGATGATCGTCGTCCGGACGATGCTCGCCCGCACCGTCGCCTCGTTCGGCACGCGCCAGGCGGTGAGTGCCGGCGGTGACAGCGGCGACTGCTCGGAGATGTCGGTCGAGTCGCCGAAGGTGAAGATCCCGCCGGTGTGCACGAACGGCTTCGGGGTGCCCTCGAGTGCCGTGAGCACGGTCGCGATGAAGTCCGCGTCGATGCCCTGGGCCGAGGCCGTGTGCACGACGGCGTCCGCCTCGTGTGCGAGCCGGCGGACGACGTCGGTGTCGGTGACGTCACCGACGAGGGCGCGGCCACCCGCGTCGCGGACCGCCTGCGCCTTCTCGTCCGTGCGGACGAGGGCGGTGACCTCGTGCTCGTGGGCGACGAGTGCGCGGAGGACCGAGGAACCGATGTACCCGGACGCGCCGGTGAGGAAGACGTGCATGGGGCCAGCCAACCACGACCGGTCCGGGAACCGGCTGCCTACGAGTTGAGGGTCCAGGCGCGACGCTTGACGAGCACGTGCCCGCGCGAGGTGGTCAGGCGGCTCCACGGGCCGGTCTCGAAGAGCCGCACCGGGTCGTGGCCGAGGAAGCCGAGGCTCTCCCCCGCGAAGCCCGCGCCGGCGGGGACGTGCTCGATGCCCGCGACCGGACGGCCCCAGACCTCTGATCGGACCTTGCGGACGATGGCCTCGCCGGCGTTCGTCGGGACGGCGTCGGCGACCTCGGCGATGCCGTCGCGTGCGGCACGGCGGAGGAGCTCCGGCGAGACGTCGGGCAGCGGGACCCAGCCACCGCGGGGCGGGGAGATCGCTGCCCAGGTGACGGTGTGGACCTCGAGCGGGAGCTCCACCTCGATCGGGGTCGCCCGGGTGGGGTCGGCGCCGTCGGCGTGCTCGGCGTCGTGCGCGTCGGCGAGCAGCCGCAGGCGTTCCTGCAGCGAGGCCAGCGGGACGACCGCGTCGACGGTCGCCGGCTGCGCGAGCGAGAACGTGCGCAGGCCGAGGACCGTCGGCAGTTCGTCGAGCAACCCGAGCGGGTAGAGGATCGCGGTGTAGACCGCGAGGACGCCGGAGTCCGCGATGAGTCGGACGGAGCCGTCCTCGATGCGGGCGGCCCGTCCGAGGTAGGTGCGCAGGTCCCCGAGGGAGGCTGCGTCGGGAAGCGTGAACGAGGTGCCCATGTCACCCAGCAGCCTACCGGGCACGGCTCGGCGCCGGGGCGTTCGTAGACTGCTCGGTGTGAACGGCGAACCGGACTTCCTGCGGACCCTCAGACTCGAGGACACCGGCGCGAGCACCGGCGAGACCATCCTCACCGGCGCGAGCCACTGGTCCCCCGGCGGCCGGGTGTTCGGCGGGCAGGTGCTCGCGCAGTGCATCGTCGCCGCGCAGGCCACCATCGAGGACCGCGACATCCACTCGATGCACGGCTACTTCCTCCGCCCCGGCGACATCGACGTCCCGATCACCTTCGGTGTGGAACGCATCCACGACGGGCGGTCGTTCGCCGCGCGGCGGGTGCAGGCCTACCAGCGCGGTGTGCCGATCTTCTCGATGATCGCCTCGTTCCAACGCCCGGACGTCGGCGTCGAGCACCAGGACCCGTTCCCCGTCGACGTGCCCGAACCGGAGTCCCTGCCCTCGGCCGCGTCGATCCTGTCGGCCATCGACCACCCGGTCGCTCGGGCGTGGGCCGAACGCTCCATCGACCTGCGGCACGTCGAGGGCCCGGTGTTCGTCGACGTGCAGGGCGAGCACATCGCCCACCAGGCGGTGTGGTTCCGCGTCGACGGCGACCTCCCCGCCGACCCGGCGCTGCACCGTGCCGTCCTCGCCTACGCGAGCGACCTGTCCATCCTCGAGCCGATCATGCGGCGTCACGGGGTGGCCTGGGGTACCCCCGGTGTGAAGAGCGCGAGCCTCGACCACGCGATGTGGTGGCACCGTGACGGCCGGGCCGACGAGTGGGTGCTCTACACGCAGGAGTCCCCGAGCGCGCAGGGCGGTCGGGGACTCGCGTTCGGGCGGATGTTCTCGCCGGACGGACGGCTGCTGGCATCGGTCGCGCAGGAGGGGATGATGCGCGTCCCGCGCTGACCCGGCCGACGGTGCTGCAGTCCGTCCTACGGGCGGGAGAACTCCACCGGGGCTTCGACGTAGGCGGCGCACGCGTCCCGCTCGGCCTCGGTCAGCCGACGCGGACGGTTGCTGACGGCGTCGACCATCACGAGCGCGGTCGTCGCCCGGGTGTACAGCACCGCGGGCTCGTGCCCGACCGGCGACCAGACCTCGTACGAGACGTCGATGCTCGCGCCGCCGAGCCGCCCGATCCACATCTGGATGTCGAGCGGCTGCCGCAGGTACGGGATCGACGCGAGGTACTCGAGACGCTGCGCCGCGATCACGGTCATGGTACCGGAACCCGGCCGCCCGTCGATGATCGGCTCCGGGACCGACCCGTCCGGAGCGCGCTCCTCGGGGTCGGGTCCCCAGAACCCCACGATGCGCGCCTCTTCCAGGAGGCGCAGCATCGCGGAGTTGTTGACGTGACCGTAGGCGTCGATGTCGCTCCACCGCATGCGGACCGGAGCGTGCAACCGCGCCACGGTCAGTCGCGGGTGAGCTTGCGGTACGTCGCCCGACCCGGCTTCGCCGCGTCGGCGCCGAGCCGCTCGATCTTGTTCTCCTCGTACGCCTCGAAGTTGCCCTCGAACCAGTACCAGTTCGGCGTGCCGTCCTCGTTCAGGCCTTCCCACGCGAGGATGTGCGTCGCGATGCGGTCGAGGAACCACCGGTCGTGCGTGATGACCACGGCACAACCCGGGTACTCGAGCAGCGCGTTCTCGAGGCTGCCGAGGGTCTCGACGTCGAGGTCGTTCGTCGGCTCGTCGAGGAGCAGCAGGTTGCCGCCCTGCTTGAGCGTCAGCGCCAGGTTCAGACGGTTGCGCTCACCACCGGAGAGCACCCCGGCCTTCTTCTGCTGGTCCGGACCCTTGAACCCGAACTGCGACACGTACGCACGCGACGGGATCTCGGTCTTGCCGACCTGGATGTAGTCGAGTCCGTCGGACACGACCTCCCACAGGTTCTTGTTCGGGTCGATGCCACCACGGCTCTGGTCGACGTACGAGATGTCGACCGTGTCGCCGATCTTCAGCGTGCCGCCGTCGAGCGGCTCGAGGCCGACGATCGTCTTGAACAGCGTGGTCTTGCCGACGCCGTTCGGGCCGATCACGCCGACGATGCCGTTGCGGGGCAGCGTGAAGGACAGGTCGTCGATGATGATGCGCTCGCCGAACTGCTTGTGCAGCTTCTCGGCGTCGATGACCTGCGAGCCCAGGCGCGGGCCGACGGGGATGACGATCTCCTCGAAGTCGAGCTTGCGCGTGCGCTCGGCCTCGGTGACCATCTCCTCGTAGCGGGCGAGACGGGCCTTGGACTTCGCCTGGCGGCCCTTCGTGTTGCTGCGGACCCAGTCGAGCTCCGAAGAGAGGCGCTTCGCGAGCTTGGCGTCCTTCTTGCCCTGGACCTCGAGCCGGGCGCGCTTCTTCTCGAGGTAGGTCGAGTAGTTGCCCTCGTACGGGTAGAGACGACCGCGGTCGACCTCGGCGATCCACTGTGCGACGTGGTCGAGGAAGTACCGGTCGTGGGTCACGGCCAGGACGGCACCGTGGTACTGCTGCAGGTGCTGCTCGAGCCAGAGGACGGACTCGGCGTCGAGGTGGTTGGTGGGCTCGTCGAGGAGGAGCAGGTCCGGCTTCTGGAGCAGCAGCTTGCAGAGCGCCACACGACGCTTCTCACCACCGGACAGGTGCGTGACGAGCTCGTCCCCCGGGGGGCACTGGAGCGCGGCCATGGCCTGCTCGAGCTGCGAGTCGAGGTCCCACGCGTCCGCCGCGTCGATGTCCTCCTGCAGGGTGCCCATCTCGGCGAGGAGTGCGTCGAAGTCGGCGTCCGGCTCCGCCATCTGCGCGGAGATCTCGTTGAAGCGCGTGATCTTCGCGTGGATCTCGCCGACGCCTTCCTGCACGTTCTCGAGCACCGTCTTCGACTCGTCGAGCTCGGGCTCCTGCATGAGGATGCCGACGGTGAAGCCCGGGGTGAGCTTCGCCTCGCCGTTGGACGGCTGGTCGAGACCCGCCATGATCTTCAGGATCGTCGACTTGCCCGCACCGTTCGGCCCGACGACGCCGATCTTGGCGCCGGGGAGGAACGACATCGTGACGTCGTCGAGGATCAGCTTGTCGCCGACCGCCTTGCGGGCGCGGACCATCTGGTAGATGTACTCAGCCATATCGCGCCAAGTGTACTGACAGTGCGGGGCGTCCGTCTGCCCGGTCGCCGGTTCGCCGGATCACGCACGGGGGCTGTTGCGCTCGCCGACTTCGACGTACCGTTTCCCCGCTCCGCACCGGGAGCACGGTCGATCGACCACCGGAGAGGATCAGGACATGTTCACCAAGCGTCTGCGCCGTCTCGCGCTCCCCCTCGCGGGAGCCACCGCGCTCACCGTCGCGCTGCTCGCCCCGGCGACGGCTGCCTCGGCAGCGTCGCCGGTCCCGCGCGGAAACCCCTACGTCCAGTACACCGCGCACCTCATCGAGAGCGGCTCGGGCACCGGGTACTCGTCGTACATCAACGTCCACGACGCCCACAACAACGCGTTCGCCGTGGGGATCCAGTCCGACACCGCCTCGTCCGTGAGCAAGGGGCAGCCCCGGTTCATCTGGGAGCGGGTGCAGAACGGCAAGTTCACGTACGGCTACATGGGCGGCGCCTCGCACAGCAAGACGTCGGTGGGGCTGCGCTGGTACAAGAACGACGTCGCGTCGGTCATCCTCAACAACCGCACGGTCGGCACGATCGCCCTGAACCTCGACGGTCGGCTCTTCTTCAACGCCGAGGCGAACGCCCGGCTCAACGGTGACGTCGTGCACTCGCAGGTGAACGACATCTCGATCAAGGTCGGCGACTCGTCCGGTCGGACGGGGCTCGCCGGCACGTGGAACACGAGCTTCTCGTTCCACGGGCTCAAGGCGAAGCAGACGAACAGCCCGAAGGTCCAGGGTGCGAGCTTCTCGATCGACGGACGGGTCTCGGGGCTCCCCCGCGGCGGCAACTGGGACACCACCGAGGTCGCGGGCATCGCGATGATCGCCCAGAACTGGCGGTAGGCGCCCGGGAGCGGGGACGGGGACCGGCTCAGGCCGCGGCACGCTCGTCCCCGTCCACCACCGGGTCGACGCCGACGACGACGTCGAACTCGTGACCGATCGCCGCCGCGGCGTGGCGAGCGGCCTCGGCGCCGTCGGGCAGCTCCTCGCGGACGTCCGGCTCCGACGGGTCGGGGTCGACACCCGGCACGGGGGTGCGGTCCGTGCCCACCGCGCCGACCTCGCCGGTGACCGGGTCGACGTTCGGCAGGACGCCCGAGGTGCTCCCCGGAGGCGCGGTCGCCTCACCCGTGTGCCGCGGGACGCGCACCCAGTTGCTGATGCCCCAGGCGAGGTCGTGCCCGAGTGCCTCGGCGTCGATCTCGACGGAGGTGCCGCCGCGACCGTCCCGCTCCCACGTCCGGATGCGGATGCGCCCGGTGACGACGATGCGGTCGCCCTTCTTCAGGGAACGGTGCACGTTGGCCGCGAGCGATCGGAACGCCGTGACGGTGTACCAGTTCGTGGCGCCGTTGGTCCAGGTCGAGGTCGCCCGGTCCCAGCGTCGGGACGGCGAGGCGAGGCGCATGCTCGTGATGGCGATGCCGGTGTCGGTCACGAGGTGACGTGGCTCGGTGGCGATGATCCCGCAGACGGTGATGGTGTCGTTCATGCGTCGATCGTCATCGAGTCCCGGGTCGCGGAAGCGACCCGGGGCTCGATCTGTGACTGGATGACTCGATCAGGTGCGTTGTGGAGGACGAGTCCCCCGCGCCTCCTGGTCGAGACGTGGGCACCGCGCGTTCAGTGCGCGCGGAACTCGGGTCGGTCCGCCAACGGGCCGAGCGCTGCGTGCACGGCACCCTTCGCCGACTCGAGTGACGGGTACGTCCCGCCGCCCGCGCTCCGACCGTAGAGCTCGACGCGGAACCCGCCGTCTGCTCGGTGGATGCTGCCGACCGCTCCCGCTGGTCCGACCGCGACCCAGGTCCCGGTGTTGTTCGTCATCGTTCGACCACCTCCTCGTGGCCCCGACGTCCGGAGTCTCAGGACGCCAGGATGTACTGACTGTAGGCCTTGCGGACCTTGTTCACCTTGGGCAGCGCCACCGCGAGGCAGTAGCCCTGACCGGGGTTCTTCGCGAAGAAGTCCTGGTGGTACTCCTCCGCACGGTAGAAGGTACCGAGCGGTTCGATCGTCGTCACGATGCCGCCGTCCCAGATGTCCGAGGCGCGCGCGATCGCCCGCTCGAACAGGGCCTTCTGGTCGTCGTCGGCCGGGAACATCGCCGAGCGGTACTGCGTGCCGACGTCGGCGCCCTGGCGGTTCAGCTGCCGCGGGTCGTGCAGCGTGAAGAACACGTCGAGGATGACGTCGGCCGGGATGACCGTCTCGTCGAAGGTGACCGCCACCGCCTCGGCGTGACCGGTCGTCCCCGTGCACACGGACTCGTACGAGGGGTTCTCGACCTCGCCGCCGACGTAGCCGGACACCACGTCCTGCACGCCCTGGAGCGTGCGGTACACGGCGTCGAGACACCAGAAACATCCACCTGCGAGCACGAACGTCGTCATGGCCGCAACCTACCGCTCCCCGCTCGGAGCGAGCCATGACCGGGGCACGCCTCCTCCACAACGCGCACTCCCCCGGCAGCGCTCCCCGGATCGTCCGAGCGCACTCGGCGTGTCGGTGGTCGGCCGTACCGTCGGGGGCACACCGACGAGCAGGAGGCACCACGATGCAGACGACGAACGAACCGGTCTTCCGGATCCGTACCGCGCCCGTGGCCCGCTCGCGCGGCGACCTCCGGATCCTCGACGTCCGCGACGACCTCAGCCGCGTGACCCGGGCGAACGGCGAGATCGTCGGGTACGTGGACCGCGTCGACGTCGCCGGGGGCACCGCCTACCGCGCCCGTCGGTACGTGTCGACCGAGCGACGCTTCGTCGAGCTCCCGAACGTCTGGTCGGCCGACGACGCGGTGGACTGCCTGCGCTGGGGTTGATCCGGCCTCACCGGACGACATGATGTTCCACATTGGAATCATGTCCGGTCGGATGCGCGGAACGCCGCCCGACCTCCCCGATGCCTGACCGTTTCGTGAGTAGGGTGCGCGCATGGACTGGTGGAACGACCTGACCGACTGGATCTCGTCCGACAACGGCTGGCGCGTGATCTCCGGCGCGCTCATCCCGTTCGTCGCGATCGTCGTGGCGGGCGTCATCGCGGCGCTCATCGGCCGCGGGGCGACGAAGCGGGTCGTGGCGATGCAGGAACGCGAAGCGCGGAACGCCGCCGTCGCGGGCATCGTCTCGGCTGCACGCAAGGCCGCGACCTGGGGTTCCCTCGGGCACGACGAGCGCGCGTACGCCGACCACCTCGCCGAGGACGCCGACATCCGACTCCGGCTGCTCCCCGTTGCGGGTGCGCCCCTCGCGGCGAACTGGACGCAGCACGAGATCGCGGACATCAAGAAGAACTCCTCGACCTTCAGCTTCCAGGCGGAGCAGTCGCTCGCCGAGTTCCGTGACCGCATCCTCGAGTGGCAGGCACGACCGAACCGGGCGCGCAAGCTCTTCAAGAGCGACCTCGAGCGCTGGAAGTTCGATTCGCCCGACCCCGACGCCGAGCTGATCACGCGGCAGCAGGACTGGAACGCCGACCAGGCCGCCCCCGCGCGACCCACGGACGCTGGTACGACCACCGCCGTCCCCGCCGAGCGCCCGACGCCGACGACGACCTCCCTCCGGCCCGCTCCGGCGAGCACGCCCGCCCCGTCGAGCACGGCCGCCGCAGCCCCCGGCACCGGCGCCGCCTCCGGCGCTGCTGGTGCAGGCTTCTCGGTCACCCGCGGCGGCTCCGCACCGGTCGACCCGAACGCGACGACGCCGATCTCGGACACCTCCAGCACGAACCGGACGACCCCGATCTCTGACACGAACGCCACGCGCGCGTACGGCGACGGCGC
>NZ_MJGR01000028.1:42922-77930 GCF_001865105.1 Curtobacterium sp. MCBA15_016
GTACGGCGACGGCGCGACCCCCGCGTACGGCGACGGCGCCGCCACCCCGACCCGGGCGCCCCTGGGTTCGCCGGCATCGCCCGCCGGCACGCGCGGCCCGTCGACCGCGTCCGGCACGGACACCGACAACGCCGACGCCGTCGACGACGTCCGGCCGAGCAGCCCTCGCAGCACCGACCGACCCACCACGGACAGCCGGAGCAGCGGGCCCCGCGGGGCGGACACGACCGGTCCCGACGCGAGCGCAGCACCGCCGGTCGCCAAGCCGACCTCGGCGGACGCGCACGTCAACCGCACCACGGAGTCCGACGCCCGCGGTGTCGACGCCTCGACGACCGCACACACCCGGTCGATCCCGACCCGCATCGCGGACGGCCCCGCCGAACCGGCCGACGCGAACGAGACCTCGGAAGCGCCCTACACGCAGCCGATCAGCGCGAGCGAGCTCCGTCGCCGCGCTGCCGACGACGACGAGTAGGCAGTCGCCGAACGACACGAAGGCCGCCGTCCCGATGGACGGCGGCCTTCGTCGTGTGTGCCCCCGGCAGGAATCGAACCCGCGGCACGGTGGGTAGAAACCACCTGCTCTATCCACTGAGCTACGGAGGCGGACGGCCCCGATTCTATCCGCGACCCTCGCCGAGGTGCTGCACGAACCGGTCGACCTCCCGCTGCGACCGGAGGTGGACGATGCGCAGGTGCGGCGCGATCTCGACGAGCTCGGGCACCCGACGACGCGTCACGTTCCGGGTGCTGATGCCCCAGCGGAGGATGTGGCCGCGATCGGTGAAGAACGTCCACAGCGACGGTTCGACGTTGCCGTTCCACATCTCGATGCGCCCGAACCGACGGTGGAGCGTCCGACGCAGCAGCCGCCAGAGCGCCTGGGCAGTCGGCAGGTCGATCCACACGAGCGTGTCTGCACGGTTCGCCAGCATCGCCCGGACGGAGGTGTACTGCCACTCCGTCACCCACGCGGGTTCGCTCGTGTACCGCTCGACGTCGGCGACGAAGGTGTCCCGCGGGACCCAGCCGGCCCCGTGGTACAGCGAGTCGATCTCGGTGTGCGGAAGGCCGAGGACCCGGCCGATACGCCCGGCCGTGGTGGTCTTCCCGACGCCCGTGGTGCCGGCGACGAGGACGCGACGGGGCACCGGGTCCAGGGGGTCGTCGGCTCCGAGCACTCGTCGACCCTAGCCCGCGGTGAGGTCGTAGACCGTGACGCCTCCGATCGTCGACGAGGTGAAGGTCGACTCGACCCACTCGGAGATCTCCGACGCCGCGTCGCTGCCGCCGTTCGACTGCCCGACGCTGCCGGCGATGAAGTAGTGGATCTCCCCGGCAGCGACGTCTGCCTGGAACTTCGCAAGGGTGGGTGACGGGTCCGAGCCGTTGAAGCCGCCGATGGGCATCACCGAAGCGCCCGTGGCGAGCTGGTAGGTCGCGGCGCTGTTCGACCCGATGGTGGCGGCGACCCAGGTGTAGTCGTCGGCGTCCTCCAGGAGCGCCTTCCGCAGCGTCGAGGAGACCTCGGTGGACCCGCCGAGCAGACTCCCGGCACCACCGAACCCGCCGCCACCCGCACGCCCCGTCCCGGTCCCGGTCCCCGTCCCGCCACCGGTCCCCGTCCCGGTCCCGCCACCGGCCCCGGTCCCGGTCCCGCCACCGGTCCCGCCGGCCGCGCCCGCCCCACCCGGTCCACCGGTCCCGCCGGCCGCGCCCGCCCCACCCGGTCCACCGGTCCCGCCGACGCCACCCGCGCCTCCAGGACCGCCGAACCCGCCGCCACCGCCACCGCGAGCCCCGCCGCCACCAAACCCGCCGCCACCGAACCCGCCGCCCGCGACGGTCGGTCCGGCCGAGGGCAGCGCCCCGGTGTGAGCGGTCGTCACCGTGTCGATCGAGTACGCCGCCGGTCCGAGCAAGCCGGTGACGACCGCGCCGACGACCACGACGCTGCTGATCGGACGGGACCACCTCGCGAGCCCGCCGCCGCGCACCGGCACCAGCACCGCCCCCGCCGTCACCACCCCGACCACGAGCACCACCCACCGGATCCACGGCTGCCAGCCCGACGCCGCCGTCAGCAGGTGCCACTGCCACACCACCGTGACGACCACCGCGAACGCCGCCGTCCCTCGCCACCACCACGACGCGCGCCGCTCCCACAGCACCCCGGCGCCGATGCCCACGAGCCCGGCGATGTACGGCGCGAGCGCGACCGTGTAGTACGGGTGGAAGATCCCGCCCATGAAGCTGAACACCAGCCCGGTCACGAGCAGTGACCCACCCAGCGCGATGACCGTGGCGAGGCGGGAGCGAGCAGAGGGCGTCCGCTGCCGGAACCCGATCGCGACGAGCGCCGCCACGAGCAGGACCAGTGCGGTGGGCAGGAGCCAAGTGATCTGCCCGGCGAACTCCGACCCGAACAGCCGCAGCAGCCCGGTGGCGCCCCAGGAGCCGGCTCCGGCAGTTCCGCCGCCCCCGGTCACGCTGCCGGTCTCGTCGCCGGTGACCCGTCCGAGGCCGTTGTACCCGAAGGTGAGCTCGAGGAACGAGTTCGTCTGCGACCCGCCGATGTACGGGCGGGACGACGACGGCACGAGTTCCACCACGGCGACCCACCACCCGCCGGCGACGACCACGGCGAGGGCTGCCCACAGCAGGTGCACGATGCGCTTCACGAACGGCAGCGACGAGCAGGACAGGTACACGCCGACGAGCACGGGCAGGATGAGGAACCCCTGCAGCTGCTTCGTCAGGAACGCGATCCCGACGGCCACGCCGGCCAGGACGACCCATCGCAGACGTCCGCTCTCGACGCCACGCAGGACGAGCCAGAGTGACAGCACCATGAGCAGGGTGAGCAGTGCATCCGGGTTGTTGAAGCGGAACATCAGGGTCGCGACCGGGGTCGTCGCGAGTGCGGCGCCCGCGACGAGCGCGGCCCCGGCGGAGAACCGCCGCCGGACGATGACGTACAGCAGTGCCACCGTCCCGACGCCCATGAGGGCCTCCGGCACGAGGATCGCCCACGAGTTGAGGCCGAACAGGCGCACGGACAGCTCCATCACCCAGAGGAACGCCGGCGGCTTGTCGACCGTGATCGAGTTGCCCGCGTCCGAGGAGCCGTAGAAGAACGCCTCCCAGCTCTCGCTCCCCGCCTGCACGGCCGCCGAGTAGAACGCGTTCGCGTACCCGTTCACCCCGAGGTTCACCAGGTACAGGACGGCCGTCGCGACCAGCAGGCCGAAGAAGGCAGGACGTTCCCACCGTGCTCGCTGGACGGCGGATGTGCGGGAGCTGATGCGCATGGTCCCAGCGTCACCGGGTCGGCTTTCGGCATCCGTTGGCAGCGCTGTGGAAGCGCCGGGAGGCGCGGCGTGCGTCCGCCGGGTCGGGTTCCGGAACGGTTCGGCGCGCGTCTGCCTGGTGTTCGCCTCCGCGACACCGCGGCTTCGTAGCGTCCCGAGCATGCGCCCCACCGGTTCCGTCGTCGCGGTCGTCCCGGCCCGTGCGGGGTCGAAGGGCATCCCGGGCAAGAACCTCCGCCCCGTCGCCGGGCGCTCCCTGGTCCGTCGCGCGGTGGAGTCCGCCCGAGCAGCGACGACGATCGACACCGTCGTGGTCTCGACGGACGGCGACGCCATCGCGGCCGAAGCCCTGTCCGCCGGCGCCCGGGTCGTCCGGCGTCCGGCAGCGCTCGCCGGGGACGAGGCCTCGTCGGAGTCCGCGCTGCTGCACGTCCTCGACACGCTCGCGGCCGCGGGCGAGGAGCCCGACGTCGTCGTGTTCCTGCAGGCGACCTCGCCGTTCATCGACCCGGCCGACCTCGACGCCGCCGTCACCCGGGTCCGCGACGGCCACGCCGACTCGGTGTTCGCCGCGGCGCCCTCGCACGCGTTCCTCTGGCGCATCGGCGCCGACGGCTCCGCCCGCGCCGTGAACCACGACCAGGCCGTCCGCCCCCGGCGGCAGGACCGCGAGCCGGAGTTCCGCGAGACGGGCGCGTTCTACGCCTTCCGGGCCGCCGCCTTCCGCGAGCACCGCCACCGGTTCCACGGCCGCGTCGAACTCGTCGTCGTCGACGGTGCCGGAGCGATCGACGTCGACGACCCGGCCGACCTCGCGCTGGCGTCCGTCCTCGCACCACGGCTCGACCGTCCCGCGCACCGGTCCGACGAACACGCACCAGACCACCGTCCGGCCACCGAGCCGCACGTCCCCGCACCGAACGGAGCACCATGACCGTCACCATCGGCACGTCCACGATCGGCGCGGGCCACCCCGCGTACCTCATCGGCGAGATCGGCCTGAACCACAACGGCGACGTCGACATCGCCAAGCGACTCATCGACGTCGCGGCCGACGCCGGGCTGCAGGCCGTGAAGTTCCAGAAGCGCACGCCGGAGATCTCCACGCCGGAGCACATGAAGCAGACGCCGCGCAGCACGCCGTGGGGCGAGATGACCTACCTCGAGTACCGGTACCGCGTCGAGTTCGACCGCGACCAGTACATCGAGATCGGCGACCACGCCACGCTCCGCGGGCTCGACTGGTTCGCCTCGCCGTGGGACGAGCCGTCGGTCGCCTTCCTCGAGGACCTCAACGTCGTGGCGTACAAGATCGCCTCGGCGTCGGTGACGGACCTCGGACTCCTGGCCGAGGTCGCCGCGACCGGCAAGCCCGTGATCCTCTCGACGGGGATGTCGACGCTCGAGCAGATCGACCGTGCCGTGGAGGCCCTCGGCACCGAGCGACTCGTGCTCATGCACGCCACGTCGACGTACCCGCTCCCCGCCGAGGAGGCGAACCTGCGGATGATCGACACCCTCGCGAACCGCTACGCAGGCGTCCCGGTCGGGTACTCCGGCCACGAGCCCGGGCTGCAGATCTCCATCGCCGCAGTGGCACTCGGCGCGACGGCCGTCGAGCGCCACATCACGCTCGACCGCACGATGTGGGGCTCCGACCACGCCGCGTCGCTCGAACCGCACGGGCTGCAGACGCTCGCGCGCGACGTCCGGATCATCGAGACCGCGCTCGGCGACGGCGTGAAGCGGGTCATGCCCGGCGAGCGGGCACCGCTCGCGAAGCTGCGTCGCGTCGGAGCGTGACGGGCGGGGACCTGGACGCGACCGGCAACGGGGGCGAGCCGAGGGACGGACGGGAGGCGCGCCTCCCGTCCGATGCCCTGCCACGCGTCCGACGCGTGGTCGGTCTGGTCGACACCGACTCGTTCGCGAAGTGGGGCGCCCACCTGCTCGCCACGGCGCCCGCGCACTGGGACCTCGAACTCCTCACGGTGGCGACGCCGCGATCGGCGAGCCGCGCGCAGCTGCGGTCCGCGTTCCGGGGGCTCGACGACCGGCTCGCGCACCTGGCCGCGGCGCCGCCGGAGGCGCTCGAGGTCGACGCCATCGTCGAACGACTCCGGCAGGACCCACCGGACGCCGTGCTGGTGTCCCTGATCGGACCGGTGGCGGAGCTCGTCATCGAGGAGGTCCACCGTCGTGTGCCACGGCGACCCGTCCTCGTGACGGGGCTGCCCGGGATCTCCTACCCGGCGAAGTGGAAGGGCGTGTTCTTCCGGGCGCGCGCCGACCTGTTCGTGCTGCACAGCCACCGCGAGGTCCGCGCCTACGAGGAGCTCGCGACCGAGGGCGGCGTCGAGCCGCACTTCGCGCTCGCGACCCTGCCGTTCGCGCGGCCGTCCGGAGCCGCTGCGAGCCGTGACGGCGCTGCGATCGTCCGCGACTCCGTCGTCTTCGCCGCACAGCCGAGCGTCCCCGTCGAACGTGCCGAGCGGGAGCGTGTCGTCGGGTGGCTCGCCGAGACCGCCCGTCGGCACCCGGAGTGGCGCGTGGTGATCAAGGTCCGTGCCGCCGCCGGAGAGCACCAGACGCACCGCGAACAGGACCCGTACCCGGACCTCGTGCCGACGGACGCGCCGGCGAACCTCGTGGTCGAGAGCGGGCCGATGTCCGCGCACCTCGACCGGGCGGTCGCCCTCGTCACGATCAGCTCGACGGCCGTGCTCGAAGCGGCGGCCCGGGGCATCCCCGCGCTCACCCTGACCGACTTCGGCATCGGGCGACACCTCATCAACGAGGTGTTCGTGGGCAGCGGGCTCGAGGGCGACGCCGTCGACCTGGTGGACGGCCGGTTCGGGACGGTCCGGGCCGAGTGGATGTACGACAACCACTTCCACCCGTATTCGGAGAACGACTGGGCCGAACGAACCGAACGGCTCATGGAGTCCCGCGACGCCGGGGTCCTGCGCGACCGACCGGCGGCACGCCGGAGTCGCGGTGGCGTGCTCCGTCGGGCCTGGGAGCGGAAGAACGCACTCGGGCCGGACGACCGGAGTGTCCTCGGGGCCGTGGCGCTGCTGATCGGGGCGCCGGTGCGGGCGCTGAAGCGGGTCGTCCGGCAGGTGCGGCGGGTGGTGCGGCCGGCGGAGGTGCCGGTGTTGCTCGCGCCGACGAGTCAGCGTGTCAGTGGGTCCGGGTCGGGCAGGGCCGCGTCCGGAGGGGCCGCGTCCGGTGGTGGCCCGTCAGACCGCCTTGGCGATCGCGAGGAGCAGTTGGTCCCGGGTCGGGACGCCGGCTGACCGGAAGACCTCGGCACCGTCGTCCCGCCGCACGATGATCGTGGGGGTCGACCGGATGCCGAGGTCCTCCGCCTGGTCGGGGTGGTTCGCCACGTCGCGCTCGGTCACGTGCAGCCCGGGGACGAGCTCGGACGCCTCGGCCGACACCCGGCGGGCGGCGGCGCACGGGGCGCAGAACGAGGACGTCCAGAGGTCGAGCTGCATGTGGTCCTGCAACGCGGGCGCGGCCGGATCTACTCCCGGTGCGTGTGGTGCGGCGCTGTTGCTTACTCGCGGTCGAACTCGCCGCTGCGGTCCCCGCGGTCCGCGAGGTCGTCCACCGGGTCGGACTCCCCCGGCACGTACTCGAACTCGGCCGAGGTCTGGTCGAGCACCTGGCGGGACTTCGTCATGCGGTAGGTGAACGCGGTCTGGAGTCCCTCGACGTCGGCGAACACCGTGACCTCGTCGTCCAGCGCGTCGCTCGTGGCCGTGCGGGTGTCGGTCGTGCCGTCGAAGGGTCCGCCGTGGAAGATCGCGGTGTACTCGTCGCCTTCGTGGATGGTGATGTCGCTCATGCATCCCTTCTACCAGGGACCGCCTGTTGACACATTCATAGCCTCGCTATATAGTTTGGCTATGGAATCACCGCGTGAACAGACGATCGAGACGCTCCTCGTCTCCGTCAACCGCCTGATCCGCACCGCAGCGCAAGCGACGGGGAACACCACGTCCTCCGCCGTCTGGCGCACGCTCGGCATCCTCGAGACCGACCAGCCGCTCCGCCTCGGCGAGCTCGCTGCCGCCTCCCGCGTCGCGCAGCCCACGATGACCCGACTCGTCGCGGGCATGCTCGCCGACGGACTCGTGTCCCGCAGCGTCGACCCCGACGACTCCCGCGGGCAGCTCATCGAGCTCACCGACGCCGGCCGTGAACGCCTGGCGTCCTGGCGGGTCACCCTCACCCGGACGGTCGGCCCGCTCTTCGCCGACCTGTCCGACGACGAGTGGGACACCCTGCACGACGCCGTCGAGGTCATCGCCGCCCGAACCTCCACCGCCACCAGAACGGAGACCCACGCGTGAACGCCCACGCACCCGCCGCACAGTCCGGCAGCATCCTCAAGCAGTCATCGGCGGTCTGGGCGATCGCCTTCGCCTGCGTCGTCGCCTTCATGGGCATCGGCCTCGTCGACCCGATCCTCCCCGCGATCGCCTCGTCCCTCAAGGCCACCGCGGCGCAGACCGAGCTCCTCTTCACGAGCTACCTCGCCGTCACCGGTGTCGCGATGTTCTTCACCAGCTGGGTGTCCAGCCGCATCGGCGCGAAGAACACCCTGCTCATCGGCCTCGCCCTCATCGTGCTCTTCTCGGTGCTCGCGGCGACGTCGAACAGCGTGTGGACGATCATCGACTTCCGCGCGGGCTGGGGTCTGGGCAACGCGCTCTTCATCTCCACCGCGCTCGCGACGATCGTCGGCGCAGCCTCCGGTGGCACCGCGTCCGCGATCATCCTGTACGAGGCGGCGCTCGGCCTCGGCATCGCCGTCGGCCCGCTCGTCGGCGGCCTGCTCGGCTCCGTCAGCTGGCGCGGCCCGTTCTTCGGCGTCACGACGCTCATGGCCATCGCGTTCATCGCCATCGTCACGCTCCTCAAGACGAAGAACCTCGAGAAGCCCACGCCGACCAAGCTCTCCGCGCCGTTCCGCGCACTCGGTCGCCCGGCACTCACCGCCCTCGCCGTCACCGCGCTCTTCTACAACATCGGCTTCTTCGTCCTGCTCGCCTACACGCCCTTCCCGCTCGGCTTCGGCGCACTCGGCATCGGCTTCACCTTCTTCGGCTGGGGCGTCGGCCTCGCGATCACCTCGGTCTGGGTCGCCCCGATGCTCACCGCACGACTCCGCCGCACCACCGTGCTGAAGATCGCGCTCCCGCTGCTCGCGCTCGACCTGTTCGCCGCCGCCGTGGTCGTGCAGTCGCAGGTGGGCCTGATCATCTGCGTCATCATCGGCGGCCTCGTGCTCGGCGTCCTCAACACCGTGCTCACCGAGTGCGTCATGGAGGCCACCGACCTCCCCCGCTCCGTCGCCTCGAGCGCGTACTCCGCGGTGCGCTTCATCGGCGGTGCGATCGCCCCACCCGTGGCCACCCTGCTCGCCGACCAGTTCGCCCCGTCGGCCGCGTACGTGTTCGCCGGGCTGTCCGTCGCCGTCGCGTTCGTCGTCGTGGTGTGCACCACGCGCGTGCTGCGCCGGGTCGACGACGGCGCCGAGCCCGAGCCCGTCGAGGCCGAGGCCATCGCCGCCGGCGAGATGGCGTAGCCCCGGCCCCCGGCCCGGCGCTGGCCGGGCTCCGCGCTCCGCGCTCCGCGAGCGGGCGAAGTACGTCCCGCTCACCCGCCGCACCCAGCACCTTCCGCCCGCTCGCGCGCTCACCCGCGCGAGCGGGCGTTTTCCGTCCCGCGCGCACCCCGCACCCTGCGCATTCCGCCCGCTCGCGGATCCCGGGGTGACCGCCTGGAGGCGCGGGTCGACCCGGAGACCGGCACCGCGCCTCCAGACCCTCGCGCCCACCCCGCGAGCGGGCGAAATCGGGCTCGGTCGCGCCCCGCAGCCGTCACATACCGCCCGCTCGCCGCACCGGCCACGCGAGCGGGCGAATCCTGCGCGGCTCACACCCCGCACCCCGCTCATTCCGCCCGCTCGCGCAGGTGGCACGGGCGCCGCCTGGAGGCGCGGGTCGCCCCCGAGACCGGCGCCGCGCCTCCAGGCACTCGCGCTCACCCCGCGCCACGAGCGGGCGAAGAACGTCCGGACCGCACCCCGCAACGCGCACATACCGCCCGCTCGCGCACACCGCGCCGCGAGCGGGCGAATACGTCCCAGCCGCGCCCCTCAGCGCGCACATACCGCCCGCTCGCGGGCCGGGCGGGCCGCGAACGGCCGGGCGCGCGGGCGGAAAGCGCCCCCGCCCCGCCGCGGAATAGGATCGACACCATGGCAACTGCGAACGACCGCCTCGTCTGGATCGACTGCGAGATGACGGGCCTCGACCTCGAGGTCGACGAACTCGTCGAGGTGGCCGTGGTCGTCACCGACTTCGACCTCGTCCCCGTGCACCCCGGCTTCGACATCGTGATCAAGCCCGACCAGTCGGCACTCGACAACATGAACGAGTTCGTCACGAACATGCACACCACCTCGGGGCTCCTTGAGGAGATCCCGAACGGTGTGAGCCTCGCGGACGCCGAGTACCAGGTGCTCGAGTACATCCTCGAGCACGTCCCCGCCGAGGGCTCCGCTCCCCTCGCGGGCAACACCATCGGCACCGACCGATCGTTCCTGTCGAAGTACATGCCCCGCGTCGACGGACACCTGCACTACCGCAGCGTCGACGTGTCGAGCATCAAGGAGCTCTGCCGCCGCTGGTTCCCGCGCGTGTACTTCAACGCGCCGGAGAAGCACGGTGGGCACCGTGCCCTCGCGGACATCCTCGAGTCCATCCGCGAGCTCGAGTACTACCGCCGCGCGGGCTTCGTGGCCGAGCCCGGCCCCACCTCGGACGACGTCAAGGCCATCGCGAACGAGGTCGTCGCCAAGTGGGAGCCGCGGCTCGCGCAGTAGGACACACCGCCTGCGGCGCGTCCAGGAGGCGCGGCTCGCCCCTCGTGTTCTGACCCGCCTCCGGCATGTACTACTATTGAGTGGTCGCGCCGGTCGCCCGGTGTGCACATGGTGGATATAGCTCAGTTGGTAGAGCGCCTGGTTGTGGTCTAGGAGGTCGCGGGTTCGAGACCCGTTATTCACCCCAGTGCTGATGCAGATCAGCGGAAGGCCCCGGTCCCTCGGACCGGGGCCTTCGTCGTGCACAGGACCGGCTGTGTGCACAGGACCGCCTGCGTGCATACGACATGTGGAGAACTTCCGGTCGAGCGCTCGCATCTGGTGCACTCGAACGGTGTTCAACCTCGTGCGGAAACTCTGGCCGAACCTCGCTCGCGAGTTCTGGCTCAACACCGTGTGCAGCTCCCGGCTCGTCCCGTCACAGGCACGGTTCCTCCTGCTCCGGCTCGGCGGGCTCCGACTCCGGCGGAGCACGGTGCTGCACGGCGTCGAGTGGTTCGGCAGCGGGCGGGTCACCTTCGAGCGGGGCGTCGTCCTCAACCGTGGCGTTGTCGTGAACCACAGCGGCGGGCTCTACATGGCCGAGAACTCCGGTCTCGGCCCGGGGACCCTCGTCATCACGGCCTCGCACGAGATCGGCCCTCCGACGAAGCGGTGGGCCGCCGGGACGACCGCTCGGGTGGTGATCGGCAAGGGTGTCTGGGTCGGCGCGAACGTGACGATCCTGCCGGGGGTGCGCATCGGCGACGGCTGCATCATCGGGGCGGGATCCGTCGTCAGTCGTGACTGCCTCCCGGACGGCATCTACGCCGGCGTCCCCGCCCGCAGGCTCCGCGACGTGGTGCCGGCCCCGTGACCGCGCGTCCGCCGCCGGGCCGGACGGGGTTCCACCAGCGCGGTGTGGCACGATCGGCGACGTGATGGAGATGTCCGCCGACGCGTTCGAACAGCTCGTGACCGACGAACTCGACCTGCTGCCGGACGAGATGGTCGACGGCCTCGACAACGTGGTGTTCGTCGTCGAGGACGAACCGGAGAACGGCGAAGAGCTCTTCGGCGTGTACGACGGCATCGCGGCGACCGAGCGTGGGCAGTACGGCTTCGGCGAGCTCCCGGACCGCATCGTGCTGTTCCGGAAGCAGCACCTCGCCGAGTGCGACACGCTCGAGGAGCTCAAGGACGAGGTCCACACCACGCTCGTGCACGAGATCGGGCACTTCTACGGCATCGACGACGAGCGCCTCCACGAGCTCGGCTGGGCGTAGCCGGGGCCACGGCGCCCGCGCGGCCGCCGGGGCCACGGTGCCCGCGCCCGCGCCCACGCACCAGCGCCCCCCAGCACCTCAGAACCGCGTCGGCCCCACCTCGTGGTACTTCTCCCACCCGTCCACCGGCCCCCGCCCGTGCAGCGCGTACTCCCCCACGAGCCGCTCCTTGTAGACCGCCGGGTTGTGCGACGCCACGACCCGAGCGTTCCGCCAGTGCCGGTCCAACGCCCGCGTGCGATCGGCCGCCGAGGCCCCACCGACCTCGAACAGCTCCGACGCCGCCCGGAGCACCCGCGGCCCGACCTCGATCTGCGCCTGGTAGACCGCGTTCTCGGCGGCGTCCAGCAGGTCACGGTCGACGCCGGCCCCGGGCTCGTTCGTGCCCACCACCCCGTCGAGCAGCCCCGCCGCGGCGACGACGAGCGACCGGGCCGTGAACGCCCCGGCCGACAGCCGACCGAGCACTGCCAGCACCTGCGGGTCGTCCCCGGGCCGCGCGGCGTTCGCATGGATGTACGTCCGGGTCCGCGGTCGCACGAACGCGACGGCGTCGTCGGACACCGCCTGCCCGATCCCGGCGAGGACCGCCAGCAGGTACACCTGGTAGAAGGCCTGGATGTGCGACAGCGGGGCGTCCTTGTACGCCGAGACCACCGAGGGGTCGACCGACACCCCGTCGAACACCGTGGTGCCGGACGCGGTCAACCGCTGGCCGAACCCGTCCCAGTCGTCGACGCTCGTCACGCCCGGCGCGTCGACCGGCACGGCGAACGTGACGCGGTCACCCGAGCGGTCCGCCGCGAGGTAGATCCAGTCCGAGTAGAGCGTCCCGGTCGAGTAGAACTTCCGGCCGTCGAGACGGACGGA
Source organism: Curtobacterium sp. MCBA15_016 (assembly GCF_001865105.1). Lineage (NCBI taxonomy): Bacteria > Bacillati > Actinomycetota > Actinomycetes > Micrococcales > Microbacteriaceae > Curtobacterium > Curtobacterium sp. MCBA15_016. The sequence continues at coordinate 55,276 of NZ_MJGR01000028.1, forward strand.
ACCGTCCTCGGCGACGCGCACCGTGGTGGAGATGTCGGCGAGCGTCGTCCCGGTCCGCTCCGACGTCGCGTTCCCGATGATCGCGCCGTCGACGATCCGCTGCAGCCACTCGTCCCGCCCGGCCGACGACGGCCGGAGGAGCACGAGTTCGGTGTACCCGAAGTGCCCGCGCCACAGGTGCGCGATGTTCGAGTCGGCAGCGGCGAGGTCGGCGACGAGGTGCACGAGTTCGACGAGCGTCACGCCGAACCCACCACGGTCCTCCGGCACGCGGAGCCGTCCGAACCCCGCGTCGGCGAGCGCACGGACCTCGTCGTGCGGCAGCGGCCGGTCCCCCGGCGTCCCGGACGCCAGCTCGCGGTCGACGGCCCCCTCGCGGATGCGGTCGAACAGCGGCTGGAACCGAGCGCGCAGCTCCGCCAGGCGGCTGGTCCCGGTGCCGGCCTGGAGGGACGGCTCGCCCCCGGTGGTCGTCGTCGCGTCGGTCATGCGGTCACCTCCACGGCGTCGCGCGCGGCGTCCGCGCCGGTTCCGGCAGCTCCGCCCGTGAACGCTCCCCGCCACCGCCGCGCCGGGTGGCTGTCGGGCAGCTGCGGGTGGCCGAAGAGCTTCTCGCGCAACGTCCCCTCGCGGTACTCGGACTGCATCAGTCCGCGCTCCTGCAGGGTCGGGGCGATGTGGTCCACGAACTCCTCGTAGGAGCCGGGCAGCGTCCAGTTGATGACGTTCACCCCGTCGACGCCGGCGCGCTGCCAGTCGGCGAGCTCGTCGGCGATCTGCTCGGGCGTCCCGACCACGCGGGCACGGAGCTTCGCGGAAAGTCGGGCGAGGTCGGCGATCGTCGGCTCCCGGTCGCCGGCGGCCTCCCGGAGCCACTGCAGATGCGACTGGCCGGCGTGCGTGCGGACCTCGGACAGCGGCGTCTCGGGGTCGAGGGGCTCGCCGGTGTCGGGGTCGAACCCGAGGTTCGAGTGCACGAGGAAGCCGTCGGCCGCGAGGTACTCGTCGATCTCCGCTTCCTTCGCCTTCGCCTCGGCCTCGGTGGCCCCGGTGACGAACGTCAGTCCGAGGAAGAAGGCGATGTCGTCCCGCTGCCGCCCCGCTGCCGAAGCGAGGTCGCGGGTCTCGCGGATGAGCTGCTCGGTGGCGTCGCGGTTCGACGTCAGGATGAACTGGGCCTCGGCGTTCCGCGCCGCGAAGGCTCGGCCGGCCGGCGAGGACCCCGCCTGGAAGAGCACGGGCGTCCGCTGCGGCGACGGTGCCGACAGGTGCGGGCCCTGCACGTCGTAGCGCTTCCCGTGGTGGTCGATGCGGTGCACCTTGTCGGGGTCGGCGTAGCCGCGCACCGGGTCCTTGAGCACGGCGCCGTCCTCCCACGACCCCTCCCAGAGCTTCGCGCAGACCTCGAGGTACTCCTCGGCCCAGACGTAGCGCTCGTCGTGCTCCTCGAGCCGGTCGGCGCCGAAGTTCCGCGCGGCGCTGTCGAGGGCGCTCGTGACGACGTTCCAGCCGATCCGGCCCCGGGTGATGTGGTCGAGGGTGGAGACCTTGCGGGCGAAGTCGAACGGGTGCGACTGGATGACGCTCGACGTGAACGCGAGCCCGAGGTGCTCCGTCGAGACGGCGAGCGCCGAGAGCAGCACGGACGGGTCGTTCGAGGGGATCTGCAGCCCCTCGCGCAGGTTCGTCGAGTAGTCGCCGCGTCCGGGGCCGTACGTCCCGACGACGTCCGCGAAGAACATCGCGTCGAACTTCCCGCGCTCGAGGGTCTTCGCGAGGTCGGTCCACAGCGTGACGTCGTCGAAGTCGGCCTGGCGGGCGTCCGGGTGCCGCCAGAGGCCGTGCTGGATGTGCGACGTCGTGTTCATGACGAAGGCCGCGAAGCGCAGCGGGCGGTTCGGTGCATCGCTCATGCGCTCCATGTTCCCCGCCGTCGTGTCGCGGGAGGGCGTGACGTGACCTCGCGTTACGCGGGGTGTTCCCCGAGGTGCGCGACGCGACCATGCTCCTGAGGGTGCCGAACTCGACCACCGCAGCCGCGCCTCCAGTCCGTTCCACCGCACCGTCGACCACCGCGACCCGCCGTCGCGTCGCCCTGGCGTCCTTCGTCGGGACGACCGTGGAGTACTACGACTTCTACCTGTACGCGACCGCGTCCGCGCTCGTGTTCGCGCCCACGTTCTTCCCCTCCGTGACCCCCGCGGTCGGCGTCATCGCGTCGTTCGCGACCTACGGTGTCGGGTTCGTCGCCCGTCCGCTCGGTGGGATCATCGCCGGCCACCTCGGCGACCGGATCGGGCGGAAGAAGCTGCTCGTCGCGTCGCTCATGCTGATGGGGATCGGGTCGACGCTGATCGGGGTCATCCCCTCCGCCGCGACCATCGGCGTCGGTGCCGTCGTCGCGCTCGTGGTCCTGCGGCTGCTGCAGGGTGTCGCGGCCGGCGCCGAGTGGGGCGGGTCGGCGCTGCTGTCCGTCGAGCACGCACCCGAGCGGCACCGCGGACTGTTCGGGGCGTTCACGCAGATGGGGTCGGCGGGCGGCATGCTCCTCGCGACCGGTGTCTTCACGCTCGTCCGGGGCCTGCTCGGCACCGAGGCGTTCCTGGCGTGGGGCTGGCGGCTGCCGTTCCTGTTCTCGGCGGTGATCGTGGCCGTCGGGCTCGTCATCCGGCTCGGCGTGCAGGACGCGCCGGTCTTCCAGGAGCTGCGCGCCTCCGGGAACGTCGAACGGTTCCCGGTGTGGCAGGCGATCCGGCGGCACCCGCGGGCGATCCTCGTCACCGCGGGGCTGCGGCTCGTGCAGCCGGCGCTGTACTCGATCCTCACGACCTACTCGCTGACGTACCTCGCGTCGGTGCGGGGCCCGTCCGGCGCGTCGGCCGGGCTCCAGGCCGTGCTCGTCATCTCCGCGGTGTCGCTCGTGTCGACGCCGTTCTGGGGCTGGCTGTCCGATCGGGTCGGCCGACGGGTGCTGACGATCTGGTCGGCGGTGGGGATCGCGGTGCTCATCTGGCCGTTCTTCGCGTTCCTCGACGCGGGGCCGCTCGTGCTGCTGCCGCTCGTGGCGCTGATCGGGATGTGCGTGTTCCACGACAGCATCTACGGGCCCCAGGCGGCGTGGTTCGCGGAGCAGTTCCCGACCGGTCGGCGCTACTCGGGGATGTCGCTCGGGTACCAGATCGGGTCGATCTTCTCGGTGGGGCTCACGCCGTTGCTCGCGGCCGTGTTCGTCGAGCTCGGTGGGGGCTCGCCGTGGATCCTGTGCGGGTACCTCGGGGTGTACGCGGTGCTCTCGATTGTGGCCGCGGTCTTCGCGGTGGACCCGGTGGCGGCGGCCCGGCGGGGTGCGCGGGGCGCGGCGGGTCGGGCGCGCGCTGAGGTTTCGGGCTGAGGTTTCGGGCTGAGCGACACATCACGGGCGCGATCGGGCGTGAAGTGTCGCCCAGCGCGTGAACTCGGCCTCCGCCCGCGCCGGGCCGGGCGCCGCGCCGGGCGCCGGGCCCCGCGCCGGGCGCCGGGCCGCGCGCCCGCGCCGCCCCGCACGCGCCGCGCCCTACGTCCGCAGCACCACGTCCGCCAGCTCCGCCGGCCGCTCCGCAGCGATGAACGCCGCCTCCTGCGCCGCCCACCGGTCCCACTCCCGCGCGAAGGACTCGCCGTCACGCCCGATCGCCCGCTCCCACCGGGTGTCGTCGTCGGCCTCGAGCCACACCCGCAACGACGCGAGCGGCGCCGAGTCCCGGGACAGCGCACCGCACCCCTCGACCACGATCGGCTGCCCGGGGTCGACGGCGGCCCACTCCGCCGGGCACGAGGTCGCCCAGTCCCACCGTCGGTAGCCGGAGCGTTCCCCGAGGACGTCGGTCACCACGGCCTCCGCGGCCGCCTGCAACCCGTCCCATCCCGGGTAGACGTCGTCGAGGTGGACGACCTGCGCGCCGAGCCGCTCCGCCAGGGAATCGCCGAGCGTCGTCTTGCCCGTGCCCGACCTGCCGTCGACGAGCACGACGAGTCGCGTTCCGGAGGCGGCCGCGACCCCGGCGGCCGCGGCGGCGAGTCCCTCGACGAGCGAGTCGTCGGGACCGGCCGTGCCGTCGGCGCCGCGCGCGCCGCCCACGTCGGGTTCCCCCTCAGGCACGCCACGTCCCCGCGCCCACGGCCACCGCGATCGACACGACACCGATCCCGACGAGCACGCCGACCATCGCCCACTCCGGCCCCGCGAACCGCACACTCCGCGCCCACGTCCGCCGCCCGGGAGCGCCGAACCCCCGCGACTCCATCGCCACCGCCAGCGTCGTCGCCCGCCGCAGCGCCAGCACGAGCAGCGCGAACGCCATCGACGCGCCGCGCCGCAGCCGTCCGGTGTCCGCGACGCCGCGGGCCCGGCGAGCCATGCCGAGCTGTCGCCAGTCGTCCCCGAGGAGCGTCATCATCCGGATCGCCGCGAGTGCCCCGAGCACGAACCGTGCCGGCAGCCGCAGGAGCTGCGCGAGCCCGTCCGCGAGGTCGGTCGGGTCCACCCGCACGAACAACGCCACCGCCGGCAGCCCGATCGCCAGGACACGGAGCGCCGTCGCCAGCGCGAGTGCGAGCGACCCGTCGGTGACGTGCGCGAACCCGAGGTCGAACCAGGACCGCCCGGACGGCCGCCCGTACAACGCGATGCTCAGCGCGGTCAGCGGCACCGCGACCAGGACCGGCGAGGTCCGCAGCAGCAGAGTGCGGGGCGGGATCCGCAGGAGCGGCAGGAGCAGGAGTTCGAGACCGAGCGCGACCGCCGCGGACACGACGTCGAGGCTGAGCACCAGGCACACGCCGAGCGCGAGGACGCCCAGCAGCGAGGCCACCGGCTGGACGCCTCGGACGCCGCGTGCACGCGTGGTGCCGTCGGGTGGTCCAGGAGGCGCGGCTCGTCCGGGCAGACCGGCCGCGGCGTGGTGCGCGGTCACGGTTGCACCTCCGTGGCCGGGTCGCGCAGGTCGGCGGGCGGCCCGACGGTCGTCGCCCCCGTCGCGCCTGTCGCCCTCGTCGTCCCTGTCGCCCCGAGCACGATCTGGTCCGCATCGAGCGCGCGGACGAGGTCACGGTCGTGCGTCACGGCGACGATCGCGGTGCCGGAGTCGGCGAGTTCGCCGAGCCGGTCCACCACGGCCTGCCAGGTCGCCCGGTCCTGACCGGACGTCGGCTCGTCGAGCACGACGACGGGCGGCCGGGAGGCGATGACCGTCCCGATCGCCAACCGCCGCTGCTCGCCGCCGGACAGCGTGAAGGGGTTGGCGTCGGCGAGGTGCGCGAGGCCGAACGCGTCGAGGAGCTCGTCGACCCGGGCATCGACGTCAGCCGCTCCGAGGGCGCGGGGGCCGACGGCCAGCTCCTCGCGCACGGTGCGGGCGACGAACTGGTGCTCCGGGTCCTGGAAGACCGTGCCGATCCGACCGGCCAGCTGCCTGCTCGTCCACGCGGCGGGGGCGTCACCGATGCCGTCGGCGAGTGCCGTGCCCGCGCGGAGGGACCCCGCTGCGGGGCGCAGGAGCCCGGCGAGCGTGAGGCCGAGCGTCGACTTGCCGATGCCGTTCGGCCCGGTGACCGCGAGGACCCGTCCGGCCCGGACGTCGAGGTCGATCCCGCTCCCGACCGACTGCCGCCTTCCCCGGGCGGTCCCGAGCCCCCGCGCCGCGAGCAGCACCGGGTCCCGATCGCCGAGCGGGCTGATTCCGTCCGGTCCCCCGTTGTCGGCCCTGTGCATTCCGCCCACTCGCGGTCCCGCGTCGCCGAGCGGGCGGATTCCGTCCGGTCCCCCGTTGTCGGCCCCGTGCATCCCGCCCGCTCGCGGAGACAAGCGGGTACCCCGGCGCGCGGAACCCTGTTCGGGCTCGGACCCGGGCACCCAGACGCCGGCGGCGGTCAATGCCGGACCGTGCTCGGCGAGCACGTCCGCAGGCGCACCGTCCGCGACGACACCCCCGGCCGGCTCCAGCAGCACGAGTCGGTCGACCAGGTCCAGCCAGGTCCCGATGCGGTGCTCGACGACGAGCAGTGAACACCCGGTCTCGTCGAGCAGCGCCCGCACGGCGTCGTGCACCTGCACCACCCCGGAGGGGTCGAGGTTCGCGCAGGGCTCGTCGAGCACGAGGACACCCGGGCGCATGGCGAGCACGCCCGCGAGCGCCAACCGCTGCCGCTGCCCGCCGGAGAGCATCGTGGTGGACCGGTCGAGCGGCAGGTCGAGCCCGACGACGTCGAGGGCCGACCGGACGCGCTGCCAGATCTCGTCCCGCGGGACGCCGGCGTTCTCGCAGCCGAACGCCACGTCGTCGCCGACGCGGGACATCACCGTGTGCGCCTCGGGGTCCTGCATGACGAGGCCGACGCGCCCGCGGACCGCGCGCGGTTCGGCACCGTCGACGAGGACCGAACCCTGGACGGAGGCCGCGGTGTCGTCGGTGGCGTCCGGCTCGTCCGGGAGCACGCCCGCGACCGCCCGCAGCAGCGTCGACTTGCCGGCGCCCGAGGGGCCGACGATCGCGACCCGCTCCCCCGGCTCGACGGTCAGGTCGACGCCCCGGACGGCCCAGGCGTCACGTTCCGCGTACCGCCAGCCCCAGTCGGAGAAGGTGATCCGCGCGGCTGGCACGGTCACGCGACGGTGCGAGGACCGCGTCTGGAGTGCTCACGGCCCGCCGCGAACGACGACAGGACGCCGGTCGCGGCGAGCGCTCGGACGAGGAACCACGAGCCGACGCCCGCGATCAGCGCACCGGAGACGATCGCCGAGACGACGTAGACGACCTTGAAGGCCAGGTCGAGTCCGGGGTACCAGAGCACCGTGTCGTTCAGCCCGAGCGCCAGCCCGGCCGCCGCACCGGCGAGCACGACCACCGGCAGGCGGTACACGCGGTACAGGAAGAGCGCGAGCACCAGCTCGGCGCCGAGGCCCTGCACGAGGCCGGCCTCGAGCGTCAGCCAGCCCCACTGCGTGCCGAGGAGCGCCTCGACCGAGGCGGCAACCATCTCGGCGTAGAGGGCCGCTCCGGGCTTCCGGACGATGATCGCGACGACGGGCCCGGCGAGCAGCCACACCCCGCCGAAGAGCGCCTGCGTGCCGGGGAGCACGAGCGCGGCGACGGCGCTGATCGGCTCGTAGCCGAACTCCCAGAGCTTGAAGACGACACCGATCGCCACGGCGAGGACGCTCGCGACGACGATGTCGACGACCCGCCAGCGCAGCGAGCGCCTGACGGGGGTGGACGGAACAGCAGTGTGCGTGCTCGTGGACATGGCCCTGGACTCCTCCCTGCGCCGGCATGATCCGGATCAGGTTCGACGGTCGGAGCGCCACTCGCTCCCTCTCAGCCCGGCGATCCCGGACTCCCGTGTGTGTCCCGCCATTGTAGACGTGGTCGCGACCCGGTGACGGATCGCACGTCCTGGAGGCGCGGGGCGGGGCCGCACCGCGCCTCCAGGTCCGTCAGTGGGTCACTTCTTCAGGACGCGGACCAGCTTCCGCAGGACGGTGCCGGTCACCCAGATGACCGGGACGCTCACCGCGAGGAGGGAGATCAGGTTCGGCTCGAACTCGAGGTCCTTGCCGGGGCGTCGGACGTAGGCGCCGATCGGGATGGAGACGGCACCGCCGCCTCCGCCACCGTTGTCGTCGCCGTCCCCGCCCCCACCGAAGCCGAACCAGCCGAGGGACACCGGGATGAGGGTCTGGTCGCCGACCTCGACCGGCTCCCCGTAGTTCGTGGACACGCCGACGGGGCGTACCTTCTCTGCGATCTGCGTGACGATGTTGGCCATGCGCGCGACGCTACTCGCCCGTTCCTCCACAGGCAGAGCTGCCCGCGCACCCGTCCACGGCCGGAGCTTGTCTGCGGACGCGGTCGGCTCCCGCCGATATGTTGGCGGGACCCACACCTGGAGGACCGTTTGCACACCTGGCCCGGCAACCCGTACCCGCTCGGGGCGACCTACGACGGGAGCGGCACGAACTTCGCCCTCTTCAGCGAGGTCGCCGAACGCGTGGAACTCTGTCTCTTCGACGACGACGGGAACGAACAGCGCATCGACCTCGTCGAGGTCGATGCGTACGTCTGGCACGCCTACCTCCCGAACGTCGGCCCCGGCCAGCAGTACGGCTTCCGGGTGCACGGCGAGTACGCCCCCGAGAAGGGGCTCCGCGCCAACGCGAACAAGCTGCTCCTCGACCCGTACGCCAAGGCGACCAGCGGGGACATCGACTGGGACCAGGCGCTCTTCTCGTACACGTTCGGCGACCCGGACTCGACCGACGACCAGGACTCGGCGCCCCACATGATGAAGGGCGTCGTCATCAACCCGTTCTTCGACTGGCAGGGCGACCGGGCTCCTCGGATCCCCTACGGCGAGACGGTGATCTACGAGGCGCACGTCAAGGGCCTCACCGAGACGCACCCCGACGTGCCCGAGGAACAGCGGGGGACGTACGCGGGGGTCGCGCACCCGGCCGTGATCGCGCACCTGCAGCGGCTCGGCGTCACCACGCTCGAACTCATGCCCGTGCACCAGTTCGTCAACGACTCGACCCTGCAGGACAAGGGGCTGTCGAACTACTGGGGCTACAACACGATCGGGTTCTTCGCGCCGCACTCGCACTACTCGTCCTCGGGCGACCACGGACAGCAGGTGCAGGAGTTCAAGGCGATGGTCCGCGAACTGCACCGTGCCGGCATCGAGGTCGTCCTCGACGTGGTGTACAACCACACGGCCGAGGGGAACCACCTCGGACCGACGCTGTCCTTCCGCGGGATCGACAACGCCGCCTACTACCGCCTCGTCGAGGACGACAAGCGGTACTACATGGACACCACGGGCACGGGCAACTCGCTCAACGTCGGGCACCCGCACTCGCTGCAGCTCATCATGGACTCGCTGCGGTACTGGGTCACCGAGATGCACGTCGACGGCTTCCGCTTCGACCTCGCGGCCGCCCTGGCGCGTGAGTTCTACGAGGTGGACCGGCTGGCGGCGTTCTTCGAACTGGTCCAGCAGGACCCGATCGTGTCCCAGGTGAAGCTCATCGCCGAGCCGTGGGACGTCGGCCCCGGTGGCTACCAGGTCGGCAACTTCCCGCCGCAGTGGTCCGAGTGGAACGGCAAGTACCGCGACACCGTCCGCGACTTCTGGCGGGGAGAGCCCTCCACCCTCGGTGAGTTCGCATCGCGGATCTCCGGCTCGGCCGACCTCTACGAGCACGACGGCCGCACGCCCAAGGCGAGCATCAACTTCATCACGGCGCACGACGGCTTCACGCTGTACGACCTCGTCGCCTACAACGAGAAGCACAACGCGGCCAACGGCGAGGACAACAACGACGGCGAGAGCCACAACCGGTCGTGGAACTCCGGCGCCGAGGGCCCGACCGACGACGAGTCGATCAACGCCCTGCGGCTGCAGCGCCGACGGAACTTCCTCGCGACGCTGCTGCTCAGCCAGGGCGTCCCGATGATCGCCCACGGCGACGAGCTCGGGCGCACGCAGTCCGGCAACAACAACGTGTACGCCCAGGACTCCGCGCTGAGCTGGATCGACTGGGACGCCGCCGACGACGACCTCATCCAGTTCACGGCCGACGTCGTGAAGCTCCGGCACGACCACCCGACGTTCCGCCGCACGCGGTACTTCAACGGGCGTCCGGTCCGCCGCGGGCAGGACGAGCCGCTGCCGGACGTCGTGTGGCTCACGCCCTCCGGCGACGCCATGGAACCCGAGGACTGGGACTCCGGCTTCGGCAAGAGCGTCGGCATGTACCTGAACGGCAACGGGATCCGCGGGCGCGACTCCCGCGGCGAGCGTGTCACCGACGTCGCCTTCATCACGTACTTCAACGCGCACGACGACACCGTGACGTTCACACTGCCCCCCGAGGAGTACTCGCCGGGCTGGACGGTGCGGATCGACACCGCCGAACCGGGTGCGCGTGACGAGGTCCTCGACGCCGGCACGCCGCTCGACGTTCCGGCACGCTCGATGATCGTGCTCCGGGCCGAGCCCGACCACGAGGTCACGGTGACCCCGGTGGACACCGACTCGTCACGACCGGCCACGGCGGCACCGCAGGACGCCGTCACACCGGTGAACCCCGCCGGCGCCACGGCTCCCTCCGCCACGAGCGGCGGCCAGCAGTGACCGCCCGGCGCGTCCCGATCTCGACGTACCGGCTGCAGATCACGCCGGACTTCGACCTGTCGGCCGCACGCGACGTCGTCGACTACGTGCGCGACCTCGGCGCGGACTGGCTCTACCTCTCCCCGGTGCTGCAGGCCGAGCCCGGGTCCCAGCACGGCTACGACGTCGTCGACCACGGCCACGTCGACACCGAGCGGGGCGGTGACGACGCGCTCCGTGCGCTCGCCGACGCCGCGCACGCCGTGGGACTCGGCGTCCTGGTGGACGTCGTGCCGAACCACGTCGGGGTGGCCACGCCCGAGGTGAACCCGTGGTGGTGGTCCCTGCTCGAGCACGGCCAGGGGTCCCCCGTCGCCTGGGCCTTCGACGTCGACTGGGACGCCGGGGACGGCAAGCTCCGCGTCCCGGTGCTCGACGACCGGCTGCTCGACGCGGTCGACCTTCGTGACGGCCGGCTGTACCTGGGCGACACGGCCTACCCGACCGCTCCGGGCACGGTGCACGACGGCGACTCGGTGGCCGACGTCCACGCCCGGCAGCACTACGAGTTCGTGCACTGGAAGCGCGCCGACCACGAGCTGAACTACCGGCGGTTCTTCGCGGTGAACACGCTCGCGGCGATCCGGGTCGAGGAACCCGAGGTCTTCGCGGCATCCCACGGCACGATCGGCGCGTGGTTCCGCGACGGCCTCGTCGACGGACTCCGCATCGACCACCCCGACGGGCTGTACGACCCCGCTGGCTACCTGCAGGACCTCGCGGCGCTCACCGACGGCGCCTACACGCTCGTCGAGAAGATCCTCGAGCCGGGCGAGGAACTCCCCGCGAGCTGGCCGGTCGACGGCACCACCGGCTACGACGCCCTCGGCGTGCTCGACCGGGTGTTCGTCGACCCCGCCGGCGAGGACTCGCTGACCGCGGCGTCCGGGGCCGAACCGACCGACTGGCAACAGCTGACGCACGACACCCGTCGCGGCATCGCGGACGGCATCCTCGGCAGCGAGGTCGAGCGGCTCGCGCGGCTGCTCGGCCCCGGCACCGGCAGCGCCGCGTCCGCACCGCTCCCCCACGAGCGGATCGTCGACGCGGTCGCCGAGATCGTCGCCTCGTTCGACGTGTACCGAACGTACCTGCCCGAGGGCGCGCACCACCTCATCGACGCTCTCGAAGGTGCGGCCTCGGCGCGGCCGGACCTCGACGACGTCATCGACCGGATCGCCCCGGCGCTGGTCGACCCCGCGAACGCCGCCGCGATCCGCCTCCAGCAGACGAGCGGCATGGTGATGGCGAAGGGCGTCGAGGACACCGCGTTCTACCGGACCTCCCGCCTGACGTCCCTGAGCGAGGTCGGCGGCGACCCGAGCGTGTTCTCGGTGTCGGTCCGTGCCTTCCACCAGGCGCAGCGCGACCGGCTCGGCAGCTGGCCGCACACGATGACGACCCTCACGACGCACGACACCAAGCGCAGCGAGGACACCCGCGCGCGCATCGCCGTGCTCGCCGAGCTCGGGCACGAGTGGGCGTCGACGCTCGAACGCCTGCAGTCCCTCGCCCCGCTCGAGGACGCCGTGTTGGCCGACCTGCTCTGGCAGGCGATCGTCGGCGCGCGCCCGGCCAGCCGAGAACGCCTCCACGCCTACGCCGAGAAGGCCTCGCGCGAAGCCGGCGACAGCACCACGTGGACGGCTCCGGACGAGGACTTCGAACGCCGCATGCACGCGCTCGTCGACGCCGCGTTCGACGACCCGGCCGTGGTCGCCGTGCTCGATGCGCTCGACGAACGGATCGACGCCGCCGGGTGGTCGAACGGGCTCGGACAGAAGCTCGTGCAGCTCACCGCACCCGGGGTGCCGGACGTCTACCAGGGCACCGAGTTCTGGGACCGCTCGCTCGTCGACCCGGACAACCGTCGGCCGGTGGACTACACCGAGCGTCGGCACGTCCTGGCCGAACTCGACGGCCCGGACGACGACGGCCCCGAACGGCTCCCCGACGTCGGGCTCGACGGTGCGGCGAAGCTCCTGGTGACGAGTCGTGCGCTCCGTGTGCGGCGCGACCACCCGGAGCTCTTCACCCGGTACCTCGCGCTCGAGGCGACCGGCAGCGCGGCGGACCACGTGATCGCGTTCGACCGTGGGGGCGCGGTCACGATCGCGACGCGCCTGCCGATCGGGCTCGAGCGGGTCGGCGGATGGGGCGACACCCTCGTGCACGCCGTGCCCCAGGACCGCGTGGACCTGCTCACCGGCCGCAGCGTGCCGGCCGGCCGGGGCATCGCTCTCGCCGAACTGCTCACCGACTACCCCGTCGCACTGCTCGTGCCGGCGCACGTGGCCGAGGCGACGGACCACGGCACGGAGACCCACGCCGACAGCGGGGCGCCCGCCGACAGCGGCTCCGGCTCTGCCGGTGAGTCCGACGCGCAGGCCGAGATCGACATCCTGGAGGGTCACGCATGACCGCACCCGACCGCTACGCCGTCTGGGCGCCGACACCGGAGCGCGTGCGCCTCGTGGTCGACGGCACCGAGTACCCGCTGACCCGCGGCACCGACGACTGGTGGACGACCGACGCGATCGTCCCCGTCGTCGGAGCCCGCTACGGCTTCCGCATCGGCGACGACGACGCGGTGCGGCCCGATCCGCGCAGCCGCTTCCAGCCCGAGGGGGTGCACGGCCCGTCCGAGGTCGTCGACCCCGCACGGTTCTCGTGGACGGACGACGCGTGGACCGGGCGTCCGGCACGCGGCGGCGTGATCTACGAGATGCACGTCGGCACCTACACGCCCGAGGGCACGCTCGACGCTGCGGCCGCGAAGCTCGACCACCTCGTCGAGCTCGGCGTGGAGTTCGTCGAGCTCCTGCCCGTCAACGCGGTGAACGGCGAGTGGAACTGGGGCTACGACGGCGTCGGCTGGTTCGCGGTGCACGCCCCGTACGGCGGCCCGGACGCGTACGACCGCTTCGTCGACCGTGCGCACGCACTCGGCCTCGGGGTCATCCAGGACGTCGTGTACAACCACCTCGGGCCGAGCGGCAACTACCTGCCGCTGTACGGGCCGTACCTGCTGCAGGGGCTCGGCAACACCTGGGGCGACTCGGTGAACGTCGAACACCACGAGGTCCGTCGGTACGTGCTCGACAACGTCCGGATGTGGTTCCGCGACCACCACGTCGACGGGCTCCGGCTCGACGCCGTGCACGCCCTGCGGGACACCACCCGCCCGCACGTGCTGCAGGCGATGGCCTCCGAGACGGACGCGTACTCCGCCTTCGTCGGGCGGCCGCTCTCGCTCATCGCGGAGTCCGACCTCAACGACCCGATCATGTTCCGCCCGCAGGAGGCCTCGGGCTACGGCCTCGCCGGGCAGTGGTCGGACGACTTCCACCACGCGGTCCACGTCGCGCTGACGGGTGAGACGAACGGCTACTACGCCGACTTCGCACCGCTCTCGGCGCTGGCGAAGGTCCTCGAGCACGGGTTCTTCCACGACGGCACGTGGTCGTCGTTCCGGGGGAAGCGGCACGGGCGACCGATCGACCGCGGGACCTCGCCGACGACGGCCCTCGTCGTCGCGAACCAGAACCACGACCAGATCGGCAACCGTGCCGCGGGCGACCGTCTCGCGGCGACCGTGAGCGACGAGGGTCTCGTGATCGCCGCGGCCCTGACGCTGCTCGGTCCGTTCACGCCGATGCTCTTCATGGGCGAGGAGTTCGCCGCCTCGACCCCGTGGCAGTTCTTCACGTCGCACCCCGAACCGGAGCTCGGCAAGGCCACGGCCGAGGGTCGCATCAAGGAGTTCGCCGAGCACGGCTGGGACGAGTCGGCCGTGCCGGACCCACAGGACCCGACGACGTTCACGAACTCGAAGCTCGACTGGTCGGACGTCGATTCCGAGCGGGGTGCGGCGATCCTCCGGGCCTACCGCGTGCTCGTCGCCCTACGGCGGACCGACCAGGCCTTCGTCGACCAGCGGTACGAGGCGAACGCCGTGCGCTGCAGCGAGGACCGGCGCTGGCTCGTGCTCACGCGCGGGTTGCTCGGCCCGGACGCCCGGCCGGTGCACGTCGTGGTGAACTTCCTCGACGACGCGGCCGAGGTGCCCGTCCCCGGCGCCACCGGCGAGGAGCTCTACCGCTTCGGCGAGGCCGACGTCGCGACGGACTGCGTCCGCTTCGCGGGGCGGGGTGTCGTCGTCCTGCGCTGACCAGCACGAAGCTGGGCAGCCCGAAGCCGACCAGCGCGAAGCCGACCAGCGCGAACCGAACGGCCCGTGGCGACCCCGCCGCGGGCCGTTCGTCTGCCCGCCCGCACTCCTCGCCGGCCCGCACTCCTCGCGGGGCCTGCCTCGCCCCTCGACGGGCGCCTCCGCGAAAGCGACAGGCACCCGCCATCGCAGTCCGGGGACCTGTCGCTGTGCCGCCACGGACGGCGGACGGATCCGCACGGAGTCGCTTTCGCGCCACGCGGACGCGCCACGCGGACGCGCCACGACCACCGACGCGACGCGACCACAGACGGACTGGAGGCGCGGTGCCAGCCGGCACCGCGCCTCCGGGAAGCCCGTCAGCAGCCCGTCAGGCCGCGTGGTCGGCGACCGCGTGCGCGTTCGCCCGCACCGACGGGAGTCGGCGGTGGTCCTTGACGAGGGACCGGGCCTCACGGATGCGACGGTCGATGCCCCACTTCGTGACGAGCGTGAGGCTCTCGCGGACGATGTTGCCGCTCATCTTCGAGACGCCGAACTCCCGCTCGGTGAACGTGATCGGGGTCTCGACGACGCGCAGACCGGCCTCGAGCGCGCGCCAGCAGAGGTCGACCTGGAAGCAGTAGCCCTTCGAGGCCACGCCGGCGAGGTCGATGCGCTCGAACGCCCGCGAGGTGAACACCCGGAACCCGCCGGTCGCGTCACGCACCGCGATGCCGAGCGCGAGACGCGTGTAGAGGTTGCCGCCGCGCGAGAGGAGTTCGCGGTACCAGGGCCAGTTCTCCACGGCGCCGCCCTTGATCCAGCGCGAGCCGAGGACGAGGTCGTTCGTGTCGGCGAGCTCGATCATCCAGGGCAGGTACTCGGGGTGGTGGGAGCCGTCCGCGTCCATCTCGACGAGCTTGTCGTACCCGTGCTCGAGGCCCCAGGCGAACCCGGCGAGGTACGCACCGCCGAGGCCGTCCTTCACGGTGCGGTGCATCACGTGCACCCGGTCGGTCTCACGCGCGATCTGGTCGGCGATGTCGCCGGTGCCGTCCGGGGAGTTGTCGTCCACGACGAGCACGTGCACGTCGGCGTCGGTGGCCGCCAGGGTGCGCTCGACGATGGGGCGGACGTTCTCCGCCTCGTCGTAGGTCGGGATGATGACCAGTGTCGTGCTCATGGTGCTCCTTGCGCTTGACATCGAAGATATCGGCCGGTCGCTGCGTCAGTCCGACGAGAGGTCTGCGAACACGATCAGATTGTCCGTGTAATGACCTGTGGCCGTGTCGAACGTGCCGTCACACGTGATGAGGCGCAGCTGGGGTGTGGGGGCGGTGCCGTAGACGTCGCTCGTGGGGAACGCCGACTTCGCCGCCCGTTCGGACCGGTCCACCGTGAAGGTGCGGGTGGAGCCGTCGGACATGGCGACGTGGACCTCGTCACCGGGGACCAGTTCGTCGAGCCGGAAGAAGACGGCTGCGGCGGTGGGGCTGTCGACGTGCCCGGCGATGACGGCGGGGCCGACCTCACCCGGGACGATGCCGTCGCTGAACCACCCGGCGCTGTCCCAGTCCTTCGGCGGGTCGAGTTCGCCGGCGGCGCCGCGGTGGAGGTCCTCGAGCGACGAGGACACCCCGATGGCGGGGATGGTCACGCGGACCGGGGT
Organism: Curtobacterium sp. MCBA15_016; assembly: GCF_001865105.1. Lineage (NCBI taxonomy): Bacteria > Bacillati > Actinomycetota > Actinomycetes > Micrococcales > Microbacteriaceae > Curtobacterium > Curtobacterium sp. MCBA15_016. The sequence continues at coordinate 71,307 of NZ_MJGR01000028.1, forward strand.
GGCGTCGGACCGTGCGGCGGGGGCTGCCGGGTCCTGGAAGCCGTCGGTCGCGCTCCCGGCCGCGGGTGCCGCAGTGCCCGACGATCCGGCGGTCGGCGAGGCCGACCCGGCCACCGTCGGTCCCCCGGTCCCGTTGGTGGCCGCGACCGCGACGCCGGTGACCCCGCCCACCACGAGCACCCCGGCCACGACGGCCCCGACGAGGACGCCGCGCCGCCGCGGTCCGCGCGCGCCGAGTCTCGGCTCGCCGGACACACCGCGGCCTCCGGCAGCGCGAACTCGTCCGCCCCGCCGAGTCTCGGGCGCGTCCCCGCGCGCACCGGCCCGCCGCCGCCCGCTCACGAGGCACCCCCGGCACGCGTCGCGCACCCGCCGAGCACGTCGGACGTGAGCATCGTCGCGCCGAGCGCCGCCCACGCGTCCCCGTAGTACGTCGGCGTCGTCGCAGCAGTCCGGTCCGCCCGGCGCAGGTCCGTCGCCGCCGCTGCCGACTGCCCGGAGGCCTGCTCCGCCGCGGCCCGCGCCACGTACGCCAGCGCGTTCGTGTCGCCCGTCACGGCCGTGCCGCCGAGGTCGAGCTGTGCGGCCAGCTGCGTCTGCCGCCGGAGCGTCGGCGCGATCGACCCGGCCAGGGACCGGTCCTGCGCGGCGCAGGCCTCGGCGTACCGGAGCGGGAGCCGCATCGCGTCGTACCCGTACAGCACCCGGTCGTCCCCGCCGGTCGCGGGCATCGGGTCGACCGTGCCGTCGGCGTGCACCTGGGACCAGTCACTCGGCAGGTCGGACCCGGCGAGCACGGCCCGCGTGACCGCTCGCGACCCGGAGCCGAGTGCCTCCCAGCGGTCGTCGCCGGTCGCCTTCGCCAGCACGTCGTACGCCGCCGGCGACGCGTACGAGGCGTCGTACCGGTACGGCTCGGAGTCGGCCCACGGCCCGGGCAGCAGGATCGTGCCGAGCTCGGTCGTGGCGGTCTCGTGCTCGAGGATCGCGGACGCCATGGTCTTCCCCGCCGTGGTGTACCGGGGCTCGTCCCACGAGGACCCGGCGAGCACGAGTGCCCTGGCGGCGTCGAGGTCGGCGTCGCTCGCCGACTGCCCGTCGGCGATGCCGTCGTCCGGCGTCCACCGCCACGCGAGCAGGTGGTCGTCGGTGAGCAGGTGTCGCTTCGTCCACGTCCAGATCTCGCCGAAGCGCCGGCGGTCGCCGTTCGCGTAGGCGATCAGGAGTCCGTAGGCCTGCCCCTCGCTGACGGTGTCGCCGCCCTGGTCGGTGCGGACGACGCGGCCGTCCTGCACGTACCGGTCGAGGAAGTCCGTCCGCAGCTGCTCCGGTGAGCGCGCTGCGTCCGGCGCCGCCGAGGACGTCGGGGTCGACGCAGCTCCGGCCTCCGGTTGCGGGGCGCCCCACGGGCGCACCGCGACGAGCGCGATGCCGAGCGCGACGAGCACCGCGGCTGCGGCGGTCACGGGGATCCAGGTCCTGCGGGTCATGCGGCCTGCCTTCCTGACTGGGTGCGGTGGTGGGCCTGGAGGCGCGGATCACGCGGGCGGATCCGCTGGGGTGATCCGCGCCTCCGGCCAGGCGTCAGCGGAACAGCGAGCGGAGCGTCGCGATCAGCTCGTGGGTGGCCTGCTCGACCGGGTCGGCGGCCGCGCCGCCACCACCGGTCTGCACCCCGCCGGACGGCGTGGACGCCGTGGCTGCCGCGTCCGTGACGGGTACGACCGTGAGGTCGCCCTTGCTGTCGTCGAGCACGAACAGCGTCGAGACGGTGTTGCCCGCGAGGTCGACCTTCGCCGTGCCCCGCTGCCCGCTGCCCGAGACGTCGAGCGTCCACTTGCCGGCGTCGACGGTGGCGTACTTCGTGGCGGTGCCGAACGCGGCGTCCTCGGCGACGGCGGTCCCCTCGGAGGTGCTCACGTCGACCGACTTCGCGGTGGTCGCGGCCTGCACGAGGCGGAGCTTCGCCTTGCCGTCGCCGGGCTGCTGGAGGTCGTCGGTGAACGCGGTCGTCTTGAGCCCCGAGTTCTTGCCGTAGGCGACGACGGTGCTCGCGTCGCCCTTGTCGACCGTGACGTCGGTGGAGATCACCGGGGTCGAGTCGGGGGCGTCGGCGGCGCGCATCGACAGGACGTAGGTGCCGACCGGGAGCTCCTGGTACGGGCTGACCTGGCCGTAGGTGACGTCGTCGAGCTCGAAGACCGTCTTGCCGCCGGCCAGGCTCGACAGCTCGACGTCGACGCCCTTCGTGTCCGGGGAGAGGTGGCCGACGCGGAGCCAGCCCTGGTCGCTCGAGGCGGCGGCGGGTGTGGCGGCGGTCGCTGCTTGCGGCGCGAGGCCGACGGCTGCGGCGACGAGGCTCGTGGCGAGGGCGCCGACGAGGAGGGTGCGACGAGGTGCGGGCATGGTGGTGCTCCTTCTGGTCGTGGTTCGGGTCTGGTGCGTGGGTGCGACGGCGGTCACGAGGCGCTCGTCGCGGTCGTGGTCGGGTCGGCGGGGGCGTAGACGACGGTCAGGCGCGACCCGTCCCGCTCGACCGAGTCGGGTCGGAACCCGCTGGCCATGGCGTCGAGGGTGGCCTCGACGCGGGACGCCTCGGCGTTCCCCGGGGCATGCAGGACGACCCGGCGGAAGGGCTGCCCGGTCTCGCCGGACACCGGCGTGAACCGGTCGACCTCGACGAACCCGTCGGCGAGGACCTGCCCGAGCGCGATCATCGCCCGCGAGTCCACCTGCCCGGCGCGGAACTGCGACTTGGTGCCCTCGTCGGCGAAGAGCGCCGGGTTCGAGGCGAGCTCGGTCCCCATCGTCTTCCGGAGGTCGGTCGCGCGGGTGATGGCGGCCTCGGCGGCCGTCGACCCTTCGGCGTGGATGCGTCGGACGTCGACCCGCTGGTTGCCGGTGCCGAACGCGGCGACGGTCGTCGAGTTCTCGATCGCCTGGCGGATGTCCGACGACGAGTTCCCGCCGGTGCGCATGGAGTCCGTCGTGACGACGTAGTCCGAGTCCTTCCAGCCGTTCGGCGACTGGCGTTCGACCGCGGCGTCGGTGTCGAGCTTGTAGTACCAGATGACGTTGTTCCGGGCGAAGCCGTCCTGCACGAGGTCGACCCACATGGCGTCGTCCACGAGCAGCCGCGAGGACTTCGGGACGTTGTCGCCGACCCACTGCTCGGCCTGCTGCATCGGCAGGTCGAGGTTGCCGAGCACGAACCCGCGCAGCTGCGTCCCCCAGAGCGGGAGTGCGACGAGGAGCGCCGCGGACGTCACGACCGCCCACGTGGTGCCGAGGCCCCGGCGGACGACGGCCCGCGCATCGGTCCCCGAGGTTCCGCGCAGGCGGCCGAGCACGGTGAGGACGGCACGTTCGGCGGTGTAGGCGACGAGGAGCGCGGCGAACGGGATGAGCATGATCACGTACGGCACGGGCAGGTACCCGTTCGGGCGGAACATCATGAGCAGCAGGAACACGAGCATCGCCGCGATCGGGCGCACCCGGCGGAGGAACAGCCCGACGAACGCTGCGGCCGAGCCGAGCACGATGAACACCGGGTCGAGTGCCCACCACTGCGCGGCGGCCTCGTTCGCGAGGCTCCCCGCGTCGAACACCGATCCGCTGGCCGCCCGGGAACCGAGCTGGTAGGTGATGCCCTCGAAGAGGCTGACCCGACCGGTGCCGGGCAGGAGCTCGCCCTTCACCGCGGCGAGCAGCAGGTAGCCGCCACCGATCACGGCGAGCACGGCCCCGGCGACGCTGAGCGTGTACCGGCGGGTGCTCCGGTCGGCCCGGCGCACCGCGATCCAGATGAGGAACGGCAGGGCGAGCAGGTACGTCTCCTTCGAGAGCACCGCGATGCCGAGGCACGCAGCGGCACCCGCGAAGCCGGCGAGCTGCTGGCGACGGCTGAGCACGAGGACGAACGCGGCGAGGAGCCACGGCGTCGCGACGTTGTCGATGTAGACCGTGCGGTGGTACTGCAGGGCCAGGGGCGACAGGGCGAACACGAGGCCCGCGACCGCCGCGGTGGCACGGCCGGCGCCGAGTCGGCGGGCGAGGACGAACAGCAGGATGCTCGACACGGCGGCGAAGAACACCATCGCCTCGCGCCCGGCCTCGACGGCGAACGGGTAGCGCGCGAACGCCCCGGTCAGCGAGGTGTACCCGGCGATCTGGATCCAGCCCAGCGGCGGGTGGTCGTACCAGTACGTGTAGTGGGTGATCTCGCCGAGGTGCGTGATCGCCCAGGCCTGGGCGGTGTACGTGCCCTCGTCGTCGATCCGCTGGGGCGTGCCGGACATGTTCCACGACTGCACGACGACCGTCACGGCGAGGACGGGGAGGAGCCAGCCGAGGCTCGCGGCGTGCCGGCGGAACCAGGCGCCGACGCCGGAGCGCTGGCGGGCGACGGCTCCTCGGATCGGGATGCCGGTGGTGTCGGTGATGCTGGCGGTCATCGGGTCCCTCCGGTGGTCGACGCGACGAGTTCACGGTCGTCCGAGCGGTCGTCCGCCCGATCGGTGGTCACGGCGTTCGCGAAGCCGACGACCTCGGCCGACTGCCCGGCCGTGCGGTGCTGCCCGGTGTGCTCGGTCTTCTCCCACCCGTTCTGCCCCTTGGCGTGCCGGACCACGGCCCGGACCGCCGCTGCGGCGAGGAAGATCTGGTACGGCACGAGGCCGAGCACGAGCTTCACGTAGTCGCGGATCCGGACCTTCTCCTTGTAGAGCCGACCGAACTCGTTGAGGCCGACGACCTCGACGGCGAGCAGCATGAGCGTCGGGGCGACGGGGACGAACGACACGAGGGCGATCGCCGTCGGCACCTTGACGAACAGGATCATCAGGACGCTGAGCGGGATGAGCAGCCCGGTGGCCGCCTGGATGAACGGCATCGTCAGCATGTAGCGGGCGAAGAACCGCTGGCGGAACGACGGGAGCTTCTTCCACTCCCCCTTGCCGAGCACCTGCAGGAAGCCCTGGTTCCACCGGGTCCGCTGCTTGAGCAGGGAGGCGAAGGTGGGCGGGGTCTCCTCGCGGGTGACGGCTTCGGGGCTGTAGGCGACGACGACCTTGGCGCCGTCGGCGGACAGTCGGACGCCGAGCTCGCAGTCCTCGGCGAGGCAGTGCGCGTCCCAGCCGTTCGACCAGTCCAGGCGTTCCTTCGTCACGAAGACGGTGTTGCCGCCGAGCGGGATGAACTTCGACCCGGCGTGGAAGTGCAGGCGCGAGCGGAACCAGAAGTAGTACTCGAGCACGTTCCGGAGCGACCACCAGCTCGACTTGAAGTTCATCAGCTGCACGCCGCCCTGCACGACGTCGGCGTCGGTCTCCTGGAAGCGCGAGTCGACCAGGGAGAGCAGCCGCGGGTAGACCTCGTCCTCCGCGTCGAACACGCCGACGATGTCGCCCGTCGCGTACTGGAGCGCGAGGTTCATCGCCTTCGGCTTGTTCTTCGGCGCGGTGTCGTCGACGACCACCTTGATGAGTTCGGGGTGCCGGGCCGCGGCGGCACGCACGACGGCGTCCGTCTCGGGGTCGTCCTCGCCGACGATCGCGATGATCTCGAAGTCCGGGTGGTCCTGCTTCGCGAGCATGTCGAGCGTCTCCCCCATGACGTCCTGCTCGTGGCGGCCGGGGACAAGCAGCGTGAACCGGTGCGCCGCCGGGCGCGGGGTCTGGCTGAAGCTCGTCGACTTGAGCGCGTCGCGCGAGCGCCAGGCGTGCAGCATCCACCACAGCGTGGTGAGCGCGATGATCGTGAGCAGCACGGAGATCGCGATGAGGGCCGAGTACCCGACCCACTCGCCGACCGACCAGGCGGCCTGCGGGAGCTGCCCCGAGCCTCCTGTCGGGACGTCGGTCGTGCCGCGGTTCGGGACGCTCGACGGAGCCGTCCCCTCGTTCGGCTGGAGCAGCGGCCCTGCGGCCGTCCACAGCGTGGCGGAGATGGTCATTCGGCGAGCTCCTTCGCGTGAGCGTCGGTGGAACGGAAGACGAGGGCCTTGTACGCGGCGAACCGGAACGCGGTGCCGAGCACGAGACCCACCCCGTTGCCGGCGACGTTGTCGGCGAGGGTGGAGGTGAAACCGAGGACGTAGTGCGAGACGAAGAGGCACGCGGCGGCGATGCCGAGACCGATGAGGTTGGTGACGGCGAAGAGGAGCCCCTCGCGGAGGGTCTCGCGGCGGCCGGTCTGCCGCTCGGCCCGGAAGGTGATGAACCGGTTGCCGATCCAGGCCACGGCCGTGGAGACGACGGCGGAGACGATCTTGGCGGCGATGGGCCCGTCGGGCATCACGGTCGCGCGGAGGAGGTTGTAGACGCCGAGGTCGATGACGAAGCAGACGGCGCCGATGCTGCCGAAGGAGACGAGTTGCCGCGCGAGCACCACCAGGCGCGCGACGGCCGCGCGCGGAGGGACGGGTACCGCGCCGGTTGCGGATGGCACCACAACGGGGGTATCGGTTCGGGTCATGCCCCCGATTCGGGGGGCTTCGCGAGGCGGTTTGGGTGGGGTACAGACTTACGGATGGGTCTGCCAGTTTCGCGACACCCGCTGTTCACATGCGGGTCGCGGTGGACGCGCCCCCACGACGGACTGGAGGCGCGGTGCCAGCTGGCACCG
>NZ_MJGR01000029.1:0-63018 GCF_001865105.1 Curtobacterium sp. MCBA15_016
CCGTCCGTCGTCGGGTCGCGACCACGGCGTTTTCCGGTCGACCCGACGGACACGAACGATGCTCGTGTGGTAGCTGTGAAGGAACCACACTCAAGCGCACCGTGCCCCTGAGCGGAGTCCGAAGTGACAGCAGTCCCACCGACGTCCGACCCCATCCCGCCCACGGGCCGGATCGCCCCCGATGCACCACGCGTCGTCGAGGACGCGCCCCGCAAGAAGGGGAAGTTCCGCGCGTTCCTCACGAGCGGCTCCCTCGACATCCAGTCCAAGCTCCTCGTGATGCTCCTCGCGGTGAGCATCGTGGCGGCGCTGGTCGTGGGTGTCGTCGGCTACCTGAACGGCCGGAGCTCGCTCGAGGCCGCGGCGTTCAACCAGGTGACCTCGCTGCGCGAGGCGAGGATCACCGAACTCCAGCGCTCGTTCGGCCAGTTCACCCAGACGGTCGTCGCGCAGACCCGCAACGAGAGCGTCATCGGCGCGACGAAGGCGTTCGAGTCCGGGTGGGACGACCTGCAGTCGCGGCCGGTGTCCGACGACGACCACACGAAGGTCGAGGACTGGTACCGGGACTCCTTCGTCCCGCAGCTCGACGACCGCAACGGCGGCACCGCCAACCCGGACCAGTTCGCGCCGACCGAGGACCCGCAGGCCTACCTGCAGGCGCGGTACACGGCGCCGTTCACCGACTACGACAAGGCCATCGACCAGGACGACGCCGGTGACGGCAGCGCGTGGTCGGCGGCGCACGCCGAGTACCAGCCGTACTTCAAGCAGGCGGTCGAGTCCGCCGGGTACGAGGACCTCCTGCTCATGGACACCGACGGGGACGTCGTGTACTCGGCGTACTCCGGCGCGGACCTCGGCACGGACCTCGAGAGCGGGCCCTACCGCGACTCGAACCTCGCGACCGGGTACCAGCAGGCCCTGCAGCTGACGAGCTCGGACGACTTCGTGGTGACGGACTTCGCGCGGTACGTGCCGAGCCTCAACGTCCCGACGCTCTGGGTGATGTCGCCGGTGGGGGAGGACGGCAAGATCATCGGGGTGATGGCCGTCCAGGTGCCGGTCGACCTCATCACGCAGGTCATGACGGGCAACGAGCAGTGGAAGGACGACGGCCTCGGGGACACCGGGGAGTCGTACCTCGTCGGTGCCGACCACCTCATGCGGTCGTACCCGCGCCAGCTCATCGAGCACCCGAAGCAGTACCAGCGCGACGTCGTCGCTGCCGGGACGGCGCCGTCGACCGCGGCCCGCCAGGTCGCGGTGAAGGGCTCCGTGCTCCTGCAGGAGGTGAACACGACGCCGGTGACACGGGCGCTGCAGGGGAAGTCCGGCACCGTGATCTCGACCGACTACCGCGGGAAGGAGGTGCTCGCGGCGTACGCGCCGCTCGAGGTCGACGGGCTCCGCTGGGTCGTCGTCGCGCAGATGGACACGGCCGAGGCGTTCGCCCCGGTGAACGACTTCGCCCGGAACATCGGCCTCGCGCTCGTCGGGATCATCGTCCTCGTCAGCCTGCTGTCCCTGCTGCTGGCCCAGGTGTTCGTCCGGCCGATCCGCCGGTTGCAGACGGCGGTGAACCGGGTGTCGTCCGGCGACCTCGGCGTCGAGGTGCAGACGAAGGCCGGCGACGAGATCGGCGACCTCGGACTCGCGTTCAACGACATGAGCCGCAGCCTGCAGGTGAAGCAGGACCTGCTCGACGAGCAGCGGCGGCAGAACGACACCCTGCTGCTGACGCTCATGCCGGAGGAGGTCGCCCGTCGCTACAAGCAGGGCGACGAGACGATCGCGGCCGACCACCAGGACGTCGCCGTCGTCTACGCGGACATCATCGGGTTCGACGAGTTCGCCGCCGGCCTCACGGCCGAGGAGTCCCTGTCCCTCGTCAACGACGTCTGGCGCTCCCTCGACGAGGCGGCCACCCGCCACGGCGTCGAGCGGGTGCGCACGACCCGGAGCGGGTACCTCGCCAGCTGCGGCCTGAGCGTGCCGCGCGTGGACAACGTCCGCCGCGTCGTCGACTGGGCGGAGGAGGCGCAGGGCGTGCTCGAGCGCTTCAACGCGCAGCACGGATCGAAGATCGGCTTGCGCGCCGGCATCGACACCGGCCAGGTCACGAGCGGGCTCGTCGGGCGCTCGAGCATCGTCTACGACATGTGGGGCGACGCCGTCAGCCTGGCGTACCGGGTGCAGGGGATCGCCCCGGCGCCGGGCGTGTACGCGACGCAGCGCGTGGTCGACAAGCTCGGCGACCGCGGGGGCGTGCAGGACGCCGGCGAGGTGCAGACGCAGGCCGGACCGCAGCGGGTCTGGAAGCTCGAGCGCACCGGAGCGGCGTCGTGACCGCGTTCTGGGAGCAGCCGTGGTTCTGGCCGGCGATCAGCGTCATCGTCGGCCTGCCGCTGCTGCTGCTCGTCCTGACCGAGCTGCAGTCGAACCTCGAGCGGCGCGGCAACTCGCTGCACAAGGTGGTCGGACTGCTGCGGAACGCCGTGGTGCCGATCATCGCGATCCTCGTCCTGTCCGTCCAGGTCACCGACGCGGTCGACCCGGGCAAGCCCGTGGTGAACCAGATCATCGGCACCGTGCTCGGGTTCCTCGTGATCGTGTTCGTGCTGAACGGGCTGAACATCGTCCTGTTCACGAACGCCCGGAAGGGCACCTGGCGCGAGAAGATCCCGTCGATCTTCGTGGACATCGCCCGCATCGTGCTCATCGCGCTCGGGCTGGCGCTGGTGTTCAAGATCGTCTGGGGCGCGGACGTCGGCGGGATCTTCACCGCGCTCGGTGTCGGCTCGCTCGTCATCGGCCTCGCGCTGCAGTCCGCCGTCGGCCCGGTGATCGCCGGGCTGTTCCTGCTGTTCGAGCAGCCGTTCCGGCTGGGGGACTGGCTCGACGCCGGTGGCGTGCGCGGCCGGGTGGTCGAGGTGAACTGGCGGTCGGTGCACATCGACACGGGCGCCGGGATCCTCATCATGCCGAACTCCTCGTTGGCGGGGGCGTCGTTCACGAACCTCAGCCGGACAGGAGGCACGTTCCCGGTCGCCACGGACGTCACGTTCACGACGGACGACCCTCCGGCAGCGGTGGTCGCCCTGCTGCAGCGGGTCGCGTCCGGCCTGCCCCAGCGGTACCCCGGCACGCAGCCGGTGGCGGTGCCGACCGGCGGATCGTCGTACACCGTGTCCTTCGAGGTGCGCGGACCGTCGCAGGAGGGCGACGCGCTCGCCCAGTTCCGGATGTGGCTCTGGTACGCCGCCCGGCGCGCAGGGCTCGGCCTCGACGGCGACACGACCGACGACTTCGTCACCGACGAGCGTCGGGACGCCGCCCTGGCGTCGATCGCGCCCACGCTGTACCTGACGGGCGACGACGGGGCCGCGCTGGCACCGCTCGTCCGACTCGAGCGGTACGCCGCGGGCGAGACGATCGTCACGGCCGGCACGGTGCCCGACGCCGTCCGGTTCGTCCTGTCCGGCAGCGTCGACCTGCGCGTCCCGTTCGAGGACGCCGAGTTGCCGGCGACGCGCGTCGAGACCGGCGACTACCTCGGGCAGACGGCGTTGACCCGGGAGGCGCTGCTCACCACCGCCGTCGCGCTCACCGAGGTCGCGGTGCTGGTCGTGCCCGCCACCGCGCTCGACCAGATCGTGCGCGGCACGCCGGCGCTCGCCCGGGACATGGGGGAGGTCATCGACCGCCGCCGGCAGGAGGTCTCCGCGGCGGTGTCCGCCCACGTCGCATCCCAGCGGAAGACGGTGTCCGCCGCCTAGACTCGACCGCGTGCGTTACGCGAACTCCGTGGTCGACCTCGTCGGCGACACCCCGCTCGTCAAGCTCAACCGGGTGACCGAGGGGGTGCGCGCGACCGTCCTCGTGAAGGTCGAGTACCTCAACCCCGGTGGGTCGTCGAAGGACCGGATCGCCACCAGGATCATCGACGCGGCCGAGGCCTCCGGCGACCTGGGCCCCGGCGGCACCATCGTCGAGCCGACCTCCGGCAACACCGGTGTCGGCCTCGCGCTCGTCGCCCAGCAGCGCGGCTACCGCTGCGTGTTCGTCCTGCCCGACAAGGTCGGCGAGGACAAGCGGAACGTGCTCACCGCGTACGGCGCCGAGATCGTCGTCACGCCGACGGCCGTCCCGCCCGAGCACCCGGAGTCGTACTACTCGGTGTCCGACCGGCTGGTGCGCGAGATCCCCGGCGCCTACAAGCCGAACCAGTACGCCAACCCGAACGGCCCGCGCAGCCACTACGAGACCACCGGTCCGGAGATCTGGCGCGACACCGAGCAGCGCATCACGCACTTCGTCGCGGGTGTCGGCACCGGCGGCACCATCTCCGGCACCGGACGCTTCCTGAAGGAGGCCTCGGACGGCCGTGTCCGCATCGTCGGCGCCGACCCCGAGGGCTCCGTCTACTCGGGCGGCACCGGTCGCCCGTACCTGGTCGAGGGCGTCGGCGAGGACTTCTGGCCGACCGCGTACGACCCCGGAGTCCCCGACGAGATCATCGCCGTGTCGGACGCCGACTCGTTCGCGATGACCCGTCGGCTCGCCCGTGAAGAGGGACTGCTCGTCGGTGGCTCGAGCGGCATGGCGGTCGTCGCCGCGCTCCGCGCCGCCCGCGACCTCACCGAGGACGACGTGGTCGTGGTGCTCCTGCCGGACGGCGGCCGCGGCTACCTCGGCAAGATCTTCAACGACCGGTGGATGCGCTCCTACGGCTTCGCCGAGACCGACGACGAGCGCACCGTGGGGTCGCTCATCGCGGGCAAGGACGGCCGGCTGCCCGACCTCGTCCACGCCCACCCGGCGGACACCGTGCGCGAGGTCGTCGACATCATGACGAAGTACGGCGTCTCGCAGATGCCCGTGCTCAGCGCCGAACCGCCCGTCGTCATCGGCGAGGTCGTCGGCGCGGTGGCGGAGAAGGACCTGCTCGAGCAGGTCTTCACCGGCGCCGCGAAGATGACGGACGCGCTGTCCGGATTCGTGGGCGACCCGCTCCCGCTCATCGGTGTCGGCGAGTCGGTCTCGTCGGCGCGACGTGCGCTCGAGTCGGCGGACGCCCTGCTCGTCGTCGAGGACGGCAAGCCCGTCACCGTGCTGACCCGCCACGACCTGCTCGCCTACCTGTCCGAGTGACCCGCGTCCCGCGTGACGCCCCCGACCCAACGAGGAACGAAGCCCGCATGACCGAGTTCAGCACCCGCGCCGTCCACGCCGGCCAGGAGCCCGACGGCCCCACCGGCGCCGTCATCCCCCCGATCCACCTCACGTCGACGTACGTGCAGGACGGTGTCGGCGGCATGCGGAACGGCTACGAGTACTCGCGCGCCGGCAACCCGACGCGCGACTCGCTGCAGACCCTCCTGGCGGACCTCGACGGCGGCGTCGCGGCGTACTCGTTCGCGTCCGGGCTCGCCGCCGAGGACGCCCTGCTGCGCGCCACGCTCGTCCCCGGTGCCCGCGTGGTGATGGGCAACGACGTGTACGGCGGGACCCACCGCCTGGTCAGCCGGTTGCACGTGCCGTGGGGCGTCGAGCTCGTGGTCGTCGACATGAGCGACACCGACCGCGTCCGGGCCGCGCTCGAGGGTGCTCCGACGCAGACCGTCCTCTGGGTCGAGACCCCGACGAACCCGCTCATGAAGATCGCCGACATCGCCGCGCTCGCCGAGATCGGCCACGCGGCCGGTGCCGTGGTCGTCGTCGACAACACCTTCGCGTCGCCGTACCTGCAGCAGCCGCTGTCGCTCGGCGCCGACGTCGTCGTGTACTCGACGACGAAGTACCTCGGCGGCCACTCCGACGTCGTCGGCGGCGCCGTGGTGCTCGCCGACGAGGAGCTCGCCGCGAAGGTGCAGTTCCTGCAGTTCGGCGCGGGGGCGATCTCGTCGCCGTTCGACGCGTTCCTCACCACGCGCGGCATCAAGACCCTCGCGGTCCGGATGGAGCGGCACTCGCGGAACGCCCAGGCGGTGGCCGAGGCACTCGTCGGTGCTCCGGGTGTCGAGCGCGTGTACTACCCGGGGCTCGCCGAGCACCCCGGCCACGACGTCGCGGCACGCCAGATGCGCGGCTTCGGGGGCATGCTCTCGGTCGCGCTGAGCGGCGGGCCCGAGGCGGCGCGTCGCTTCGCGGAGTCGACCGAGGTGTTCGCGCTCGCCGAGTCGCTCGGCGGGGTCGAGTCGCTCATCGGGTACCCGTCCGAGATGACGCACGCGTCGGTGAAGGGCACGGAGCTGGCGGTGCCGGAGAACGTCGTGCGCCTGTCCGTCGGCATCGAGGACGCCGGCGACCTCGTGGCGGACCTGCAGCAGGCGCTCGCGCGCTGACCCACTCGACGGCGGTGGCGGGCCCGACCTCGGCGGCCCGCCCGGCGTCCGTGGGCGGCCCTACGATGATCGGGTGAGCACCGCGGCGACGAGGACCAGTCTGTTCAGCGGACCTTACGCCCTCGCCACCGTCGGCATGGTCGCGATCGTCGCGGTCGCGGCGTTCCAGAACCTGGCGATGACGACCGTCATGCCGGAGATCAGCCGCGACCTCGACGGCGAGACCCTCTACGCGCTGGCCTTCGCCGCACCCCTGGCGGCCGGCGTGCCGGGCATGGTCCTCGCGGGCAACTGGACCGACCGCGCGGGTGGACGCATCGTGGCGTGGGTGTCGGCCGGCCTCTTCGCCGTCGGCACCGCCGTCGTCATGCTGGCCCCGACGATGGAGGTCTTCCTCGTCGGCCGGCTCGTCGAGGGCTTCGGTGCCGGCGCGATCGACGTCGTGCTCTACGTCCTCGTCGCCCGGATCTTCCCCGCCGACCTGCACGGCCCGGTGTTCGCCGGGTTCGCCGCCGCGTGGGTGGTGCCGGCGCTCGTCGGTCCGGCGCTCGCGGGCATCGTCACCGACGTCTGGAACTGGCACTGGGTGTTCGCCGGTGCACTCGTCATCGCGGTCGGCGCGTTCGCCCTGCTCGTCCCGACCCTCGGCCGGCTGCACCCACCCGCACCCGAGGTCCGTCCGGCGTGGCAGCGGTCCCGGATCGGCTGGTCGGTCGCCGCCGCGGTGGCGATCCTGCTGCTCAACGTCGCCCCGGACCTCGGCGCGTGGGCGCGGGTCGCCGCCGTGCTCATCGGCCTCCTCGGGACGTGGTTCGCACTCCGCCCGCTGCTGCCCGCCGGCACCTTCCGCGCCGCCCCGGGGCTGCCGTCGGTGATCCTGCTGCGGGGGCTCGTCGCCGCCTCGTTCTTCGGCAGCGAGGCGTACGTGCCGTTCCTGCTGCAGGCGAAGGACGGCCTGTCCGCCTCGGCGGCGGGGCTCGCACTGACGGTCGCGGCGCTCAGCTGGGCCGGGTCGAGCTGGCTGCACGGACGGCTGGGCGAGGAACGGCTCACCGCGACCCGGACCTTCGCGATCGGTCTCGCGCTCGTGCTCGTCAGCCTGCTCACGGCGCTGACGGTCGCCACGTTCGGCCTGCCGTGGTGGCTGCTCGTCGTCGGGTGGTTCGTCGGCGGCGCGGGCATGGGGGCGATCTACCCGCGGACCTCGATGCTGACGCTGCGCTTCTCCGGCGAGGGCGACGACGGGTTCGCGAGCTCGGCCCTGACCATCGCCGACGCCTCGGGCAGCGTGATCGGGCTCGCCGTCACCGGGCTGCTGTTCATCGGGACGGGCGGTGCCGACGCCGCGGTGTCGTTCCCGCTCGTGTTCGGCGGCATGACCCTGATCGCGGTGCTCGCCGTCGCCGCGGTCCGTCGCCTCGGCCCCGTCCCGGCACCGTCCGTCGTCGCGGTGGGCGGGTAGCGTGGCGGTCGTGCTCCTCCGCGTCGTCACCGCCACCGTCGTCATCGGTGCGGCCCTCGCCCTGGCCGGCTGCCAGGGCACGACGTCGGCGGCGCCCACGCCGGTGCAGAGCACGGACCTGACCAGCTCCGACGGCGGGTTCGACCGGCACGCGGTCATCGGCGTGGTCCTCGAACCCGGGCAGGACACGCTCGGTACCGACCTGCGGGCCGGACTGACCGACGCCGGCTTCGCCGCGGACGTCCGCGTCGCACCGGCCGACGGGTCCGCCGCCGCACAGCGCACCGCGGTGGACCAGCTCGTGCGCACGGGCGCGAAGGCGTTGCTCGTGCGGGCGGTCGACGCCTCGGCGCTGACCGGGGTCATCCAGACGGCGCACGACGCCGGTGTCGTCGTGGTGTCGCTGGGGGACCCGCTGCCGACGAGCGGCACGGGTGGCGACGGCGTCTCCGCGGACTACCGGGTGCCGGCCGGCGACGACCAGGCCGACCTCGTCAGCGGGGCCGTCGACGTGGTCGAGTCGCTCCAGCGGGGCGAGAAGCCCACGACCGACTGACGTCCGTCGGGCAGGGCGGTCAGCGCCACCACGACGGGAACGACAGCACGATCGTGTCGACCAGTGCCTTCCGCGACCGCCGCGGTCCGGCGAGCCAGGCCTCGATCGCGCCGACGAAGCCCTGCGCCACGAAGCCCGCGGCGACGTCGTCGAGGAGTTCCGGCCGGTGCTCGCGCTCGAGCGTGCGGATGTGCTGCTCGCTCGACACCGTGAAGTGCTCCACGAGGAGACGGTGCAGCGACGCGTCGTTCGGGTCCGGGAGCGCCTTGCCGTAGATCTCGCGGTGCGCGACGACGTGCTCGACGACGGCGTTGATGCCGCGTCGGGTGATCGTCGCGAACTCGTCGACGCCGGCACCCCGGGCGAACGCCGCGCGTCGGACCTCGGCGTCGTCCTCGCGGATGCGGTCGAGCTCCGGTGTGAGGACGTCGGCGAGCAACGACCCGGGGGAGACCGCGTGCGAGTAGAACGTGGCGCGGTTGATGCCGGCCGCCCGGGTGACGTCGGCGACCGTGATCTCGGACACCGGCCGGTCGGCGGCCAGTCGCAGGATTGCCTCGCGCAGGGCAGCGGTCGTGTGCAGGATGCGGGCATCCACCATGACGCCACCCCCTTCTGATCCGGTTCCGTCCCGCCGGTGTTCCGGCGGAACGGGCGGGACGACGTCCGCCGGCGGTCGACCGGCGGCGAGCAGTCCGACGGTACCGCATGTGCCGCGTCCGAGCGGGGCGGGAGCCGTGGCAACACGCGGGAGAACGCCCCGGACTGCTGCGGTGGTGCTCGGGGGACCCGTAGGATGGTTCCGCGGACGAATCGATTCGATCGACGCCGCGATCACCTCCCCACCCCTCACCGTCGAAGGACTCCTGCTCGTGACCGCGCCCGCCACCACCGGTTCGCTCCGTGTCGTCCTGCACCCGGGAGACGCGCTCTCCCGCCGGCAGCGACTCGTCTACGTCTTCGTCCTGGGCGCCCTCACCGCGCTCGGACCGTTCACGATCGACCTCTACCTGCCGGCGTTCCCGTCGCTCAAGGACGAGTTCGGCATCACCGACGGGGCGGTGCAGCTCACCCTCACCGCGACGACGCTCGGCTTCGCGGCCGGACAGCTGCTGGTCGGCCCGTGGAGCGACAAGGTCGGTCGCCGGCTCCCGCTCATCATCGCGACGAGCCTGCACGTCGCAGCGTCACTCGGAGCCGCACTGGCACCGAACGTCGAGGTGCTGGCGCTCTTCCGCGTCCTGCAGGGCATGGGCGCAGCGGCCGGTGGCGTCGTGGCGATGGCGACGGTGCGCGACCTGTTCGGCGGCAAGCCGCTCGTGCGGATGCTGTCCCGCCTCGCGATGGTGAACGGCCTGGCGCCCATCCTCGCCCCGCTCATCGGCTCGCAGATGCTCCGGTTCGTGAGCTGGCACGGGATCTTCGTCTTCCTCGCCTGCTACGGCGCCGCTGTCGTGCTCGCCGCGGTCCTGCTCATCGTCGAGACGCTCCCGCCGGCACGTCGGCACGAGGCCGGGCACTCCACCATCGGGCAGCGGTACCGGGCACTCTTCTCCGACCGCGTCTTCGTCGGGGTCGCGCTCATCGGGGCGATGGTCTTCAGCGGGCTCTTCTCGTACCTCAGCGCGTCACCGTTCCTGTTCCAGGGCCTGTACGGGCTCGACGCGCAGCAGTACGGTCTGCTGTTCGCGGTGAACTCGGTCGGCGTCGTCGTCGGCGTGCAGGTCTCCGCGCGGTTGGCGCAGCGCGTCGGACCGCAGTGGATCCTCGCGTGCTCGACCGCGACCCTGTTCCTCGCCGCCGTCGCGATCATGGTGCTCGACCAGCTCGGCGCCGGACTGGTCGGGGTGCTCGTGCCGCTCTGGTTCTTCATCGCCGCGTGCGGCTTCTCGTTCCCGCTCGTCCAGGTGATCGGACTCGCCGCCCACGGCAAGGAGGCCGGCACCGCCGCCTCGCTCCTCGGCGCGCTGAACTTCGGCGTGGCGGGGATCATCTCGCCCGTGGTCGGGTGGATCGGCATCACCACGGCGACCCCGATGGCAGCGGTGATGGCGTGCACGTCGGCCGTCGCGATCGTGCTGCTCTGGGCGGTCGTCCGACCGAGGACGGTCCCGGCGCTCACGCACTGACCGTCGCACGGTGCCACGGCACGCGCCGGACAGGAGCGTCCGGCCGTTCGTATGCTGTGGACATGAGCGACGTGGTGGCGCAGGCACGGGCAGCGGCCGAGGCAGCGAAGCAGGCGGCCGACGAGGCCCGGCGCCTCGCGGACGAGGCGGTGCAGCGGGCGGAGGAACTCGCCGCCGCGGTGGCGCAGGGCCAGGAGGCGCGGCTCGACCCCGACGCGGAGCCGGCGGTCGTCGACTCCCCGGCCCCGGCGGTGGACGCGACCGCCCCGGCGGGCGAGCCGACGTCGACGACCGGCACCGTGCCTCCCGAGCCGACCACCACCGAGGGGCCGCTCGGCGCGGACGCCGTCGCGGCGATCCGCGCCGGCTACGAGGTCGAGGGCAGCGCGCTGCAGCTCGGCGCCCTCGTGAACGGTGCCGCGGTGCCCGACGTGCAGGTCCGGATCCCGCTCGGCATGCTCAACCGACACGGTCTCGTCGCGGGCGCGACCGGCACGGGCAAGACGCGCACGCTGCAGGTCCTCGCCGAGCAGATCGCCGCGAACGGGGTGCCCGTCTTCGCCGCCGACATCAAGGGCGACCTGTCCGGGCTGGCGGTCGCGGGCACGCCGAACGACAAGCTCCTCGCGCGCACCGCCGGGATCGGCCAGGAGTGGCGCGCGGTGGCGAGCGAGGCGGAGCTCTACTCGCTCGGCGGGCAGGGGACCGGCGTGCCGATCCGTGCGACCGTGTCCGGGTTCGGACCGCTCCTGCTGTCGAAGGTGCTCGGGCTGAACGACACGCAGGAGTCCTCCCTCGGGCTCGTGTTCCACTACGCCGAGCGGGCCGGGCTGCCGCTCGTCGACTTGTCCGACCTACGGAGCGTGCTGACCTTCCTCGTGAGCGACCAGGGCAAGGCGGAGCTCGCCGAGCTCGGCGGACTGTCGAAGCAGACCGCCGGGGTGATCCTCCGCGAGCTGATCACCTTCGCCGACAAGGGCGCCGACCAGTTCTTCGGCGAGACGGAGATCGACACGACCGTGTTCCTCCGCACCGCCGCCGACGGCCGGGGGATCGTCAGCCTGCTCGAGGTGCCCGGCGTGCAGGACCAGCCCGAGGTCTTCTCGACGTTCCTGATGTGGCTCCTCGCCGACCTCTTCAACGAGCTCCCCGAGGTGGGCGACCAGGACAAGCCGAAGCTCGTGTTCTTCTTCGACGAGGCGCACCTGCTCTTCAGCGGGGCGTCGGCGGACTTCCTCGAGCAGATCGTCCGCACGGTCCGGCTCATCCGTTCGAAGGGCGTCGGGATCTTCTTCGTCACGCAGACCCCGAAGGACGTCCCGAACGACGTGCTCGCCCAGCTCGGCTCGCGGATCCAGCACCAGCTGCGGGCGCACACCCCCGACGACGCGAAGGCACTCCGCGCGACGGTGTCGACCTACCCGACGAGCGACTACGACCTCGGGGAGGTGCTGACCTCGCTCGCCACCGGTGAGGCGATCGTCACCGTGATGAACGAGAAGGGCGCGCCGACGCCGGTGGCCTGGACGCGCCTGCGAGCCCCCGAGGGCTCGATGGACCCGATGCCCGCGGCCGAGATGACGGCACGGGTGCAGGCATCCCCGCTCCTGCCCACCTACGGCACGCGGCTCGATCCCGACTCGGCGTACGAGATGCTCGCCCGCCGGATGGAGGCCGCCGCTGCGGACGCGGCTGCCGCGGACGCCGAGAAGGCCGCGGCGACCGCTGCCGCCGAGGCGGAGAAGGAGGCGGCCCGCGCCGCTGCCGCCGCAGCGAAGGAGGCCGCCGCGAAGGAGAAGACCGAGGCGCGCGAACGAGCGGCGGCACAGAAGGAGTACGAACGGGCGCAGCGGGAGTTCGAGCGAGCCGAACGGGCTGCCGATGCGCGGCGGTCGGGGCGCACGTCGTCCCGGACGACGACGTCACGGAAGGCGGACGACCCGCTGTCGGACCTGCTCGGGTCCGGGCTGGGCAGGACGATCGCCAAGGAGGTCGTGCAGGGGATCTTCTCGACCCTGCGCCGCCGTCGCTGAGGGGTCAGCCGAGGAGGCCGGTGGTCTCGACCACGAGCAGCCCGGCGACCGCGAGGACCGCCACCGCACCGACGGCGACGTACGCTCCGCGCTGCTCGTACCAGGACCGGCTCGCCGGGTAGCGCCGCACGAACTCGCGGATCGACATCGGCCGGGTCTCGTCGGTGACCTGCACGCCGAGGGCGTCCACGATGCTGTCGATGCCGGCGTCGCTCCAGGTGTCGGCGCGGAGGCGGAACAAGTGGGCGCCGGCGGCGTCGAGCGCGATGAGTTCGCGCGTCGTGCGCTCGACCGCGCTGCCGTACGTGGTGGCGAGGACCAGGCTGTGGACGCGGTCGCGGTCCACCCGACGGTTCTGCGTGAGGACGCCGCGCACCGTGATCGCCACGGGGTCGATGCCGATGAACGCGGTGCCGAGGCGCACGAAGACGACGGCGACGGCGGCGGCGAGCAGGATGACCGCACCCGTGACGACCGGCCAGAGGCGCATCGGGAGGGAGACCCAGACGAGGGCGACGGCGAGGGGGACGGCCGAGAACACGACGCTCAGGATCGTCGAGCGCACGAGCGAGCGACGCGGCCGGAGGACCACGTCGTACACGGTCGCGCTCGGCCGAGCTGCTGCCGGCGCCGTCAGGTCCCCCACGTGGACTCCTCGTCCCTCGGGTGCCCGGGCAGCGTTCGACGCTCGCCCGGGGAGCGCGCCCCTGCCGCTCCGTGCACCGTGTCCGACCCGTCCCGGGGCCGTCCTTCGGGTCAGTCTAGGCGACCGACGGGTATCGGGGACAGCCCGTTCCACCCCTCGGCATCGATTCCCGGCCAGTCCATGGCGAACGGGGTTCGGCGGGGTCCGCCGGGTGGGGGACCGTCCTGTCCGGAGTGCGCCGGAGTGCTCCGGAGTGCTCCGGACGACGAACGCCCGGGAACCGATCGGTTCCCGGGCGTTCCGTGCTCTGCTCTGGCGGAGAATGGGGGATTCGAACCCCCGAGGGCTTGCACCCAACACGCTTTCCAAGCGTGCGCCATAGGCCACTAGGCGAATTCTCCTGGCGCCGTCTTCCGACGACGACACCCAATGGTACAGGTTCTCCGGAGTGCTCACGACCGCGTGTCGGAAGTGCCGGGGCTCCCAGATGTCGTGCCGTGTGCGCCGACTACCCTGGACGCGTGTCGACCCGCATCTACATCACGTCAGCAGAAGGACACACGGGCAAGAGCACCGTCGCCCTCGGTGTCCTCGAGACCCTCGCACGCTCGGTCGGACGGGTCGGGGTGTTCCGACCGGTCGCCCGCTCCGTCGACGAGCCGGACTACGTGCTCGAGCTCCTGCTGCAGCACACCGCGGTCGGCATCTCCTACGACGACGCGGTCGGCGTCACCTACGACGACGTGCACGCCGACCCGGACGCGGCGCTCGCGACGATCGTCACCCGCTTCGCCCAGGTCGAGCGGCAGTGCGACGCGGTCGTGGTGCTCGGATCGGACTACACCGACGTCGGCAGCCCCACGGAGCTGTCGTTCAACGCCAAGGTCGCGGTCAACCTGGGCGCTCCGGTGCTGCTCGTGCTCGGTGGCCGCGACGCCGCCGAACGCGGTGCCCGCACCCCCGAGGACATGGCCCAGGTCGCCGACGTCACGACGAGCGAGCTCCGCGCCGCGCACGCCCAGCTGTTCGGCATCGTCGTGAACCGTGCCGACCCCGATGCCCTGCCGTCGGTCGTGTCGAGCGTCCGGCAGGCGGTCAGCGACGACCACCCCGACCTGCCCGTGTGGGCCATCCCCGAGGACCGCGTCCTCGTCGCCCCGACCGTCCGCGCCCTGCTCGAGGCCACCGGGGCGACCCTGGTGCGCGGCGACGAAGCGCTGCTCGACCGCGAGGCCCTCGGTACCGTCGTCGCCGGCATGAGCATGGAGAACGTCCTGCCGCGCCTGATCGAGGGCGGGATCGTCGTCGTCCCGGGGGACCGCAGCGACGTCCTCATCGCGACGCTCCTCGCGAACCAGTCGGAGACCTTCCCGAGCCTCGCCGGGGTGATCCTCAACGGCGGGTTCGAGACGGCACCGCAGATCTCCCGCCTGCTCGAGGGGCTGTCGAGCTCGCTGCCGATCGCGCAGAACGACCTCGGCACCTACGACACCGCGCTCCGCATCACCCAGACCCGCGGACGCCTCGCGGCGGACTCGCCCCGCAAGGCCGACCTCGCGCTCGCGCTGTTCGAGCAGCACGTCGACGCCGACGCCCTCCGCGACCGCCTGCAGCTCACGCCCTCCGGGGTCGTGACGCCGCTCATGTTCGAGCACGGACTGCTCGACCGGGCCCGCGGGTACGGCAAGCGCATCGTCCTGCCCGAGGGCGAGGACGACCGCATCCTCCGCGCCGCGTCCACACTGCTGCAGCGCCAGGTGTGCGAGCTCACGATCCTCGGCGACCCCGCCGCGATCCGGACCCGGGCGACCGAGCTCGGCCTCGACCTCGACGCCGCGCAGCTCGTCTCCCCGTTCGACCCCGACCTGCGTGAACGCTTCGCCGAGGAGTACACCCGCCTCCGGGCGCACAAGGGCATGTCGATCGAGCTCGCCCGCGACACCGTGACCGACGTGTCCTACTTCGGCACGATGATGGTGCAGCTCGGGCTCGCCGACGGCATGGTCTCCGGCGCGAAGCACACGACGGCGCACACCATCCGGCCGTCGTTCGAGATCATCAAGACCCGGCCGGACACCTCGATCGTGTCGAGCGTCTTCCTGATGGCCCTCGCCGACCGGGTCCTCGTCTACGGCGACTGCGCGGTCATCCCCGACCCGACGAGCGAGCAGCTCGCGGACATCGCGATCTCGTCCGCCGAGACCGCGACGCAGTTCGGCATCGACCCGCGCGTGGCGATGCTCAGCTACTCGACGGGCGACAGCGGCTCGGGAGCGGACGTCGACAAGGTCCGCGCCGGCACCGCCTTCGTGCGTGAGCGCCGCCCGGACCTGCTCGTCGAGGGGCCGATCCAGTACGACGCCGCCGCCGACCCGACGGTCGCGTCGACGAAGATGCCGGACTCGCCCGTCGCGGGTCGCGCCACGGTGTTCATCTTCCCCGACCTCAACACGGGCAACAACACGTACAAGGCCGTGCAGCGCTCGGCCGGTGCCGTGGCGATCGGCCCGGTCCTGCAAGGCCTGCGCAAGCCGATCAACGACCTCTCCCGCGGTGCGCTCGTCGGCGACATCGTCAACACCGTCGCGATCACCGCGATCCAGGCCGGCACCGCGACCGACGCGGGCTGACCCGCGCGACCCGCACCGCGCCTCCCGTCCGACCGAGAAAGTGACCCATCCCGTGACCGCAGCCCTCGTCGTGAACTCCGGATCGAGTTCGTTCAAGTACCAGCTCATCGAGCTCGGGGGGGAGCGCACGCTCGCCTCCGGGCTCGTCGAACGCATCGGCGAGTCGACGGGTGCGTGGAAGCACACCAACGCGCTCACGGGGGAGTCCTCGTCGAACGACTCGACCCCGGTGGCCGACCACGCGGCCGGTTTCCAGGCCATGATCGACGCCTTCGCGAAGGTCGGGCCGTCCTTCGACGAGCACCCGCCCGCCGTGGTCGGCCACCGCGTCGTGCACGGCGGCACCACCTTCGACCGGGCCACCGTGGTGACGGACGAGGTCGAGCAGCAGATCGAGGCGCTGAACAGCCTCGCGCCGCTGCACAACCCGGCGAACCTCGAGGGCATCCGCGCGGCGAAGCAGGTCTTCTCGGACGTGCCGCAGGTCGCCGTGTTCGACACCGCGTTCCACCAGACGATGCCGCCGCACGCCTACACGTACGCGATCCCGGCCGACCTCGCCGCGAAGTACGCGATCCGCCGCTACGGCATGCACGGGACGAGCCACAAGTACGTGTCCGAGCAGGCGGCAGAGTTCCTCGGCCGTCCGCTCGCCGAGCTCAAGACGATCGTGCTGCACCTCGGCAACGGGGCGTCCGCCGCGGCGATCGACGGTGGACGCTCGATCGAGACCTCGATGGGCCTCACCCCGCTCGAGGGTCTCGTGATGGGCACCCGCTCCGGAGACCTCGACCCCGCGGTCCTCATCCACCTCCACCGCGAGGCCGGGCTCTCCTTCGACGAGCTCGACACCATGCTCAACAAGGAGTCCGGGCTGCTCGGCCTGACCGGCAACGGGGACATGCGCGACGTGCAGGACGCGGCGCTGCACGGTGACGAGGTGGCCGAGGCAGCGCTCGCCGTGTACCGGCACCGGATCCGTCGGTACGTCGGCGCCTACACGGCGCAGCTCGGCGGGCTGGACGCGGTGGTCTTCACCGCGGGCGTCGGCGAGAACAACGCGCTGCTGCGCCGGCGCGTGCTCGCCGGGCTCGAGCACCTGGGCATCGAGATCGATGCGGACCGCAACGAGTTGGCATCTCGGGAGGCGCGGCTCATCTCCACGGACACGTCGCGCGTCGCGGTGCTCGTGATCCCCACGAACGAGGAACTGGAGATCGCCCGGCAGTCGGCTGCGGTCGCGCTCTGACGCGCGGCGCGGCGCGGCGCCGCGCGGCGGGCGGCGCGCTTGCGGCGGGCGCGGCGCCGCGATCGAACCACGAATCCGACGTCGAACCACCGTCGTCGCCCGGTTCGATGTCGGATCCGTGGTTCGACGCCGCTGCCGTCGGCGGGCGTCAGCCGAGCGACGCGACCGCGGCGGGGATCGGGGTGTCGCCGCTCGTGACCTCGAACTGCACGCCGACCGCGGTGTCGTCGAGGAGCGCGTGGAGCACCACCTCCGCGACGTCCGAGCGTGGGATCGTGCCGCGGGGAACCGTGGCGCCGACGTCGACCGTGCCCTGGGGCGGCGTGTCGAGCAGACCCCCGGGTCGGACGATCGTCCAGCGGAGGCTCCGCGCCCGCAGGTTCGCGTCCGCCTCGGCCTTCGCGCGGAGGTACACCTGGAAGACATCGGCCTCGGACCGGGCGGGCACGACCGCACGCTCCGGGTCGTACGAGTCCGCCGCCATCGCCGAGATCATCACGTAGCGGCGGATGCCGGCGCGCTCGGCCGCGTCCGCCAGGAGGATCGCCCCGTCCCGGTCGACCGAGAGCTTCCGCTCGGCGCCGCTCCCCGGACCGGCCCCGGCGGCGAACACCACCGCGTCGACCCCGCGCAGCCGGAGCCCGAGTTCGTCGTCGTCGAGCTGCTCGAGGTCCGCCACGATCGCCCGTGCGCCCTGCTGCTCCACGTCGGTGACGTGCGCGGGGTTGCGGACGATGGCGACGGCGTCGTGGCCGGCGTCGGTGATCTGGCGGGCGAGGAGGAGGGCGATCTGGCCGTGGCCTCCGGCGATGGCGATCTTCATGTGTCCGATCTTGCCCGTCGCGTCCGGTAGACTTCTCGGCGGCTCCTCACGTGACGCCATCCAGGCCAACTCCCCCAGGGCGGAAACGCAGCAAGGGTAACCGGGCTCTGGCGGGTGCGTGAGGAGTCTTTTCCGTTCCCGGGGGAGGGTAACCGGGGCTGTGTCTGTCCCGGTGCGGGTGCGTGAGGAGTCTTTTCGTGCGCCCGGTGTCTCTTTCGTAACGGGTTGCGGACAGCAACCTGATCGTGTGCAAAGATCGCCCTCAGGAACCCCCAACCAGGGCTCCTGACCCTCCACCGCCTCACCAGCGGGGGAGTTCCGGATCAGGTGGCGAGCGCGCTCGCCAGGAAAAGAGACACGCATGCGCAGGCACGTGTCGCTGCGGGGTACCCGTGTACCCACGACGGCGGGCGACTGGACACGACGGATCTTCGGTGCTGGCGGCCGAGCTCGACGACGAGCATCGGACGATCGGCGTCTCCTCCTGCGCGGCGGCGTCATCGCCACGGTGACGGCGCTCCTCGCCGCCACCGTGGCGATCCAACCCGCTGTGGCTGCACAGACCGACGTCTCCGAGGCCGAGGGGCTCCTGCTCAGCGGCTCGGGCATCGTGGACGTCGACGGCATCGCCCAGCTCGGCGGCGCCTACTCCGCACGCGGTGCGACGACCGGCGGCGGGACGACGAACCAGCCGCTCAACGTCGAGGCCCTGAACACCGTGGGGGTGGACCTCGGCAACGACATCGACCTGCTCGGGGCGAACGGCATCCTCACCCTCGGGGTGGCCGGCCAGTACGCGACGACCTCGGCGAACGGTGCGACGGCGTCCTCCGGCCTCCTGACGAACGACGGCGGCATCGGCGTCGGGACCGGGATCGGCACCGGGGCGTCGACGCTCGACCTCAACCCGCTCTTCAGCCGGGTCGGTGCCGACACGACAGTGCTCTCGAACGCGCAGCTGCGTGTCGGGGCGCTCGCCTCGACCCTGTCCGCGACGCGCGGCGCGACGGTCAGCACCACGAGCGACTACCGGATCGCCGGAGCCGACCTCACGCTGACGAGCCCCGCCGTCCAGGGGCTGACGACCTCGCTCCGCGACGAGCTCCGCACGGTGTCGGGTTCGGTGAACGGCGTCTTCGGCACCGGGGGAGCGCTGCAGGGCACCACCGCAGCGGTGTCCGGCCAGATCCAGACGCTCCTCCGCCAGGCGCTGCTCGGCACGGTGAACGTGAGCGGCACCACCATCACCGCGAACGTGAACCTCAACCTCGACGGCACCCTCACCCAGGTGCTCCAGCAGCCGCTCACGGACGGCGCCGTGACGATCGTCCCGGCCACGGGCACCATCACGGTCGACCTCGACAAGCTCACGGCCCTCAACGGCCAGCCCGCGAACACCCCGGTGCTGACGACGGTCGCGGTGGACTCGATCAACCAGAGCATCGCCACGATCCTCGGCACGCAGCTGCCCACCACGCTGCAGACGGCGGTCGTCAACACGATCAACTCCACCGCGGTGCGCGTGAACATCGCCACCAACGCCACCGTCCTCGGGCAGTCGGCGGCCGCGATCGGTCTGCAGGTCGACACGACCCTCGGCGCGCTGGCCGGCACCGCGACGGCGAACCCGACCATCACCGCATCGGGGAGCCTCGTCGGCCTGCCGCTGCCCCTCGGTACCGTGCTCGCGCCGGTCGTCTCCGGCATCGTCGTCCCGACCCTGCAGACCGCGCTCCGGCCGATCATCGGCGGGACCGCCCTCACGCAGCTCGGCACCACCCTGACCACCACGACCACAGCCGTGGCGACGCTGCTGTCGCCGGTCGTCCTGCTCCTCCGCCAGGTCGTCGACCTCACCGTCAACGCGCAGGACACCACGACCGGGTTCCGCGACGGCCGCGGGTACGACCCCGGCTCGCGGAGCGTGCACGCCCTGCGGCTGTCGATCCTGCCGGGGGCGAACGTCGCCACCGTCGACCTCGCCACGTCGACCGTGCGGGCCTCGGCCTTCGTCGCGCCGACGATCACGGCACCGACCGCGAACCAGGTGTTCAGCGTGCCGACGGCGTCCTCCACCCGCAGCGTCACCGTCAGCGGTGCCGGCGAGCCCGGAGCCACGATCGCCGTGACCCTCGGCGGCGGCCGGACGGGCACCGCGACCGTGGCGGCCAACGGGACGTGGAGCACCTCGGTGGCGAACGTGCCCACCGGCACGTACACGGCGACCGCGACCCAGACCCTCGGGGGAGCAGCGGCGGGCTCGGCCACGCAGCAGTTCTCCGTCGTCGCGCAGCAGGCCCTGACC
The DNA here is from genome assembly GCF_001865105.1 of Curtobacterium sp. MCBA15_016. NCBI lineage: Bacteria > Bacillati > Actinomycetota > Actinomycetes > Micrococcales > Microbacteriaceae > Curtobacterium > Curtobacterium sp. MCBA15_016. Next base: position 20,181 of record NZ_MJGR01000029.1, read on the forward strand.
ATCTCGACGCCGACCGCGGGGCAGACCTTCACGACCACCGGCGCCACCGCGCCGGTGACCCTGACCGGCACCGCGACCGCGAACGCCCGCATCGACGTCGACCTCGGCGGCGGCCTCACCGCGACCAGCACGGCGAACGCGAGCGGCGCGTGGAGCACCACGGTGCCGAACGTCCCGATCGGCGAACCGACCGCGAGCGTGACGCAGACGGTCGGGGACACCACCTCGGCGCCCGTGACCCGGGCCTTCCGGGTCGTCGCCGCAGCCGGCCTCACGGTCGACAGCCCGACGGCCGGCCAGGACTTCCCGCTCGCCGGCACCACCCGGGACGTGCCGTTCTCCGGTTCGGCGCAGCCCGGCGCCCGGGTCGACGTCGACCTCGGTGGCGGCCGCACGGCCACGACCACGGCGAACGCCGGCGGTACCTGGTCGACGACGGTGACGGGTGTCCCCGCGGGGTCGTACTCCGCCCAGGTGACGCAGACCGTCGGGTCCTCGACGAGTGCCCCCGTGACACGTGCCTTCACGGTCACGGCCGCCCCGGCGCTGACGATCGACGCACCCGAGGACGGCAGCACGATCACCGTCGCGGACCCGACCTCGACCACGCCCGTCACGGTGTCCGGCACCGCCGCACCGAACGCGCAGGTCACGGTCGGCATCGGCGGGTCCTTCACCGCGACGGTGACCGCGAACGGCGACGGCGACTGGGAGGCGACCTTCCAGGGCGTCCCGGTCGGCGACCGCACCGCGACCGCTCGGCAGACCGTGGGCGGGACGACCTCCGGCCCCGTGACGAGCGACTTCACCGTCGCCGCCGGTGACCCGATCGCGATCACCGCCCCGGCACCCGGTGCCACCGTCACCGTGCTCGACGCGGACACGACGACCGACCTCGACGTGACCGGCACCGCCGTCCCCGGCGCCGACGTCGCGATCTCGCTCGGCGGCGGGCTGACCGCCACCGCGACCGCGAACGGCGACGGGGACTGGACCGCCACGGTCCAGGACGTCCCGGTCGGCCGGTACACGATCCAGGCGACGCAGACCGTGGGCGGGACCACCTCGCCGGCGGTCCGCCAGGTCGTGACGGTCGTCGCCGGCGCGGCGCTCGCCGTGACCTCGCCGACCCAGGACGGCACGACCGACGTCGCGACCGACGACTCGACGATCGACGTCGTCGTCTCGGGCACCGCGCAGCCGGGCGCCGGCATCAGCGTCGTCCTCGACGGGACGGGCGACCCGGTCACCACGACCGCCGGTGACGACGGTGCGTGGTCGGTGACCCTGCCGGACGTCGGCACGGGCGACCACACCGCGAGCGTCACGCAGACGGTCGGCGGGCAGACGTCCGCAGCCGTCGACCGGGACTTCGCGATCGCGGTCGGCGACGACCTGGTGATCGAGTCGCCCACGGACGCGCAGGAGGTCCCCGCGGGAGCGGGCGGCCAGATCGGCGTCGTCGTGCGCGGCACCGCCGAGCCGGGTGCGAGCGTGCGGGTCACGGTCGACGACGGCGACCCGGTCGACGTGGTCGCCGACGGCTCCGGCAACTGGGCGACCGACCCGACGCAGCTCGGCATCGGCGACCACACCGTCACCGCCGTGCAGACCGTGAACGGCACGACCGGACCCACGGTGACGCGCGACTTCACCGTCGTGCCGGGGACCGCCGTCGCGATCGACTCGCCGGCCGTCGGTTCGCGCTTCGTCGTCGTCGACGGCGACGCGACCGCGACCGTCCCGATCTCCGGCACCTCGGAGCCGGACGCGGACATCACCGTCTCGCTCGGCCCGGACACGCAGTTCACCACCACGGCCGACGGCGACGGTGTGTGGAGCGTCGACGCCACCGGTCTCGCACCCACCGGCACGTACACGGTGAACGCGAGCCAGAGCGTCGAGGGCGTGGTCACCACCGCGATCCCGACCACGTTCCAGGTCGTCTCGGCCGCGCAGCTCGCGATCACCGCCCCCGGCACGGCGCCGATCACGGTCGCGGGCGACGACGTCCGACGTGACGTGACGGTCTCCGGCACCGGCCAGCCCGGCGCCGCGGTGACCGCGAGCACGACCGGCGAGGACGACCAGCGGACGACGGTCGCCCCGGACGGCACCTGGTCGGTGACCTTCCCGGACCTCGCCGTCGGCGAGCACCCGGTGTCGGTGACGCAGACGCTGCCCGGGACGGTCTCGTTCCCGGCGGTCTCCGACCCGGCGACGCGCACCGTCACGATCGAGGCCGCGGACGCGGTCACGGTGACGACCCCGGCCGCCGACGCCGTGCTGCTCGTCCCGGACGCCGACGCGACGCGTGACGTCACGGTCACCGGGACGGCCGAGCCGAACGCTCCGGTCACGGTGCGACTCGGCGACGACGAGACGACCACCACCGCGGACGGCGACGGCGACTGGACCGTCACGTTCGGCGGGGTCGGTGTCGGTGACCCGACGCTCACCGCGACCCAGACGGTCGGCGGGACCAGCGCCTCCAGTCCCGCACAGACCGTCACCGTCCGTGCCGGGACCGCGCTCTCCCTGACCGCTCCGACGAACGGCGCCGTCCTGTCGGTCGCCGACGCGGCCGGCACGGCCGACGTGCGGGCCGCGGGCCGGGCACAGGGCGGGGCCACCGTCACGGTGACGCTGTCGAACGGCGACTCCGACGAGGTGACCGCCGCTGCCGACGGCGCCTGGGAGACGACGTTCGCGGACGTCCCGGTCGGCGACTACACGGTCCGCGCGACGCAGGTCGTCGGCGGGCAGACGTCTGCACCCGTCACCGCGGCGGTGTCGGTCCGCGCCGGTGCGCCGCTCACGGTGACGACCCCGGCCGGGGCCACCTCCGTGACGGTGGCCGACGACGACGCCACGACCGACGTGCGGTTCGCCGGCACCGGCCAGCCCGGGGCGACCGTCACGGTCGACCTCGGTGACGGCGGGACCGCGACGGCACGGGTCGACGACGACGGGGACTGGGCCACGACGGTCGAGGACGTGCCCACCGGTTCGTGGACGGCGGAGGTCACCCAGGCCGTGAACGGGACGACGAGCGCGGCGGTCGCACGACCGGTGTCCGTCGTCGCCGCGGCCGACCTGACCGTCCGCCAGCCCGGCGAGGACCCGATCACCGTCGCGGACGGCGACGCCACCACCACGGTGACGATCGCCGGTGACGCCCAGCCGGGCGCCACCGTCACGGTCACCGTCGACGACCGCGACCCCGTCGAGGTCACCGCCGGTGACGACGGCGCGTGGAGCGTCGACGTGCCGGACCTCGGCGTCGGCACGCACGACGTCAGCGTCACGCAGACGGTCGACGGGTCCACGTCCACCACCCCGGTCGAGTCGGCCTTCGAGATCGAGGCCGGTGCCCCGGTCGAGATCGCCGAACCGACGGCGGGCCAGGAGTACACCGTCGCCGGCGAGGGCGCGACCACCACGGTCGACGTCAGCGGGACGGCGGAGCCCGGTGCGACCGTCGTGGTCGACCTCGGCGGCGGACGCAGCGAGTCCACCACCGCGGACACCGACGGCGACTGGAGCGTCTCGGTGCCCGACGTGCCCGCCGGCACCCCGACGGTCAGCGTCACGCAGCGGATCGGTGACACCGTCTCCGCCCCGGTCACCGTCGGCATCCGGGTGCTCGTCGCGGACCCGATCACGATCGCCACCCCGGCGAACGGATCGACCGTGCGCGTCGCGCAGCAGGACTCGATCGCGACCGTGACCGCGAACGGCGCCGCCGAGCCGCTGGCGACCGTCCGGGTGGCGGTCGACGGGGGCGACCCCCGGACCGTGACGGCGACCGCCGCCGGCACCTGGTCCGTCGACCTCGAGGGCCTCGGCACCGGCGAGCACACCGTCCGTGCCACCCAGACGGTCGAGGGATCGACCTCGGCGCCGGTCTCGACGACCTTCACGGTCGCCGCGGGTGCAGCGCTGACGGTCGACACGCCGGCGGACGGCGACACCGTGACCGTGCCGGCCGGCACCACGACCGCGAGCGTCCCGGTCAGCGGCCAGGGGCAGCCCGGCGGCACCGTGCGGATCGTGACCGACGACGGCGACCCCGTCCAGGTCCCGGTCGGCCCGGACGGCCGCTGGTCGACCGAGCTCACCGGTCTCGACGCCGGCGACCACACGATCGTCGTCACGCAGGTCGTGAACGGCACGACGTCGTCGCCGATCGAGCGCGACCTGACGGTGGAGGTCGCCGCGGTGGACGCGATCGTCGTCACCTCCCCGGAGAACGGCACCGCCTACCGCGTGCTCGGCGGCTCCACGGACGTCCGGGTCACCGGTGTCTCCGCCCCGAACGCGGCCGTCTCGGTCCGCGTCGACGGCGGGGCCCCGGTCACGACGACGGCGGACGGCGACGGCGAGTGGGCCGTCACCGTGCCGGACGTCGGCACCGGCCCGCACACGATCGCCGCCGCGCAGACGGTCGGCGGGACGACGACGAACGCCCCGCAGGTCGGGTTCTCCGTCGCCGCGGCCGCACCGGTCCGGATCACCAGCCCGACCGACGGCCAGGTCGTCCCGACCACCGGTGCCACGACGTCGATCCCGGTCAGCGGCACCGCCGAGCCGGGCGCCACGGTCTCCGTCGACATCGACGGCCGGACCGCGACGACGACCGCGGGTGGTGACGGCTCGTGGACCGTCACCGTCACCCGGGTCCCGCCGGGCACCCACACCGTGTCGGCCACCGAGACCGTCGGCGGCGTGACCTCCGACCCGGTGACGAGCACCGTGCGGGTCGTGGTCGCCCAGTCGACCGACGTGACCATCGCGAGCCCGGTCCCCGGCCAGCTCATCCCCGCGACGGGCACCGGCGACACCGGCAGCTTCACCGTGACCGGGCACGCCACACCGGGAGCGCTCGTCACGGTGCGCCTGTCGAACGGGCAGGTCCGCACCACGACCGCGGACGCCGACGGCGACTGGAGCGTCACGTTCGACCGCGTCCCCGAGGGGGAGTGGACCATCGAGGCGTCGCAGTCCGTGAACGGCACGACGACGGTCTCGCAGCCGGTCCCGATCGTGGTCGACGCGGTGGAGCCGCTCGCGGTCACCTCGCCCACGCCGGGCGCGCACCAGACGGCCTCGGCCGCCGGGACCGTCGACTGGCGGGTCACCGGGACCGCCGAGCCGGGAGCGACCGTCACGGTCGTCGCCGACGACGGCACGCCCGTCACGACGACGGCGGCCGAGGACGGCACCTGGTCGGTCGTCCTGCGACTGGCGGTCGGGCAGCACACCATCCGCGTGACGCAGACGGTGGCGGGTGCGACGTCGGCCGTGCAGTCGGTCGCGGTCGTGGTCGACGCCGCGGTGCCGGGTGGCCCCGGCACGCCGGGGACGCCCGGGACGCCCGGAACGCCTGGGACACCCGGAACGCCCGGTGCGCCCGGGATGCCGGGCGCGCCCGGGACCGGCGGCAACGGGTCCGGGAGCGGGAGCGGGACCGGTTCCGGGCCCGGCGGGCTCGCGTTCACCGGTGCCGACGTGGCCCCGCTCGCCGGGGCAGCGGGTGGCCTGGTGGTGCTCGGCTTCCTCCTGCTGGGTCTGTCGCGGCTCGCCCGCGGCGTCCGCCGCCGCGGACGCGTCTGAGTCCGTCGCACGCACGAACCGCGCCTCCCGTCCCGTCGTCTGCACGGACGGGAGGCGCGGTTCGTCACGCGCCCGCCGCCCACTTCCCACAGGCGGTCCGGTCCGACCATCGGGTGTCGGTCGTCCCGGCTACCCTTGGGGCGTGGTCACCGCCCTGTATCGCCGTTACCGGCCCGAGAACTTCGCCGAGCTGATCGGACAGTCGCAGGTCACCGATCCCCTCCGGACGGCCCTGCGCACGAACCGGGTCAACCACGCCTACCTGTTCAGCGGGCCGCGCGGCTGCGGCAAGACGACGTCCGCGCGCATCCTCGCGCGCTGCCTGAACTGCGCCGAGGGCCCGACCGACACCCCGTGCGGCGTCTGCCCGAGCTGCGTCGAACTGGCACGCGGCGGCGGGGGATCGCTCGACGTGATCGAGATCGACGCCGCCAGCCACAACGGTGTCGACGACGCCCGTGACCTGCGCGACCGCGCCGTGTTCGCCCCGGCACGCGACCGCTACAAGATCTTCATCCTCGACGAGGCGCACATGGTGACGCCGCAGGGCTTCAACGCGCTGCTCAAGCTGGTCGAGGAACCGCCGGAGCACGTCAAGTTCATCTTCGCGACGACCGAGCCCGAGAAGGTCATCGGCACGATCCGGTCGCGCACCCACCACTACCCGTTCCGCCTCGTCCCGCCGGCCGCGATGCTCGAGTACGTCGAGCAGCTCTGCCAGCAGGAATCGGTCTCGGTCGCGCCCGGCGTGCTGCCCCTGGTCGTCCGCGCCGGCGGTGGTTCCGTCCGTGACACCCTGTCGCTGCTCGACCAGCTCATGGCCGGCAGCGAGGACGGGGCGATCGCGTACGAGCGGGCCGTCGCGCTCCTCGGCTACACCGACGCCGCACTGCTCGACGACGTGGTCGACGCGCTCGCCGTGGCCGACCCGGCATCGGCGTTCGCCGCCATCGACCGGGTCGTGCAGACCGGGCAGGACCCTCGTCGCTTCGTCGAGGACCTCCTCGAGCGCCTCCGTGACCTCATCGTCGTGGCCGCGACCAACGAGAGCGCCGCGGCCGTCCTCCGGGGCGTCTCACCGGAAGAGCTCGACACGATGACCCGGCAGGCCGGTGTCTTCGGTGCGACCGGGCTCTCGCGTGCGGCGGACATCGCGAACCGTGCACTGACGGACATGACCGGGGCGACCTCGCCGCGGCTGCACCTCGAACTCATGACCGCGCGGATGCTCGTGCCCGAGGCCGACGACACCCAGCGCGGTGCCCTCGCCCGGGTCGAGCGACTCGAGCGACGCATCGGTGTCGGGGACGCCGGCGGGCACCAGGCCGGGCCGGAGTCGCTCCCGGCCGCGGGGTCGACCACCGCCCCCGCGCCGAGCACGCAGCCAGCCGCCCCCGCTCCTCGGGCGGCCCAGGCCCCCGCGGCTCCCGCCCAGAGCCAGGCCCAGACGCCGGCGCCGGCTCCCGCTCCGGCCGCTGCCGAACCGACCGCCACCCCGGCCACGACGTCGACCGACCCCGGTGCCACCGCTCGGGATGCTGCTGCCTCGTGGGCCGCCGCGGTGCCGAGCGCACCCGAGGCGCCGTCGAACGGACCCGGGTCCACGCCGGCACCCGGAGCCACGCCGACGCCCGCCGCGGGCGCTGCGAACGCGTCCTCGACCGGCCAGGGCACGACTGCGGGCGACGAGCCGGCCGTGCGTCCCATCGGCGCCGTCGGGTTCCAGCAGCTCCGCGACTCCTGGCCGCAGATCGTCGAGCACGTCCAGCGGCAGAAGCGTTCGGCGTGGTCCGTGGTCGTCACGGCGCAGGTCACGGCGCTGCGCGACGACGTCCTCACCCTCACGTTCCCGAGCCAGCAGGACGTCGCCTCGTTCAAGGAGATGTCCGACCCGAACGCCAGCGTCAGCGAGCTCCTGCGGGCCGCGATCGTCGACGTGCTCGGGCTCCGTGTGAAGTTCGTCGCCCGTGGTCCCGGTGGGCCGGGGCAGCAGCGACCGCCGCAGCAGCCCGGGGCCCAGCCGCCGCAGGGGGCCGCGCAGCCGACGCCGAGTGCCGCGCCTGCCCCTGATGCTGCGGGTGCTGCGGGTGCTGCGGGTGCTGCACGGCCCGGTGCCGACCGGTCCGCCGAGACGGCTCCGGCCGCTCCCGCGCGTCCGGAGCCGACGACGGCCGAGCCGCACGGGTCCGCCGAGCAGCAGGCGGCGGGGGACTCCGCCGACCGGTCCGCTGCGCAGGAGTCCGGCGGGGGCGCATCCGCCACGGGAGCACCCTCGGCGGCCGAGTCCGCCGCGCGCGAGACGGCAGCGTCGGAGCACGCGGCACCAGCACCGGCACCGGCACCGGCACGGCCGGACGCGGCGCCCGCGCAGGGAGACCAGCGCCCGACGCAGTCCCGCCCTGCACCCACCCCCGCCCCGGAGCCCACCCCCGCCCCGGAGCCCACCGGCGCCCCGGTCACCGAATGGGCCGTCGCCACGATCCCCGCCGCGGATCCCACCGCCGGGGCCGAGCGCTCGTGGTCGGCCCCGTTCGGCACCACCGACACCGGTGAGCCCGTCGCTCCCGTCCCGACCACGTCCGACCCGACGGTGGACGCGGCCCTCGCGGCACAGCTGCGCCCCGCGTCCTCGCTGGGCGCCCCCGCACCGCAGGCGACCCCGTCGACGCAGGCCGCGCCTCCCGGCAGTCCGGATGCCGAGGCCGACCGCGGCCCGGGCGCCGAGCAGTCCACCGGTCCGGCCGCCGCACCGGGCGGCAGCCCGGACGTCCCCGTCGACGACTACCCGCTCGACGACGACCCGTACGGCGACGGCGACCCCTACCCCGACGCGCAGCAGTCCGCCGCACCGCAGCAGCCCGCCGCCCCCGCGCCGAGCCAGCAGCGCCCGGCACCGGCCCAGCGCCCCGCCGCACCCGTACCGCAGGTCCGCCGGACCCCCGTCGCGGGCCGCTACGGCGAGGCCGTCGTCCGTGAGATCCTGAACGCCCAGTTCATCGAGGAGACCTCCCTCCACGAGGAAGGCGCCTGATGTACGACGGCATCGTGCAGGACCTCATCGACGAGTTCGGTCGCCTCCCCGGCATCGGACCGAAGTCGGCGCAGCGCATCGCGTTCCACATCCTCCAGACCGAGTCGTTCGACCCCACCCGGTTGTCCGAGCTCCTGGCGGACGTCAAGGAGCGGGTCCGCTTCTGCGAGATCTGCGGCAACGTCACCGAGAACGTGCAGTGCAGCATCTGCCGTGACCCGCGCCGGTCGCCGGCGGTCATCTGCGTCGTCGAAGAGGCGAAGGACGTCGCCGCGATCGAACGGACGCGCGAGTTCCGCGGGCTGTACCACGTGCTCGGCGGCGCGATCAGCCCGATCGACGGCATCGGCCCGGACGACCTGCGCATCCAGCAGCTCATGACGCGACTGGCGGACGGCACGGTGGACGAGGTCATCATCGCCACCGACCCCAACCTCGAGGGCGAGGCCACGGCGACGTACCTCAGCCGGCTGCTCGTCCCGATGGGCATCCGCACGACCCGCCTGGCGTCCGGGCTGCCCGTCGGCGGTGACCTCGAGTACGCCGACGAGGTCACACTCGGCCGCGCGTTCGAGGGCCGTCGGGTCGTCGGCGGCTGACCTGCCGGAGCCGAGCAGCGCGCAGGATCCTTGCGTCTGCACCGGCTCTGACGCAACATCCTCGAAACACCGACTACCATCATGAGACCGCGTGACAGTCGCGGAACCGTCGTCCCCGGGAGTACCAACCAGTGGCCTTGATCGTGCAGAAGTTCGGTGGATCGTCCGTCGCGGACGCCGAGAGCATCAAGCGCGTGGCGAAGCGGATCGTCCAGACGAAGAAGGCCGGCAACGACGTCGTCGTGGCCGTCTCGGCGATGGGCGACACCACCGACGAGCTCGTCGACCTCGCGCACTCCGTGACGCCGATCCCCGCCGGACGTGAACTCGACATGCTCCTCACCGCGGGGGAGCGCATCTCGATGGCGCTCCTGGCGATGGCGATCAAGAGCCTCGGGGTCGAGGCGTCGTCGTACACGGGCAGTCAGGCCGGCATGCTCACCGACGCCCAGCACGGCAAGGCCCGCATCGTCGACGTCACCCCGAAGCGCGTGCGCGAGGCACTCGACGCCGGGCACGTCGCGATCGTCGCCGGGTTCCAGGGCTTCAACCGCACGACCGGCGAGATCACCACGCTCGGTCGCGGCGGTTCGGACACGACGGCCGTCGCCCTCGCCGCGGCGCTCGACGCCGACATCTGCGAGATCTACACCGACGTGGACGGCATCTTCACCGCCGACCCGCGCGTGGTGCCGAAGGCCAAGAAGGTCGACCGCATCACCAGCGAGGAGATGCTCGAACTCGCAGCCTCCGGTGCGAAGGTCCTCTACATCCGTGCCGTCGAGTACGCCCGTCGGCACGGCGTCACCCTGCACGTCCGCTCCTCCTTCAGCAACGCCGAGGGAACCATCGTCTACAACCCTGCAGAGGGGGAAACCGTGGAAGAACCGATCATCACCGGCATCGCCGGAGACCTCTCCGAGGGCAAGATCACCGTCGTCGGCGTGCCCGACACCCCGGGCAAGGCGGCGGAGATCTTCACGATCGTCGCCCGCGCCGGTGCGAACATCGACATGATCGTGCAGAACGTGTCCGAGGCCGTCACCGGGCGGACCGACATCTCGTTCACGCTGCCGAAGGACCAGGGCCAGGGCGTCCTGACCGCGCTCGAGGTCGCGAAGGCCGACATCGGCTACGAGGGCATCCAGTACGACGACCAGATCGGCAAGCTCGCCCTGGTCGGCGCCGGCATGCGCACGAACGCGGGCGTCTCGGCGGCGCTCTTCCGCGCCCTGCACGAGGCGTCGATCAACATCGAGATGATCTCCACGTCGGAGATCCGCATCTCGGTCGTCACCCGTGCCGACACCCTCAACGAGGCCATGCGCGTGGTGCACAACGCGTTCGGCCTCGACGCCGACTCCGAGGCCGTCGTCTACGCCGGCACCGGCCGCTGACCCGTCAGGAGCACCGCATGAGCACCCTCACCGTCGCCGTCGTCGGCGCCACCGGCCAGGTCGGCGCCGTGATGCGCCGCCTGCTCGAGGAACGCGCGTTCCCGGCCGAGCACGTCCGGTTCTTCGCGAGCGCCCGGTCCGCCGGCACCACGCTGCCGTTCCGCGGCGAGCAGATCGTCGTCGAGGACTCCGAGACCGCCGACCCGTCGGGCATCGACATCGCGCTGTTCTCGGCCGGTGCCACCGCCTCGCGGGCACTCGCGCCGAAGTTCGCCGCCGCGGGCGCCCTCGTCGTCGACAACTCCAGCGCCTGGCGCATGGACCCGGACGTCCCGCTCGTCGTGAGCGAGGTGAACCCGCACGCCATCGACGATGCGCCGAAGGGCATCATCGCGAACCCGAACTGCACGACGATGGCGATCATGCCGGTCCTCAAGGTGCTCGACACCGAGGCCGGCCTCCGTCGCCTCGTCGCCACCACCTACCAGGCGGTCTCGGGTTCCGGGCTCGCCGGCGTCGAGGAGCTGCTCGGCCAGGCGCGGGCAGCGCTCGAGCAGGACACCGCGGCGCTCACCCACGACGGCTCCGCCGTGACGTTCCCCGAGCCGGTCAAGTACGTCCGCCCGATCGCGTTCGACGTCATCCCGCTCGCGGGCAGCATCGTCGACGACGGGCTGGGCGAGACCGACGAGGAGAAGAAGCTCCGCAACGAGAGCCGCAAGATCCTCGAGCTCCCCGCCCTGCTCGTCGCCGGGACCTGCGTCCGCGTGCCCGTCTTCACGGGCCACTCCATCTCGGTCAACGCCGAGTTCGAGCGCCCGCTGTCGCCCGAGCGTGCGACCGAGATCCTCGCCGACGCACCCGGGGTCGAGCTCGCCGACGTCCCGACGCCGCTGCAGGCCGCCGGGCAGGACCCGTCCTTCGTCGGCCGCATCCGTGCGGACCAGTCCGCACCCGAGGGACACGGCCTCGCGCTCTTCGTCAGCAACGACAACCTCCGCAAGGGCGCCGCGCTGAACGCGGTGCAGATCGCCGAGGCGATCGTCGCGCGCCGGACGGTCGCCGCGTAACCCTGTGCGATCCAGGAGGTGCGGTGCCAGCTGGCACCGCGCCTCCTGGCGTTCCCGGCCCGGCTTGTCAGCCGACGCCGCTAGCATTGTCGGGTGGCAGTGAAGCAGGTGGACCCCATCGACGTCGTCCTGGTCGGGGGAGGGATCATGAGCGCCACCCTCGGCGCCATCATCCACCGGCTCGAACCCACCTGGAAGATCCGCGTCTACGAGCGCCTCGGCACCGTCGCGCAGGAGAGCTCGAACCCGTGGAACAACGCCGGGACGGGCCACTCCGCGCTCTGTGAGCTGAACTACACGCCGGAACTGTCGGACGGCCGCGTCGACATCAGCAAGGCCGTGACCGTCAACGAGCAGTTCCAGGTCTCGCGCCAGTTCTGGGCCCACCTCGTCGAGACCGGTGACCTGCCCGAACCGTCGAACTTCATCAACCCCACGCCGCACATCTCGTTCGTGTGGGGTGCCGACAACGTCGAGTACATGCGCAAGCGGTACGTGGCGATGCAGGACCACCCGCTCTTCGCCGGGCTCGAGTTCTCCGACGACCCGCAGCAGATCCGGAAGTGGGCGCCCGCGCTCATCCCGGGCCGGAAGAAGGACCAGCCGATCGCGGCGACGTACTCCGCCGCCGGGTCCGACGTGGACTTCGGGTCGCTCACCCGGCAACTCTTCGACCAGCTCGAGATCGACGGTGTCGAGTTCGAGCCGTCGCACCAGGTCACGAAGCTCACGCGTTCGACCGTCAGCGAGGGCTGGGTGCTCGACGTCCGCAACGAGATCGGTCGGTCGACCCAGCGCATCGCGGCGAAGTTCGTCTTCGTCGGCGCCGGGGGCGGGGCCCTCCACCTGCTGCAGAAGTCCGGCATCCCGGAGATCCGCGGGTACGGCGGGTTCCCGGTCTCCGGCGAGTTCCTCCGCACCGACGACCCCGAGGTGGTGCAGAAGCACTCGGCGAAGGTCTACGGCAAGGCCAGCGTCGGTGCACCGCCGATGTCCGTCCCGCACCTCGACACCCGGATCGTCGACGGCAACGCCTCGCTCATGTTCGGGCCGTACGCGGGCTTCAGCCCGAAGTTCCTCAAGCAGGGCTCGCTCTTCGACCTCGTGAAGTCGATCCGGCCGCACAACCTCCGGCCGATGCTGAGCGTCGCGTTCTCCAACTTCGACCTGGTGCGCTACCTGATCGGGCAGCTCCTCGCCTCGAAGCAGACGAAGTTCGACGCCCTGCGCGAATTCATGCCGAGCGCCGAGCCGGGCAACTGGCACCGGATCACCGCCGGACAGCGCGTGCAGGTCATCAAGCCCGACAAGGACAAGGGTGGCGTCCTGCAGTTCGGCACCGAGGTCATCACCTCGGCCGACGGCTCGATCGCCGGCCTGCTCGGTGCGAGCCCGGGGGCGTCCACCGCGGTGCCGATCATGCTCGGCCTGCTCCGGAAGTGCTTCCCGGACCGCTGGGACCGCTGGGAAGCCGCGGTCCGCGTGATGGTGCCCACCTACGGGCAGGACCTCGGGTCCGACGCGGAGCTCGCCGACGCGACCCTCGAGCGCACGGCGAAGGTGCTCGGACTCCACCACTGAGCCGACCCCGCTTGCATGTCGTTCGAACGTGTGTTCGAATGACTGCATGCGGTGGAGTGGGCAGGCGATCGATGCCTCGCGGAGCGATGCGCTCCCCGGGCTCGAGTCGAACAGCGGGTTCGTCCGGAGCGTGACGACGCCGGAGTTCGCGGGTGTCACCTTCCACGAGGTCCTGGCCAAGAGCGCGCTGAACCGCGTCCCGAGCGCGGACGGCAGTGGGACGTACGGGTGGACGATCAACCCGTACCGGGGCTGCAGCCACGCGTGCGTGTACTGCTTCGCCCGCCCGACGCACACCTACCTCGAGTTCGACGGGGGAGCGGACTTCGACCAGCAGATCGTCGTGAAGACCAACGTGGCCGACGTCCTGCACCGCGAGCTCACGAAGCCGAGCTGGGACCGCCACCCGGTCGCGCTCGGCACGAACACCGACCCGTACCAGCGGGCCGAGGGCAAGTACCGGTTGATGCCCGGAGTCATCCGCGCCCTGGCCGACTCGGGCACGCCGTTCAGCATCCTGACGAAGGGCACCCTGCTGCGCCGCGACATCCCGTTGCTGGTCGAGGCCGCGCGGTCGGTGCCGGTCGACCTGGCGATGTCGATCGCGGTCTACGACGACGAACTCCAGCAGCAGGTCGAGCCAGGCACCCCGACGACGGCGGCGCGCCTGGCGACGGTCCGGGCCATCCGTGACGCGGGCCTGACGTGCTCCGTGTTCCTCATGCCCGTCCTGCCGTACATCACCGACACCCGGGCCCACCTCGACGACGCCGTCGGGCGAGCCGCGGCGGCCGGGGCGTCGAGCGTCATGTACTCCGCACTCCACCTGCGTCCTGGCGTGAAGCCCTGGTGGTTCGCGTGGCTCCAGCGCACCCGGCCGGACCTCGTCGAGCGGTACCGGTCGATGTACCTCGACAACACCTTCGCGCCGAAGGACTACCGGCGCTGGTTGTCCGAGCGGGTCCGTCCGATCCTGCGCGCGCACGGCATGGGGCTCGGCCACGTCGATCCGGCGACGGGCTCGATGGGGTTCTCGAACCGGCTGAGCGACCCGGGGGCAGCGCCCGCGACGCCGGCGGGAGCGATCTCCGGACCGTCGCCGTTCGAGGAGCAGTCCCGGTCGACGTCCTCGCCGCTCAAGCGCGCCGATCCGGGGTTCGACCAGCGCCTGGTCCCACGCGCTGCACCGGTCGTGCCGACGCTCTTCTGACGGGCCTCGGGCACGAGGGCGTCGGTCCGCGTTCGGGGGACACCGGGAACACCCGTGTGCCGGTATCATCGAGCGGGTCGCCGATCACTCCGACAATCGGGGTACACGGTCGCACCAACCGTGGTTGGATCGTGGGCGGCGTTCCCCCACGTCCGGAAGGACCCCCACCCGTGCTCGGCATCCCCACGCACCTCGCTCCGCGAGTGAACGCGTGGTCGACCGTTCGGGCCTTCCACGCCGCGGCGATCGGTTCGCTCGCCGCCGCCGCGATCGCCCTGGTGCTCTACCGCCTGGCCGAACCGGACGTCCGGGTGATCGGTGCCGTGCTGGCGCTGGTCCCGATGCTCGGCATGATCGCCGTCCACGTGCAGTTCGGCACGTGGCGGTCGGCCGTCGCGTTCCTCGTCGTCGGCGGGGTGTGCGCGTGGTGGTTCGCCGTGGTCGTGCAACGCGAGGTCCCCGCCGGGTGGGTCGCCTCGTACCTGCTCTCCCTGTCGATCATCCCGCTCGTGCTGGTGGGCGGTGCCGGCGCGGTCGCGGGGCGGGTGGCGCTGTGGTCGATCGCCGGGTTCCTGGTCGGTCGGGTCGCGACGTCGATCGCGATCGCGCAGGCGGGCGGTCCCACGCACCCCCTCGTGCTCGCGTGGGTGACGCTCGCGTTCGTCATCGCCCTCGTGCTCATCACGAGCCGCAACACCGCCCGCTCCGAGCGTGTGCAGCCCGAGCTGCTCCGTTCCGCGCGCGAGGAGCACGTGTCCGCGTACCGCGCCGGGGTCGAGGCCGAGGCGGCGGCCATCCTGCACGACACGGTCCTCAACCACCTCGGTGCGATCGCCCTCGCGCCCGACGGCCCGATGGACCCGCAGCTCGCCCGCACGGTCGAGGCGGACGTCGCGATGCTCACGGGCAAGGAGTGGCTCGCGCCGGGGGCCCGCCCGGCCCGCGCCGAACCCGGTGCCGCGGTGCGCGCGTTCGAGCAGATGGTCGACGACCACCGGGCGCTCGGACTCACGGTGACCGTCACCGGTGACCCCGCGGCCCTCGTCCGGTTGGACCAGGCGGCGATGACGGCGATCCTCCGTGCCGTCGGCCAGTGCCTGGCGAACGTCCGGAAGCACGCGGGAACCGACGCGGCCGAAGTGAGCGTGTTCGACGACGGGGTGGCGTGCACGGTCATGGTGGTCGACGACGGGCGCGGTTTCGACGAGTCCACGACGAGCCCCGACCGGATGGGCCTGCGCGGATCCGTGCGGGAGCGGATCGGCCGGGTCGGCGGCGACGTGCAGGTGTGGTCGTCGCCGGGCTCGGGGACGAGCGTCATGATGTCCGTGCCGTACGGTGCGGTCACCGGGACGACCCCGGTGCCGAACGCCGGGTCCGAGGTCGGCCGGTGACGCGCCCCGGTCCCGCCCGCGACGCCGGCCGCACCGCGCAGCAGTACGACCCGCTCGGCGCGATGGGGTCCCGCCCGCTGGCCATCGTGCTCGGCGCCTGCGGCGTGCTGTGGGCGCTGTTCGTGTCCGTCTTCGACCGGGACGTCGTCGGCAGCCCCACCCTGAGCGCCCTCACCGTGCTGCTCGTCGCGGCCTCCGGAGCGGTCGTGTTCGTCGCGTCGAGTCCGTTCCGCGCACCGTTCCCGCGCTGGGCGTTCGTGGTGCACGTGCTGCTCCTCGCCGCGGCGACGATCACGAGCGTCGCCGCCCAGTGGGGCCCGGACCGCAGCGCACTGAACGACTTCATGTCCCTGCTCGCCGCGACCGGCATCGTCATGACGGCGCCGTACCGACCCTGGACGGACCTGGCCCTGGGCGGCCTGCTGCTCGCGGTCGTCACCGGGGTCTCGTGGGGCATCGCGGCGTGGGCGTTCCCGCACCACGTCCCGATCGGCGTCGCGGCGTTCCTGGCGGCAGCGCCGACGCTCGTGCTCACCGCGGCCTCGGCGGTGTTCGCGTGGACGTTCGCCGGGCTCGCCGAGCGCGTGCAGATCCGTGCCGGGTCGTACTCGGTCGAGCGTGCGGAGCGCGACGGCATCGACGCCAGCGTGCAGCAGGACCGCTCGACGATCCTCGCCCGCGACGTCGCACCCTTCTTCGCCGAGCTCCGCACGCGCGAGGTCATCACCGACGCCGACCGTGCCCGGGCCCGGTCGATCGCCGACGGCATCCGGCGCTCGATGGTGGCCGACGCCGACCGGACCTGGTTCGAGCAGGCCGTCCGCACCGACGGGGGTACCGACGCCGTCGTCGACGACCCCGACGGGCTCATCGCCACCCTCGACGCCGACCAGCGGACGGTGGTCCGGACGTTCCTGCGGGCCGCGCTGCGTGCCTCCACGGTCGACCCCGCCGGGTTCCGCGCCACGATCCGAAGGACGGGGACGGACGACGGGGCGGCCGGCGACGCGGACGGAGGGATAGGCGGCGACGAGCGGACCACCGCCACCGCGCAGCCGCCCGCGACGAGCCGCGGCGTGACCGTCGCGATCGACCTCGCCGTCGCCGATTCCGACGTCGGCATCCACCGCACCTTCGACCCCTACTTCGCGGTCCTCCGCGTGACGTTCCCCGATCTGGACGTCGCGGTCCGACCCTCCGCCCTCGCACTAAGGTTCTCGTATGACCAGCACTGACCCGAGCCGGATCACGGATGGTGCGCCCGCCGTCCCGAACCCGGGGACACGACGCGTGCGGCTGGCGATCCTCGACGACCACGAGGTGCTGTTGGACAGCCTGTCGAGCTGGATCGCGGTGAACGCGTTCGACTTCGACCTCGCACTGACGGCCCACACGTGGCTCGAGATGGTGCACAGCGAGAACTTCCCGACCGACCTGGTGTTCCTCGACTTCCAGCTCAAGGAACCCGTCTCGATCGAGGCCCGCGTGCGCACCTGCCGTGCCGCCGGGGCCAAGGTCATCGTCCTGTCGAGCGTCGACAGCCGTGAGTCCCGCGACCGTGCGCTCGCCGCCGGCGCCGCCGCCTTCCTGTCGAAGTCGCTCCCCATGCGCGAGGTCATGGACGTCGCGCGCGAGATCATGGGCGTCGCGCGGGACACCCCGCCGCAGCGCGACTGGCGTCCGCTGCCGACCGGGGCGAACGCACACCAGCGGCCGAAGCTCAGCCACGGCGAAGAGGAAGCGCTGCGCCTGTACGTGTCGGGCTACTCGACGAACGAGGTCGCCGCGCAGATGAACGTGCAGTACGAGACCGCGAAGACCTACCTGCGCCGCGTGCGCGAGAAGTACAGCAAGGTCGGCCGGCCCGCGTCCAAGAAGTCCGACCTCATCCGTCGTGCGGCCGAGGACGGGTTCCTCGCGTAGTGGCGAAGCTCTACTTCCGCTACGGCGCCATGAACAGCGGCAAGAGCACCGGGCTCCTGCAGGCGGCCTACAACTACGAGGAACGCGGTCACCGGGTCCTCCTCGCGAAGCCGTCGGTCGACACCAAGGGCGACCGTGAGATTGTCTCGCGGCTCGGGGTGACCCGCACCGTCGACATCGTGTTCACGCCCGACGCCGACGTCCGCGCGGCGGTCACCGAGGCCGGTGCCACCGACCCCGAGTCCGACCGGCTCGACGGCATGGTCCGGCCGGTCAGCTGCGTGCTCGTCGACGAGGCGCAGTTCCTCACGCCCCGCCAGGTCGACGACCTGCTGCGCATCGCCGTCCTCGACGAGGTGCCGGTCATCACGTACGGCATCCGGACGGACTTCCGCACCGAGGCGTTCCCCGGCAGCGCCCGCCTGCTCGAGGTCGCGCACTCGCTCGAGGAACTCAAGACGATCTGCCGCTGCGGCCGCAAGGCGGTCTTCAACGCCCGCAAGGTCGACGGACGGTTCGTCTTCGACGGATCGCAGGTCGCGATCGACGGCGTCGACGTCACCTACGAGTCGCTGTGCGCCAACTGCTACCTCACGGAGTCCGGCGGACGCCTCGACGGCGACTGACGGGTCCGCCGGCCCGCCTCGTGCAGACGCGACCGTCTGCCGGACTGGAGGCGCGGGTCGGCGCCGACCCGCGCCTCCAGGCCCGCACGCGGTGCGGAATGCACGTCGGCCGGGTGGCGTTGGCGATTGCATGAGCGACGCATCCGTGCACCTGTCCGTCCTCGACCTGGCGACTCGCGAGTACGGTCAGTCCAACACCGAAGCCCTGCAGGGCTCCATCGACATGGCGGTGCACGCCGAGAAGCTCGGCTACGAGCGCTTCTGGGTCGCCGAGCACCACGGCATGCCGGGGATCACGTCCTCTGCGCCGGCGGTGCTGCTCAGCGCCGTGGGTGCCGCGACGTCCGCCATCCGGATCGGTTCCGGCGGCGTCATGCTGCCGAACCACGCACCGCTCGTCATCGCCGAGCAGTTCGGCACGCTCCGCGCGCTCTACGGCGACCGGGTCGACCTCGGCCTCGGGCGTGCCCCGGGCACCGACGGCGCGACCGCGATGGCGCTGCGCCGGACCGACCGGCTCGACGTCGACGACTTCCCCGACCGGCTGGCCGACCTGATCGGCTTCTTCACCGGGATGGACCCCTCGAACCCCCTCGCCAGGATCCAAGCGGTACCGGGCTACGGCGACGTGCCGGAGTTCTGGCTGCTCGGGTCCTCCGGGTACAGCGCGCAGGTCGCCGGTGCCCTCGGCGTCTCGTTCGCCTTCGCGCACCACTTCGCGTCGGACAACACCGAGGCCGCGCTCGCGCTCTACCGTGACTCCTTCCGGCCGTCGCGCTTCCGGCAGACCCCGAACGCGCTGATCGGCGTGCAGGTCGTCACCGACGAGGACCCCGCCGTGATCGACGAGCAGAGTGCTCCGGGCATGATCTCGTTCATCCGGATGCGGCAGGGCGCGAAGCCCGAGCCGGTGTCCATGGAGGAGGCCCGCGCGTACGAGTTCAGCGACCTCGAGCGGCGGTTCATCCAGGCACGGACCGAGCGTCAGGCGTACGGCACCGCGGACGAGGTCGCGGCGAAGATCAACGCGCTCGTGGCCTCGACCGGGGCGAACGGCGTGATCGTCGCTCCTGGCGCAGCCCAGGCGCGGTACCGGCACCAGGCGCTCGACGTGGTGGCGGGGCTGCACGCGGAGGGCCGGCTCGTGGCTGCGGGGGAGGGCGCGTCGGTCTGACGCGCCCGCGGGTACGCGCGCGCGCGGCCACTTCGTGAGCAGGAATGGTCGGGTCGCCGCACGCCACCCGACCATTTCTGCTCACGAACGCGCGAGCGCCCCCGGCCGACACACCACGCAAAGCAGAAGGCCCTGGTTCCGGAGAACCAGGGCCTTCTTCGTACTGTCTCAACACAGTGTCGGGGTGACAGGATTTGAACCTGCGACCTCCTCGTCCCGAACGAGGCGCGCTACCAAGCTGCGCCACACCCCGCGGTGTGGTCACTCCGTACCGGAGCAACCCCAGAAGTCTATCCGATGATCGGGGGTGGTCGTGACCATCCGGCGAACTCCCGGGCGCGTCGTGTTCAGTCCGTGCGGGCCGTCAGGGTGACCACGACGGCCTCGGGTCGGCAGGCGAAGCGGACCGGCGCGTAGATCGACGTGCCGAGGCCCGCAGAGACCTCGAGCCACGACCAGTGCCCACGGTGCTGCCACTTGTGCAGCCCGCTGACGTACCGACGCGGCAGGTCGCAGTTCGTGACGAGCGCGCCGACACCGGGGACCTGGACCTGTCCGCCGTGGGTGTGCCCGGCGAAGATGACGTCGGCGCCCTGGGTGACGAAGGCGTCGAGCACCCGGCGGTACGGCGCGTGGGTGATGCCGAGGGCGACGGGGGAGGGGCCGTCCTCGTCCTCCGACCAGGGCACGTCGCCGCGCATCTCGTCGACGTTGGTCGGCAGCAGGTCGAGTCGGTCCCAGTCGCGGTGGGCGTCGGACGTCCCGAACAGCTCGAACCGCGACCCGCGGAGTTCGATGGCGTGTGCCTGGTCGTTCACGTCGAGCCAGCCGAGGGACTCGAAGAACGCCGTCTGCCGGTCGATGTCGAGCTCGACCGGGCGGGTGCCGTGCTTGTGGGTGCTCGGACCGCCGAAGTACTTGAGCGGGTTGCGCGGCGTCGGCCCGTAGAAGTCGTTCGACCCGTACGCGAACGCCCCGGGGACGCCGCGGAACGGCTCGAGCGCGTACTCCACCGCAGCGTTGGCCGTGGGGTGCCCGAGGTTGTCGCCGGTGTTGACGATGAAGTCGGGCTCGACGAGGCTCAGGTCACGCAGCCACTGCTGCTTGTCGGCCTGCCACGGCGCCATGTGGATGTCGGACAGGTGCAGCACGGTGACGTCGCGCGACCCCGGCGGGAGCACCGGGATGGTCTCCCACCGGATGCCGAACCGACGTCGCTCGACGAGCGTGCCCCAGGCCGCCGACGCGGCACCGACGGCCGCGCCCGCTGCGATGACCCCCAGCGCAGCGCGACCGCGACTCACTTGCAGTCCTTGGGCGCCTTGCCGTTCTTGTCGCCGTAGAGGGTCAGCGTCACCGCGGAGTCCTTGCTCGCCGCAGCGTGCACGCCCGGGTCGACCGAGGCCACACGGCACGTCTTGCCGGCGCCGCCCTTGACGTACGAGTCGGAGATGCTCACGTTCGAGAACCCGAGCTCGTTGAGCTTCGATCGCGCTGTGTCCAGCGTTGCTCCGGCGATCGCGGGCATGACGATCTGCGAGCCGTCGGAGGTGTAGACGGTGACGCTCGAACCGCTCGAGAGCAGCGAGTTGGCCGACGGCGAGGTCGAGGAGACGGTGCCGGCCTTCGCGGAGCCCGGCTGCGCGCCGCCGTCCACGTAGGTGAACCCGGCGCCGGCGATCGCGGCCTTCGCCTCGGCAGCGGTCTTGCCGGTCACGTCCGGGACGGCCTTCGCGTTGCCGCGCAGGGCCGAGGACGACGGGTCCGTGAAGGCACCGGCCGGGTACAGCGCGTTCATCGGGGTCTGCGCCTGCCGCCAGACGTCCGCACGGGCGCTCGCGTAGGTGCCGCTGACACCGTTGCCGTAGTGACGGAGGTTGTTCTTGCCACCGTCGGTGTTGCCCTGCCAGTAGGCCGTGGCGACGCGGGTGCTCGACCCGACGAGCCAGATCTGGTCGGCGTCGTCGGTGGTGCCCGTCTTGCCGAACAGCTGGGTGCCGTCGTAGGTCTGGGCGCCGACCGCGGTACCGCCGGAGATCGTGCCCTTCATCGCGTAGACCGCGGTCTGCGCAACCGAGGGGTCGAGGACCTGCTTGCAGGCCTTCGGTTGGCCGCCGAGGCTCTTGCCCTCGGCGTTGGTGACGTTGTCGATCGCGATGGGCTCGCAGAAGGTGCCGTTGTTGGCGACACCGGCGTACGCGGCGGCCATCGTCAGCGGCGCGATGTTGTTCGTGCCGAGGATGGACGACGGGTACGAGTTGAGCTCGGTCTTGTCGTCACCGGAGTGCACGCCGAGGTCCTGCGCAGTCTGCTTGATGTCGCAGAGGTCGAGCTTGGCGGCCATCGAGGCGAACGCTGCGTTCACCGACAGCGCGGTCGCACGGGCGACGGTGTAGTTGCCGTTCTCACCCGCGGAGTCGTTCTTCGGCGCCCAGTTCGTGTAGCTCGGTTCGCCACAGTGCTGCCAGACGGCGGTGTTGTGCGGCGTCCCGTTCACGGTCTCGTTGAGGCCGTGGCCGGCCTTGAGCCACTGCAGCAGCGTGAAGAGCTTGTAGGTCGACCCGACCTGGAAGCCGATGCCGCCGCCGTACTTCTTGTCGACGCTGTAGTTGATCGACGTCGACGTCGGCGGGGACTGCAGCGACTGGTCGTAGTCCTTGTTCTGCGCCATCGTCAGGATGCGACCCGTGCCGACCTCGACCGAGTCGAGCGCTGCGCCGAGCTTGAAGTTCGTCTCGGCCTTGTTGTCGTAGGTGTTGAGCACCTGCTTCTGCTGCGCGTTGGCGTCGATGTCGAGCGTCGTCTGGATCTTGTAGCCGCCGTTGCGCCAGGCGGCGTCGCGCTCCTTCTGCGTGGCGCCGAGCTGCGACATCTCCTTGACGACCTGCACGGCGTAGTCGCAGAAGAACTGCGAGCCGTCGCCGACCGAGGCCTTGCAGCCCTGGGACGGCTGCGTCAGGTGGACGTAGTCCTTCGGGTTCGACTTGACGGCTTCGTCGTACTCGGCCTTCGTCAGGTGCTTCTGCGCGTACATCGACTTGAGGATGACGTTGCGGCGAGCGACGTTGGCGTCGTAGTACTTCGGGTTCGACAGGTTGCGCGTGTTCGGCGACTGCACGATCGCGAGGATCGAGGCGGCCTCGGCCGGGGTCAGGTCGGTCGCGCTCTTGTTGTAGTAGTGCTGCGCGGCGGCCTGCACGCCGTAGGTCTGGTCGCCGAAGTACGCGATGTTGAGGTACCCGGTGAGGATCTCCTTGTGGGTGTACTTCTTCGCGAGCCCGATCGCGAGCTTCATCTCCTCGAGCTTGCGGGGGATGGTCTGCTCGACCGCGTCGTTGTAGGCCTTGAGACGCTCTTCCGGAGTGGTGAGCTCGAGCGCCTGGTTCATCTTGATGTTGCGGACGAGCTGCATGGTCAGCGTCGACCCACCGCCCGACTCGCCGAGGCCGCCCGCGAGGGAGCCCACGCCCGCACGGACGAGCGAGGTCATGTCGACGCCGCCGTGGTCGTAGAAGCGCTTGTCCTCGCCGTCGATCGCCGCGTTCTTCAGCTGGTCGCTGATCTGGTCGAACTTCAGCTCCTGACGGTTCTGGTCGTAGACCGTCGCGAAGTGCACGCTCTTGCCGCCCTGGTACGCGTACAGCTCGTTGCGCTGCGGGAGGTCACCGATCTCGATGTACTCCGGCAGGGACTCGAACACGCCGATCGTCGACGTCGTCGTGACACCGGCGACCGCGATGGCCGGGGTGACACCGATCGTGACGAGCAGACCGGCGAGCACGCTGAAACCGACGAAACCGACGAAGGCGCCGACTGCAGAGACGGGCTTGGTCCGCGAGGCAGACGTCTTCTGGGCAGACATAGGATGCAGCCTAAACGACACCGCCGACTGAAAGGCTGGCAAGGATCTCCATGACTCGCTGGGAATACCTCACGACCCCGTTGATCATCCACAACACCACCGCCATCCTCAACAACTTCGGTGACGAGGGGTGGGAACTCGTCCAGGTCGTCACCGGCCCCGAGGGCGGCCTCGTCGCCTACCTGAAGCGCCCGAAGGCCGACGCATGACCGTCGCCGACCGGCTCGCCGAGCTCGGACTGACCCTGCCGGCGGTCGCGGCCCCCGTCGCGGCCTACGTGCCCGCCGTCGTCACCGGACGGTACGTCTACACGGCCGGTCAGCTGCCGTTCGTGGACGGTGCGCTGCCGGTCACCGGCAAGGTGGGCGGCACGGTCGACGCCGAGACCGCCACGGCCCAGGCGCGGGTGGCAGCACTCAACGCCCTCGCCGCCGTCGAGTCGGTCGCCGGTTCGCTCGACCGGGTCGCGCGCGTCGTCAAGGTCACGGTGTTCGTCGCGTCCGACGCGTCCTTCACCGGGCAGCCCGGCGTCGCGAACGGCGCGTCGACGCTCGTCGGCGACGTGTTCGGTGACGCCGGCGTCCACGCGCGGAGCGCGGTGGGCGTCGCCGTGCTCCCGCTGGACGCGCCGGTCGAGGTCGAGCTGGTGGTGGAACTCACCGACTGACGGACCGGCAGCAGCGCACGTCACGCGAGCCGCGCCTCCAGTCCGATCGGACAGGAGGCGCGGCTCGCGTCGTTCCGGCTACATGAGTTCCGAGATGGTCGCCATGATCGTCGGGTCGGCCAGCGTGGTCGTGTCGCCGATGCGACGGCCCTCGGCCGCGTCGCGGAGCAGGCGACGCATGATCTTGCCGGAGCGTGTCTTCGGCAGCTCGGGCACGATCACCACCTGCCGGGGCTTCGCGATGGCGCCGATGCGCTTGCCCACCCAGTTCCGGAGCTCCGCGGCCGCGGACTCGCGGTCGACGTCGGCCGCCGCCTCCGACGTGAGGATGACGTAGGCCACGACCGCCTGCCCGGTGGTCTCGTCG
Organism: Curtobacterium sp. MCBA15_016; assembly: GCF_001865105.1. Classification (NCBI taxonomy): domain Bacteria; kingdom Bacillati; phylum Actinomycetota; class Actinomycetes; order Micrococcales; family Microbacteriaceae; genus Curtobacterium; species Curtobacterium sp. MCBA15_016. The sequence continues at coordinate 44,698 of NZ_MJGR01000029.1, forward strand.
GCGGCACCGACGACCGCGGCCTCGGCCACGCCCTCGTGCCCGACGAGGGCCGACTCGATCTCGGCCGTCGACAGGCGGTGTCCCGACACGTTCATGACGTCGTCGACCCGACCCTGGATCCAGATGTCGCCCTGGCCGTCGAGCCGGGCGCCGTCGCCCGCGAAGTACCGACCGGGGAACCGTGACCAGTAGGTCTCGACGAAGCGGTGCGGGTCACCCCAGATGCCGCGCGCCATCGACGGCCACGGTTCGGTGATGGTGAGGTAGCCGCTCTCGCCGGGGTCGGCGCGGTGGCCGTCGTCGTCGACGATCTCGGCGACGATGCCCGGCAGCGGTGTCTGGGCGGCACCGGGCTTGAGCTTCGTGACGCCGGGCAGCGCGGAGATCATGATCGCGCCGGTCTCGGTCTGCCACCACGTGTCGACGATGGGCGTGCGGTCGTGGCCGATGACCTGGCGGTACCAGTTCCACGCCTCGGGGTTGATCGGTTCGCCGACGCTGCCGAGCAGTCGGAGGGTCTCGAGGCTGCGGGCCTCCGGGACCGCGCGGCCGGCCTTCATCGCGGCGCGGACCGCGGTCGGCGCGGTGTAGAGGACCGTGACGCCGTACGCGTCGACGATGTCCCACCAGCGGCCGGGCTTCGGCTCGTCCGGGGTGCCCTCGTAGAGCACCTGCGTGACGCCGTTCGCGAGGGGGCCGTAGACGACGTAGGAGTGCCCGGTGATCCAGCCGATGTCGGCGGTGCACCAGTAGACGTCCTTCTCCGGGTGCATGTCGAACACGTTCTTGTGCGTGTACGCCGCCTGGGTCAGGTACCCGCCGGAGGTGTGCACGATGCCCTTCGGCTTCCCGGTCGTGCCCGAGGTGTAGAGGATGAAGAGGGGCGTCTCGGCGGGGAAGGCCTGCGCCTCGTGGGTGGGGTCCGCCTTCGCCAGTTCCTCGTGCCACCAGAGGTCGCGCTCGTTCCAGGCGATGTCGTTGCCGCCGCGCTTGACGACGAGGACGTGCTCGACGCTGTCGGTGCGCTCGCCCTCGAGCGCCTCGTCGACCGCGGGCTTGAGCGCGGACACCGCGCCACGGCGCCAGCCGCCGTCGGCCGTGACGACGAGCTTCGCGCCGGCGTCCTCGATGCGGGCGCGGAGGCTCTCCGCGCTGAAGCCACCGAACACGACCGAGTGCACGGCGCCGATGCGGGCGACGGCGAGCATCGTGACGACGGCCTCGGGGATGAGGGGGAGGTAGACGACGACGCGGTCGCCCTGCCCGACGCCGAGGTCGGTGAGCATGTTCGCGGCGCGCTGCACGTCGGCGGTCAGCTCGGCGTAGGTGATGCGTCGGGTGTCCCCGGGAGCACCCTCGAAGTGGATCGCCACCCGGTCGCCGTTGCCCGCGCGGACGTGCCGGTCGAGGCAGTTCTCGGCGACGTTGAGCGTGCCGTCGGCGAACCACTTCGCGAACGGGGCTCCGGACCAGTCGAGGGTCTGGGTGAACGGCGTCCGCCAGTCGAGGAGCGCGCGGGACTGGTCCGCCCAGAACGCCTCGCGGTCGGCGGAGGCGGCCTCGTGCAGGTCCTCGTGTGCGACGGCGTCGGCGACGAACTCCGGCGACGGGGGGAACGTGGCGTCTCGGCCTGCGTCCGGGGTGTCCGGGCTGCCGGGGGCTCCGTCGTTGCGGGGGTCGGTCTGGGTCGGAGCGGACATCGATGTCCTTTCGCGTCGTTGCGGCAGGGGTGCAGTCGGAGACTACCCCTCGGCATGGGCGCGGGTCGGCGGGGGCGCGTGCGGCCGTGGCGGTCCTGTTCGCTCTGGGCGTGCACCGCGGCACGCCCAGAAGTCCATCCGGGGGTTGCTTCCGGAGGCCGATCATGGGGTACAGTAGTTCCCGCTGGACTCGTTTCCGGCGGCAACGGTTCGGATTCCCCCCAATCCACCGATGTCAAGGCGGCACCTGTTCCCCCCAACCGGTGCCGCCTCTTCTCGTTTCCGGGCCGGTTCGTGCCACGGATGACCGCGCTCGTGGTCGGTGACACGCGTCGATCCGCGCGGGCATGCCGAAGCGTGGACAGACCTGTCCATGCTCCTGCATGGAACGGTGCGTCGGGTTGTTCGACACGTGTTGCACAAACGAACTCGGCACTGCTCGGCGGGCCGTAGCGTGCGGGTGTTCCGACGCTGGGACACCGAGTGGGGTACGGCATTGCGTGCCGGGGTACAAAACGGTCCGTTGCTCGCCGAGCGGGCAGCTCTCCACAGAAGGTGCAGTGGACCGCCGAACGGCGACGGCCGTTCCCTACTCTCTGGTCGCATGCACCGACACCGTGCCGACGCCCCGTTCCTGCCCGGCGCCACGCGACCGATCCGGAGTCGGGACGTCGTCGCCGCTGAGTTCGAGGAGCTCGCCGCGCTCGTCGGCGACGCGGGCGTCACCGACGTCCTCGTGGTCGGTGGCCGCGGGACGTGGGTCGACCGGGGGTGCGGGCTCGAACGAGCCGGACCCGAGCTGCCCGAACGGCGGGTGCGGGAACTCGCGACCGAACTCGTGGCACGGGGCGGGCGGCACGTCGACGAGACCACGCCCTGCGTCGACGTCCGGCACGGCGACGGCATCCGCGTGCACGTCGTGCTCGCACCCGTGTCCGTCGGCGGGACCGCGGTCTCGATCCGACTGCCCGCACCGACCCGGCCGACCCTGCAGTCGCTCGAGGCGCTCGGAGCGTTCGCGCGCGTCCCTCGATCGGTCCTCGAGCGAGCGGTCGACGAGCGCCGCAACGTGCTCGTCACCGGCGCGACCGGGAGCGGCAAGACCACCATGCTCGCCGCGATGCTGGCGGCCGTCCCGCCCGACGAGCGGATCGTCACCGTCGAGGACGTCGCCGAACTCCGGATCGACCACCCGCACGTCGTCACGCTCGAGGCCCGGCAGGCGAACGCCGAGGGCGCCGGTGCGCTCGGCCTCGACCGGCTCGTCCGCGAAGCGCTCCGCATGCGACCCGACCGCATCGTCGTCGGGGAGTGCCGGGGCGCCGAGGTCCGAGAGCTCCTCTCCGCCCTGAACACCGGGCACGACGGGGGAGCGGGGACGGTGCACGCCAACGGGATCGCCGACGTGGCAGCGCGGCTCGAGGCACTCGGTGCGCTCGCCGGGCTCGGGCCGGAGGCGCTCGCCCGGCAGGCGGTCAGTGCGCTCGACCTGGTGGTGCACGTCGAGCGGCACGCGGGACGGCGGCGGCTGGGCGCGGTGGGTGCGTTCCGTGTCGGTCCGGACGGGAGGCTCGTGGTCCGTCCGGTGGACCGGTCGCGGTGAGACGGTCGGTGCGCCCACGGCACGCGGCCCTCGACCCAGCGGCGGCGGCCCGGACGCTGGACCGGGTCGCGACGCTCGTCGCCGCCGGCGTTCCGCCCACCCGGGCGTGGGCACTGGTGGGCGGCTTCCCGCGGGACGCCGGCCCCGCGTGGCAGGACGTCGCCGCCGTGCTCCGCGTCGCCGAACACACCGGGGCGCCGTCGGCGGGCACCGTCCGCACGCTCGCCGGAGCGCTCCGGCGGTCGGCGGCATCGGACCGCGCTGTCCTCGTGGCACTCGCCGGTCCACGCGCGAGCGCCCGGGTGGTGCTCGCGTTGCCGCTGCTCGGCCTCGCGCTCGGGTCGACCTGGGGATCGGGTGCCGTCCAGGTGCTCGTGGCGTCGCCGATCGGCTGGACCTGCGTCGTCCTCGCCACCGCGCTGGTCGTGCTGGGGCGGGCGTGGACCGCGCGCCTCGTCCGTGCGGCGACGCCCGACGGGCACCTGCCGGGCGTGCTGCTCGACGCGTGGGCGGTCGCGGTGTCGGGTGGTGGGTCGTGGGCGGACGGGGGAGCGGCCGTGCGGACCGCCTTCGCCGACCGACCGTGCCGTGCCGCGGACGGCGAACACCTCCGGGAGGTCCTCGCACTCGCGCAGCGTGCCGGGGTCCCGGCGGCGTCGCTGCTCCGTGCGGCTGCCGAGGACGTCCGCGACGACGTCGCTGCCGCGGGCCTCGCCGCCGCGGAACGACTCGCGGTCCGGCTCGTCCTGCCGCTCGGGGTGTGCGTCCTCCCGGCGTTCGTCCTCGTCGGGGTCGTCCCGGTGGTGGTCGGCGTCCTCTCCTCCACCGTCGTCGACGTCGGCTGATCCTCCACAGATCCGGTGACCGTTCCCGTGCCGAGGGCCGCCCGCGGCGAGGCTGGTCGCATCGCATCGCATCGCACCGCACCGCACCAGGAAGGACAGTCACATGACCGACTCACCCAGCACGCACCGCCAGCCCCTCGGCGCACGACTCCGGCGACGACTCGACGACGACCGGGGATCGGCGACGGCCGAGTACGCGGTGGTGATCCTCGCCGCCGTCGCGTTCGCCGGGGTGCTCGTCGCCGTGATGCGCTCCGGAGAAGTGCAGAGCATCCTCACGGAACTCGTCCGCGGTGCCCTGTCCCTCTGACCCGCGCACGGCTGACCCGCGCCCGCCGGCGGACGGGGAGCGCGGCACCGTGAGCGTCGAGTTCGCGGTCGTGCTCCCCGTCGTGGCACTCGTCCTGACCTCGCTCGTCGCCGCGGTGCTCGTCGTCGACGGCCTCGGTCGCCTCCAGCTCGCGGCGGCCACGGCGGCACGAGCGTTCGGTCGCGGGGACGACGACGCCGGGCGCGCAGCCCTCGAGCACCTCGCACCCGGGGCCGGCATGACGGTGTACCGCGACGGTGGTGTCGTCTGCGTCCGGGCAGCACGAGGGGCCGCGGGGCCGTTCGAGGCCGTCCCGCTCCGTGCCACCGGCTGCGCTGCGGAGGACGGACGGTGAACGAGCGCGGGTCCGCCACCGTCCTCCTCTCGGCGGTCGTCGGCGTCGTCCTCGTCGTCCTGACGGCGGCGCTCGCCGGAGCCGGACTGCGCGTGGCCACGATCCGCGCCCAGGCCGCTGCCGACGCCTCGGCGCTCGCCGCCGCGGCGGCCCTCGTCGGGCTCGTCCCGGGCGAACCCTGCTCCGCCGCGACGCGCGTGGCAGCGAGGAACCAGGCAGCCCTCGACACCTGCGGGACGGCTGCCTCCGCCGCGCGGGTCCGGGTCGTGGTCGGCGGCGGACCGTTCGCCGTGGGCGCAGTCGCAGTCGCCGGTCCGGCGGACGACCAGCCCGAACACTATGTGTATGGTGTGCCTGTCGGCCCCCGGTCATCGGTGCCCCGGTCGACCCGGACGCGCTCGTCGTCCAGGGCCGACGCGCACCATCGATCAAGGAGACACGTGCCAGGCACGAAGAAGCTCGTCATCGTCGAGAGCCCCGCGAAGGCCAAGACGATCGCGCAATACCTCGGTGACGGATACGAGGTCCAGGCGTCCGTCGGACACATCCGGGACCTCGTCGAGCCCAAGAACCTGCCGGCGGAGCTCAAGAAGGGCTCGCTCGGCAAGTTCTCGGTGGACGTCGACAACGGCTTCGAGCCCTACTACGTCGTCTCGGACGCGAAGAAGAAGACCGTCTCCGAGCTGAAGCGTGCGCTCAAGGAAGCCGACGAGCTCTACCTCGCAACTGATGAGGACCGCGAAGGCGAGGCCATCGCGTGGCACCTGCTGCAGGTCCTCAAGCCCAAGGTGCCGGTCAAGCGCATGGTCTTCCACGAGATCACGAAGGAGGCGATCCAGCGCGCGCAGGAAGCCACCCGTGAGCTCGACACCGCGCTCGTCGACGCGCAGGAGACCCGCCGCATCCTCGACCGTCTCTACGGGTACGAGGTCTCGCCCGTGCTCTGGCGCAAGATCGGTCCGGGGCTCTCGGCCGGTCGCGTGCAGTCCGCTGCCACGCGTCTCGTCGTCGACCGTGAGCGCGAACGCCTCGCGTTCGTGTCCGCCAACTACTGGGACCTCAGTGCGCGCTTCGAGAAGGAGGGCGACGCCGCCTTCACCGCTCGACTCGCGCGGGTCCAGGGGACCCGGGTCGCCTCCGGTCGTGACTTCGACGACCGCGGTGCCCTGAAGGGCGAGGCCGTCCGCCTCGACGAAGCCGCCGCGGCCGCGCTCACCACCGTGCTCGAGCGTGCCGGTGACGCCACCGTCCGCAGCGTCGAGTCGAAGCCCTACACGCGCCGCCCGGCAGCACCGTTCACGACGTCGACCATGCAGCAGGAAGCGGCGCGCAAGCTCCGCCTCTCGCCGCGACAGACCGCCCGTGCGGCGCAGACGCTGTACGAGAACGGCTACATCACCTACATCCGTACGGACTCGGTCAACCTGTCGAAGCAGGCGCTCGACGCCGCTCGCAAGCAGGCCGCGGACCTCTACGGCGCCGCGACCGTGCCGGACAAGCCGCGCGTCTACGCGAGCAAGAGCAAGAACGCGCAGGAAGCGCACGAGGCGATCCGGCCCGCCGGCGACACCTTCCGCACCCCGTCGCAGCTCGAGGGGACGCTGACCGGTGTCGAGTGGCGCCTCTACGACCTCATCTGGAAGCGCACCATCGCGTCGCAGATGGCGGACGCCAAGGGCTCCACAGCATCGATCGTGCTCGGCATCTCCTCCGGGGAGTCCGTCGAGGGCATCCCGGCCACGGCGAACGGCACCGACGCCGAGTTCACGGCGTCCGGCACGGTCATCACCTTCCGCGGGTTCCTCAACGCCTACGAAGAGGGCAAGGACGAGGACCGCCACGAGTCCTCGGACCGCTCGGGCAACGACGTGGCGCTGCCGGACGTCAAGGAAGGCGAGCACCTCGCCGTCGACGACGTCGTCGCGAAGGGCCACGACACCACCCCGCCGCCGCGCTACACCGAGGCGAGCCTCATCAAGACGCTCGAAGACCTCGACATCGGTCGCCCGTCGACCTTCCCGACGATCAGCCCGACGATCATCGACCGCGGCTACGTGTCGCTGCGCGGGACCCAGCTCGTGCCGAACTGGATCGCGTTCAGCGTGGTCCGGCTGCTGGAGGAGTACTTCGGTGACCTCGTGCAGTACCAGTTCACGGCCGACATGGAAGCCGACCTCGACCGGATCGCGAACGGCGACGCCGACCGGGTCGACTGGCTCAAGGAGTTCTACTTCGGTGGTGGTGACCAGCGCGGGCTCCGCACGGTCATCGACAACCTCGGCGAGATCGATGCGCGCGAGATCAACTCCGTCGAACTGGCGCCGGGGCTGACCCTCCGCATCGGTCGCTACGGCCCCTACATCGAGGTGCCGAGCGACGACCCCGAGAAGCCCCGTCGCGTCAACGTGCCCGAGGACCTCGCTCCCGACGAGCTCACCGCCGAGAAGGCCCGCGAGCTCGTGGACGCCCCGGTGCTCGGGGACCGCGTCGTCGGCATCAACCCCGAGACCGGAAAAGAGGTCCTCGCGAAGGACGGCCGGTTCGGTCCGTACGTGACCGAGCGCACCCCGGAGCCGGAACCCGCGGTCGACGCCGCGACGGGCGAGGTGCTCGACGCGCAGGCCACGCCGGCCGCCGCCGAGGCGGAGCCCGCAGCGAAGACCACCGCGAAGGGTGCCGCGAAGAAGGCTCCGGCGAAGAAGACCACGAAGAAGCCCGCGGCGACCAAGGAGCGCACGGCGTCCCTCTTCAAGTCGATGGACCCGCAGACGGTCGACCTCGAGACGGCGCTGAAGCTGCTCGACCTGCCGCGGGTCGTCGGCAAGGACCCCGAGTCCGGCGACGACATCACCGCGCAGAACGGCCGCTACGGTCCGTACCTCAAGAAGGGCACGGACACCCGAACCCTGCCGGGCGAGGACGCGATCTTCGACATCGACCTCCCCGGTGCGCTCGAGCTCTTCGCCCAGCCCAAGTACGGCGGCCGCAGCTCGGCGAGCGCAGCGCTCAAGGAGTTCGACGCCGACCCGGTGTCCGGCAAGCCGATCAAGATGAAGGACGGCCGGTTCGGTCCGTACGTCACGGACGGCGAGACCAACGCGACGATCCCGCGCGGCGAGGACGTCGAGGCCGTCGACCACGCCCGCGCCGTGCAGCTCATCGCGGACAAGCGTGCCAAGGGACCGGTGAAGAAGAAGGCACCGGCGCGGAAGCCGGCGGCCAAGAAGAAGTGACCGGCCGGTTCATCACGCTCGAGGGCGGCGACGGTGCGGGCAAGACGACGCAGGCGGAGCTGCTGACCGCCTGGCTCGAGGAGCACGGCCGGACCGTGGTGCGCACCCGTGAGCCGGGCGGCACCGACCTCGGCACGCGGATCCGCGAGATCGTCCTGCACGAGCGCGGCCACGTCGCGCCTCGGGCCGAGGCCCTGCTCTACGCGGCCGATCGCGCGCACCACGTCGAGACCCTCGTCCGCCCCGCCATCGCCCGCGGCGACGTGGTGCTGCAGGACCGGTACATCGACTCCTCGGTGGCGTACCAGGGGGTCGCGCGCGGCCTCGGCGCCGAGCACATCCGTTCGGTGTCGGACTGGGCGTCGGACGGGCTCACGCCGGACCGCACGATCCTGCTCGACCTCGACGTCACCGTCGGGCGTGCGCGGGTGGCCGCGGCGCGCGGAGACACCTTCGACCGACTCGAGTCCGAGGCCGAGACGTTCCACGAGACGGTCCGCCAGGCGTTCCTCGACATGGCCGCCGCCGAGCCCGAGCGCTTCCTCGTCGTGGACGCGTCCGCCCCGGCCACGGACGTCCAGCGCGCGATCCGTTCCGCGGTCGGTCCACTGGTCGGGATCGTCGAGGGATGACGGTGGCGGCTGGCAGGATGATCCCGTGAGCGTGTGGGACGGCCTGACAGGGCAAGAGGAAGCGGTCGCGTCGCTCCGCAACGCGGCCGAGTCGCCCGACGGCACCGGTGGCATGACGCACTCGTGGCTGATCACCGGGCCTCCCGGCTCCGGCCGGTCGAACGTCGCGTCCGCCTTCGCCGCCGCACTCGTCGGCAACGGTCCGGACGACGACCACACGCTCCAGCAGATCACCGCGAAGACCCACCCCGACGTCTCGGTCCTGACCACGCAGCGGGTCATCATCACCATCGACGAGATCCGGCAGCTCGTCACGTCGTCGCACTACTCGCCCTCCGTCGGCCGGTACCGCGTGGTGATCATCGAGGACGCGGACCGCATGACGGAACGCACGTCGAACCTGCTCCTCAAGGCGCTCGAGGAACCGCCGGAGCGCACCGTGTGGATCCTCTGCGCCCCGAGCGAGGCCGACCTGCTGCCGACGATCCGGTCGCGCGTGCGGTCGGTCCGCCTCCGCGTGCCGGGCATCGAGTCCGTCGCAGACCTGCTCGTCGCCCGGACCGGTGTGGACCGCGTCCTCGCGATGGACGCCGCACGCCAGGCGCAGAGCCACATCGGCATGGCACAGCGTCTGGCGACCAGCGAGGACGCCCGCGATCGTCGACGCCGCACGCTCAGCACGGTGCTCGGCGTCCGGACCGTCGGAGACGCCGTGATGGCCGCCGCCGACCTGCTCGCCGTCGCCGACGAGGACGCCAAGGCGATCACGCAGCAGCGCGACGCCGAGGAACGTGACGCCGCGATGCGCTCGCTCGGCATCGAGCCCGGTGGCACGATCCCACCGGCACTCCGTTCGCAGCTGCGCCTGCTCGAGGAAGACCAGAAGCGTCGGGCGACGCGGAGCCTCCGGGACGGATTGGACCGGATCCTCGTGGACGTCTCGTCGCTGTACCGTGACCTGTTGCTGCTCGGGCTCGGGGCGCCGGCGGAACCGGTGAACCTCGCGATGCGGGAACAGCTCGACCACGCGCTGCAGTCGGTGCCCCCGGCCGCTGCGCTCGAGGTGCTCGACGCCATCGCGCTCGCTCGGCAGCGCATCGCCGCGAACGTGGCGGCCCTCCTCGCGCTCGAGGCGCTGCTCGTCACCATCGCCCGCGCGCGCCGCTGACCCGCGCCCTGGGCGGGACCACCTGCCCGAGGTGAGACGCAGGACGCGCTCGCACCGCGCCTCCAGGCCGTCCCGGACCGCACCCTGTGACGTTCCCCATCCGCCCGCGCCCCCGCGCATGGGACAATCACCGCATGTCCGACGCAGAACCCGGCCTGCGCGAGCGGAAGCGCCGCGCCACCCGACTCGCGATCCAGCAGGCCGCGCTCCGCATCGCGATCGAGGAGGGGCTCGCGGCGGTGACGGTCGACGAGATCTCGCGGCGTGCGGACGTGTCGCCGCGGACGTTCTTCAACTACTTCCCGAACAAGGAAGGCGCGATCCTCGGCGACGATCCCACGCTCCCGGACGACGACACCCTCGCGGACTTCGTGGCCGGTGGGCCGACGGGGGACCTGCTCGCCGACCTCGGGGCGTTGCTCGTGCACTCGACGCGCGAACTCATCGAGGAGCGTGGGCTGATCGAAGAGCGGCAGCAGGTGCTCCGCGCCGCGCCGGAGCTCTTCAGTCGGCGGATGGAGTCGATGAAGGAGTTCCAGGCGGCGATCGAGGGGGCCATCGTGGCGCGCTTCGCGGCGGCTGCGGACGGAGCTCCGGACGCCTCCGGCGAGACCCCGGAGCGGCGTCGTCGGGCGCGGCTGGCGTCCCTCGTGGCGTTGGCTGCGCTGCGGCACGCGTGGTGGGAGTGGTCGGACGCGGGGTCGGACACCCACCTCGTCGACGAGCTCGAACGGTCCTTCGCCGACCTCGACGCGCTCGTTTCGCGTTCGCTCGTCTGAACCTGTATAGTCGTGTCCCGTGCCGCTCCGGCAACGGAGCGTCCGCCGCCTTAGCTCAGTCGGCAGAGCGATTCACTCGTAATGAATAGGTCGTCGGTTCGATTCCGACAGGCGGCTCCGAGAAGCCCCGGTCAGACAGTGTCTGACCGGGGCTTTCTGCTTCCCGACCCGGGAGCCGGGCCCGAGCCGCGCCGGGCGCCGGGCCCGAGCCGGGCCGGGCGCCGGGCGCCGGGCGCCGGGCCTGAGCCGGGCCGGGCGCCTGCGCGCCCGGCCCGACCCGGCCTCAGGGCAGGTAGTACGTCGGGTTCGGCAGCTTCACACTCCGGTCCGCCGACCCACCGAGCAGGTCGCTGTACTGGTCGCCGAAGTTCGCCACCACGTCGTAGCGCCCACCCGAGCGCGACTCGATGTGCGCACGGGTCTGCGACTTGTACTCGACGGTGGTGCACTTCGCCGTGGCGCAGGTGATGTACGACGGCTGCTGCGAGGCACCGACGCCGGTCCACTTCGTGTAGTACGTCTGCGTGCCGCGCTGCGTCGCCGCGAACTGCGGGTACCCGACCTTCTGCAGGTTCTCGATCGTGGCGGTCTTCTGGTCGTCGTTGCGCCCGGTGAGCCCGATGATCGTGCAGCCGGAGCGTTGGGCGATCGACACGAGCGAGGTCATCGACGGGGTGGCGGGGAAGCGCTCGTCCTGCACCCACTCGTCCTGGCGGGCGGGATCGAACACGAAGTGCATGTCGGCGACCTCCATGTCGTAGGTCCACAGGGTGGTGTCGTCGGCGTCGAGCACGATGGCGGGGTTGCGGTGGAGCTTCCGGCCGACGGCGCACTGAGCGGCGACGACGGGAGCCTGCTTCCGGACGATGGACCGCATCTCGCGGATGTACGGGGAGTCGGTGCGGTTGGCGAGGCCGGTGCCGGGGTCGCCGTAGTACGTCGCGATGGTCGACTTCACCGAGTCGATGTTCGGGATGCCCTCGCCGCTCTGGGTGGCGCCGGAGGAGCCGTCGGCGGCCATGGTGAAGTGCGTGCGGGGCGTCAGGCGCGGCTCGGACACGCCGGGCAGGTCGGCCGAGGGCAGGTAGTAGGTCGGGTTCGGCAGCTTCACCGAGCGGTCGGCGTACCCGCCCTGCAGGTCGCTCCACTGGTCACCGACGTTGAGCGCGATGTCGTAGCCGAGGTCCTGCTCGATGTGCTTCCGCGTGAGCGCCTTGTACTCGACGGTCGTGCACTTCGCCGTGGCACAGGTGATGTACGACGGCTGCTGGGACGCACCGACTCCGGTCCACTTCGTGAAGAAGCGGTCCTGGGTGAACGCGGTGTAGCCGACCTTCGACAGGTTCTGGACGGTGGCGGCCTTCTGGTCGTCGTTCCGACCGGTGAGGCCGAAGACCGTGAACCCGAGCGACTGCGCCCGGTTCACGAAGCCGACCATCGACGGCGTCGCGGGGAAGCGCTCGTCCTGCACCCACTCGTCCTGGCGGGCCGGGTCGAACACGAAGTGCATGTCCGCGACCTCCATGTCGTAGGTCCACAGCGTCGTGTCGTCGGCGTCGAGGACGATCGCGGGCTTCTCGCCGCGACGGACCGCGGCGTCGTGGATGCGCTGCAGCTGGGCGCTCTGCCGGTCGACGATGGACCGCATCTCGCGGATGTAGGGGGAGTCGGTGCGGTTCGCGAGTCCGGTGCCGGGGTCGCCGTAGTACGTCGCGATGGTCTTCTTGACCGAGTCGATGTTCGGGATGCCCTCGCCGCCCTGGCTCGCGCCGGAGGAGCCGTCGGCCGCCATCGTGAACTGCGTCCGGGGCTGCAGTCCCGCGTCGGCCGAGTGTCCTGGCGGTGCCCAGCCGTGTCCGGGCGATCCCCAGCCGTGAGCGGTCGCCGGGGTGACACCGACGAGGGTCGAGGTGATGACGATGGCCGCGCTCGTGGCGACGACGGACAGGACGGATCGGCGCATGGAGGACCTGATCGCTTTCTGCTGGGGGAGCGGCCGTCGGACGCGACCGCGGGACCCCCGTTCAGGGGGTGCAGCAGCACGCTAGCTGGCAATCACCGGTGCAGTCCATACCAAAGTGCTGCGGGCGGACCGCGGTGTGCCGACCGTGGCCCCTGGTAGACAGGTCCCATGACGGTTCGCTGGGGAGTCATCGGTACGGGCGGCATCGCACGGTCCTTCGTGGGCGACTGCACGGCCGCGGGGGTCGAGTTCGTCGCGGTCGGCAGCCGGACGCTCGCGAGCGCCGAGACGTTCGCGGCCGAGTTCGGGATCCCGCGGGCGCACGGCTCCTACGAGGACCTCGTCGCCGACGACGGCGTCGACGCCGTGTACGTCGCGACACCGCACTCGCGGCACGCGGCGGACGCACTGCTCGCCATCGAGGCCGGCAAGCACGTCCTAGTCGAGAAGGCCTTCACGATCACGGCGGACGAGGCCCGCCTGGTGGTCGACGCCGCCCGGCGGGCCGACGTCGCCGTCATGGAGGCGATGTGGACGCGCTTCCTCCCGCAGATGTCGATGATCCGCGAGCTCGTGGCCGAGGGCCGCATCGGGCGGGTCCGGCTCGTCGAGGCGACGCACCACCAGGCGCTGCCGTCCGACCCGGCACACCGGTTGAACGACCCGGCGCTCGGCGGTGGCGCCATGCTCGACCTCGGCATCTACCCGATCTCCTTCGCGGTCGACGTCCTCGGCGTCCCCACGTCGGTCGTCGCCGCGGGCACCCTGAGCGAGCAGGGCGTCGACACCCAGATGGGCCTGGTGCTGACGCACGAGGGCGGGACGCAGTCGATGCTCCACTTCGGGCTCGACCTCCGCAGTCCGAACACCGCCTCGGTCATCGGCGAGGACGGCCGCATCGACCTGGACTCGACGTGGTTCACGCCGACGACCTGGCGGCTCCGCGACCGCGACGGGAACGTCGTCGAGGAGTTCGACGGGCGCGAGGAACTCACCGGCTACGCGCACGAGGTCCGCGCGTTCGAGTCGATGGTCGAGTCCGGCACCCACGAGGGCGGCCCGATGGACCCCGAGGAGACGGTCGCGATCATGGCCCTCATGGACGAGGCTCGCCGACAGGTCGGCGTCCGGTACCCGGCTGACGGCTGACGCGACCGGCCGACGGCTGACGTCCGGCAGGGCGCGGAACGTCCGGATCCGGAAAGTGGGCCTGGAGGCTCCTCCCGCAGTTCCGTAGGATCGTTCGCGATGTCCGACCAGCAGCCTTCACCGCGCGGCGTCGCGGACCGCCTCCGCGACGCGCGCACCGCCGTCCGCGCCTCGTTCGCCCGCCGCCCGGTGCCGTGGATCGCGGGTGGCCTCGCGACCGTGCTCGTGCTCGGGTCCGGCGGTGCCGTGGCCGTGGCGGCGGCGACGATGCCGACCCCGACGACCACGGCGGCCGCGACGGCGTCCGCCACCGCGTCGAGCAGCCCCGCACCGACGACGGCCGCCCCCACCCCGACACCGACGCCGAGCGGCCGCACGGTGCCGGACGACGCCGCGGGCCCCTCCGCCCTCCGGACCTGCACGATCACGAACGCCGCCTCGGCGAGCGGCCTCGGCGCGTTCGAGGGGTACGTCATGAACGCGAAGACCGGCGAGGTGCTGTTCTCACGCAACGGTGACGAGGCCGCACAGACCGGCAGCGTGATGAAGACCCTGACGACGGCGACCGCGCTGGCCGTCCTCGGCGGCGACCACCGCATCCCCACCACCGTGACGAAGGAGTCCGGCGGTGCGATCGCCCTCGTCGGCCACGGTGACGCCACGCTCTCGGCCGGCGGAGCGACGGTGTACCCGGGCGCCCCGACGCTCGCGCAGCTCGCCCAGCAGGTGAAGGCGAAGCTCGGCAACACCCCGGTGACGACGATCGTCACGGACGACACGTACTGGAACGACGCCGACGCCTGGGACCCCACCTGGCCGGTGAGCGAGCGGACGATCGGCTACCAGCCGAACGTCACGGCGCTCATGGTCGACGGTGACCGCGCGAACCCGGGTGCCCAGACCTCGCCGCGCTCCACCGACCCGGTCGGTCGCGCCGGGGACCTGTTCCGCACGGCCCTCGCGAACGCCGGGGTCGCCGGTGCGGGGAACGCGCAGATCGTGCAACGTGCCACGACCAGCACGGACACGATCGCCACCGTCTCCTCGCAGCCGGTGTCGACGCTCATCGGGCAGATGATCCCGAACTCGGACAACACCCTCGCCGAGATGCTCGCGCGGATCTCGTCGAAGGAGTCCGGCTCGGACGGCTCCGCAGCCTCGCTGACCGCCGTGTACCAGGCGGCCCTGAAGTCGTACGGCGTCGACCCTGCAGGCATCGTCATCAAGGACGGCTCGGGGGAGAGCGCCGCGAACGCCGTGTCGCCGAACTTCGTCGCCCACCTCATGGTGCAGGTCGCCGCCGGTGCGAAGGGCCTCGGGACGCTCGCGAACGCCCTGCCGGTGTCCGGGCAGTCCGGCACGCTGGCCAGTCGGTTCACCGGGGCGAACGCGGTCGCCCGGGGCAAGGTGCACGCGAAGACCGGGTGGATCGACAGCGCGAACACCCTCGGCGGCTACATCGACGCGGCCGACGGCACCCGGCTGACGTTCGCCTTCTACGCGATCGGGTCCTCGCGGGCCGCGGCGCTGCCCGCACTCGACGCGGTGACGGCGGCGACGTACTCGTGCGGGAGCAGGCTCACCGGCTCCTGAGGCCGCGGGTGTTGGATGGACCCATGTCCCGGGCACTCCTCGTCGTCGACGTCCAGAACGACTTCACCGAGGGCGGTGCCCTCGGTGTGACCGGCGGGGACGACCTCGCGCGACGCATCACCGCGTTCCTCGGTCGGCACGCCGACGAGTACGACCTCATCGTCGGCTCCCGCGACTGGCACCACGGCGACGACGACAACGGCGGCCACTTCGCCGGTCCCGAGGGACCGGACTACGAGTCGACCTGGCCGGTGCACTGCGTCGCCGGGACCCCGGGGGCCGAGTACCACCCGCGGCTCGA
The DNA here is from genome assembly GCF_001865105.1 of Curtobacterium sp. MCBA15_016. Taxonomy (NCBI): domain Bacteria; kingdom Bacillati; phylum Actinomycetota; class Actinomycetes; order Micrococcales; family Microbacteriaceae; genus Curtobacterium; species Curtobacterium sp. MCBA15_016. Next base: position 60,329 of record NZ_MJGR01000029.1, read on the forward strand.
CACCGCTCCGATCGACGTGCACGTCTTCAAGGGGCAGGGCACGCCGGACTACTCGGCCTTCCAGGCGCGCACCGAGGACGGCGTCCCGCTGCCCGAGGTCCTGGCCGAGCACCGCGTCGTCACGATCGACGTGGTCGGCATCGCCACCGACCACTGCGTGCGGGCATCGGCGCTCGACGCCCGGGCTGCGGGATACGACGTCGCCGTCTACGACGACCTCGTGGTCGGGGTGGACGAAGCCCGCAGCGCGCGAGCACTCGACGAGATCCGCGCCGCAGGTGGGCACGTCGACCACAGCGACATGGACGAGGGACTGGGCAACCCCGACGGCGCGCTCCTCTGACCCCAGCGCGCGGAAGTCGGACGGTGGCCCTCCGCGGCTTCAGACGAGGAGCTGGTGCTTCGCCAGGTCGCGGTAGAGCGGCGTCGACTCGACGAGCTCCGAGTGGGTCCCGACGCCGACGACCCGGCCGTGCTCGAGCACGACGATCACGTCCGAGTCCACCACCGTGGACAGCCGGTGCGCGATCACGAGCAGCGTTCGGTCCTCGGCCACGGCATCGATCGCGAGGCGCATCTTCTGCTCGTTGACGCCGTCGAGCGACGAGGTGGACTCGTCGAGCAGCAGGATCGGCGGAGCGGCGAGGAGTGCCCGGGCGATCGCGAGCCGCTGCCGTTCACCGCCGGAGAGCATGACGCCGTCCTCGCCGACCTGGGCGTCGAGGCCGCGGGGGTCGCGGTGCAGGACCTCGCCGAGGTTGACGGCCTCGAGCACGCGGACGCAGTCGTCCTCGGTGGCGTCCGGTGAACCGAGCAGCAGGTTCGCCCGGATCGTGCCGGCGAGCACCGGAGCGTCCTGTTCGACGTACCCGATCTGCGCGCGCAGCTCGGCGCGGTCGAGGCCACGGACGTCGACGCCGCCGAGCCGGATGACCCCGTCGGTCGGGTCGTAGAACCGTTCGATGAGGGCGAGTGTGGTCGACTTGCCCGCGCCGGACGGACCCACGAGTGCGACCCGCGATCCGCGGGGGACCCGGAAGGACACGTCGTGCAGCACCACGTCGTCGGAGGCGGTGTCGTCGTCGACGGCCGGCTCGGCGCCGTCCGCACCGGAGGCCTGGGCCGGACGCGCGTACCGGAACGACACGTGTTCGAAGGCGATCGCGTCGTCGCTCTCCACCGCGGCGGCGACGCGGACGGCCTGGTCGTCCTGCGCCTCGGTCGGGAGGTGCAGGATCTCCTCGATCCGGCCGAGCGCACCGAGCGCCTGGGCGACGGCGACGGCGGCGCCCATGGCCTGGCCGAGCGGCATGATCATCATGAAGAGCAGCAGGATGAACGTGATGAGCGTCGCGATCGTGATGGTGCCGGCTGCGACCTGTGCACCACCGACCCCGAGGACGGCGATGAACGCGACCTGCATGACGATGCTCGCGACCGGGACGACGAACGCCGACATCCGCGCGATGTCGAGGCCACGACGGTAGGCCTCGGTCGCGTGGCCGTCGACCTCGTGCACCTCGCGCTCGGTGGCACCGGCGGCACGGATCGTGCGGACGGCACCGATGCCGCGTTCGACCGCCGCGGTGAGGTCGCCGACCTTCTCCTGCGCACGCTTCGACGCGACGCGGATGCGGCGGCTGAGCCCGCCGACGACGACGATCGCGACGAGCACGATGACGACGACGATGCCGAGGAGCAGCGGGTCGATGACCGCCATCGCGATGATGGCACCGATGAACGTCAGGGCACCGCCGATCGACTCGATGAGGCCCTGCGTCAGCACGGCGCGCAGCAGTGTCGTGTCGCTGCCGACGCGGGAGACGAGGTCGCCGGTGCGGCGCGTGTCGAACTCGGAGATCGGCAGGTTGAGGATGCGAGCGATGAGCTTCCGCCGGGTGGACAGGACGACGCCTTCACCCGCGCGCTGCAGCAGGAAGTGCTGCACACCGTTGAGGACGCCCGCGACGATGACGAGTCCGACGAGCAGCCAGACGAGGGTGCTCAGCGTGTTGCCGTGCTGGACGGCGGTGATGACCTGGTTGACGAGCAGCGGCTGCGCGAGGGACGCACCGGCACCGAGGACGCTCAGCACGATGATGACGACCATCGCGGGCTTGTTCTCGAACAGGTAGCTCAGCAGTCGGCCGAACGTGGCGCGGGGACCGTCGGTCTTCTTGGGTCTGGCGAAGGGGGAGCTCATCGTGTTCCTAGTTTCTGCCGTACTTCTTGTGCACTGCCTGGCGGCTGACGCCGAGCAGCGTCGCGATCTCCTGCCACGAGGCGCCGGCGTTCCGGGCACGTCGGGCGGCGAGTTCCTCGGTCCGGTCGAGCTCACGACGGAGTTCGCGCACGCTGGCGAGGGCGGAGAACGGGTCGTCTCCGGCTGCGCCGGCGGCGAGGCTCGTGATGGTCGGTCGGTCCACGCGTGTCAACCTACATTGACGTACTGATGGATGTCAACCCGGGTTGACGCGCGGGGGTGGGCGGCGTGGTGCGGGGACGCCTGTGAGCGTGCATGCGCGTGCACGTTCCGACGAAGCACGCGTCGATCGACTGGTGGAGTGTCGGAACATGCGGACGCACACGGTACGCGTGCATGTTCCGACGAAGCGCGCGTCGATCGACTGGTGGGGTGTCGGATCATGCGTACGTCCCCGGTACGTCCCCGCACGACGGACGGGAGGCGC